>CAXTTS010000250.1:0-4250 GCA_964247265.1 uncultured Sphingomonadaceae bacterium
GAGGAGGCGTTCGTCGTGCTGCGCGAGGCGCTGCGCAAGACCCGCAAGGTAGGGATCGGCCAGCTGGCGCTACGCGGCCGCGAATATGCCGTGTCGCTGAAGCCGTGCGGGCGCGGCCTCGTGCTGGAGACGCTGCGCTATGCCGACGAGGTGAACAAGGCCGCCTCCTATTTCCGCGACATTGCCGACAGCCAGCCGGACGAGGATCTGCTCGACCTCGCCACCACGCTGATCGAGAAGAAGGCCGGCAAGTTCGATGCCTCCGAGTTCCACGACCGCTACGTCGATGCCCTGCGCGACCTGATCGAGCGCAAGAAGGAGGGCAAGACGGTGAAGTCCGACACAAGCGACGACGAGCGACCGAAAGGCTCCAACGTCGTCGACCTGATGGCCGCGCTGAAACGCTCGCTCGACAAGCCCGGCGCGAAGCCGGCCGCCGAGGAGAAGCCGGCGGCGAAGAAGCCCGCCGCGCGCAAGGCGCCGGCCAAGAAGGCGGAGGCCGAGGAGGCGCCCGCGCCCAAACGCGCGCCCGCTCGCAAACGCGCATGACCGATCCGCTCGCCACCTACAATGCCAAGCGCGACTTCGCCGCCACGCAGGAGCCGGCGGGCAAGCCGGGCGAGGCGGCGGGCAATATCTTCATGGTGCAGAAGCATGATGCCACCCGGCTGCACTGGGATTTCCGGCTGGAGCTGGACGGCGTGCTGAAAAGCTGGGCCGTCACGCGCGGCCCCAGCCTCAACCCGGAGGACAAAAGGCTCGCGGTGCGGACCGAGGATCATCCGATCGACTATGCCACGTTCGAAGGCACGATCCCCAAGGGCCAATATGGCGGCGGCACGGTGATGCTGTGGGATCGCGGCAGCTGGACGCCACACCCCGGCAAGGATCCGCGCAAGACGCTCGCCGAGGGGCATCTCCACTTCACCCTGGATGGGGAGCGGATGAAGGGCGAATGGATCATGATCCGCCTGAAGCCACGCGGCCGCGAGAAGAACGAGAACTGGCTGCTCCGCAAGGTGGCCGACGGGCACGAGGCCGGCTCCGACGAACTCGTCGAACGCTGCCTCACCAGCGTCGCCACCGGCCGGACGATGGACGAGATCGCCGAGGGCAAGCCGCCGCAGAAGCCCGTCGCACCGAAGCGGAAGGCGGCGGCGAAGGTGGCCGACAAGCCGCCTGCCAAGGCCTCGCCGAAAGCCGCAGCACCCCGCCGCAAGGCCGCCGCGAAGCTGCCGCTGCCCGCCTTCCAGCCGCCGCAGCTCGCCACCCTCGTCGATCATGTGCCCGCCGGCGGCGAGTGGCTGCACGAGGTGAAATATGATGGTTATCGCTGCCTGCTCGCGATCGCCGGCACCAGCGCCAAGGCCTATACCCGCACCGGGCTGGACTGGTCCGATCGCTTCGCGCCGATCGTGGCGGCGGCGGCGAAGCTCGGCACTGGCAGCGCGCTGATCGACGGCGAGATCGTCGCGCTCGATCGCGACGGCAAGCCCAGCTTCCAGACGCTGCAGGCCGCGCTGAAGGAAGGCAGCAGCCCGCTCACCTTCTTCGCCTTTGACGTGCTGGAGGCGGACGGCGAGGATCTCACCCCGCTGGCCAACAAGGATCGCAAGGCCCGACTGGCCGCGCTGCTGGAGGGCGCGGAGGAGCCGATCCGCTACGCCGACCACATCGCCGGCGAGGGCGAGAAGCTGTTCGCGACGCTATGCGGCGCCGGTTATGAGGGCGTCATCTCCAAGCGCGCCGACGCACCCTATCGCGGCCGGCGCAGCCAGAGCTGGCTCAAAATCAAGTGCATCCGCCGGCAGGAGTTCGTGGTCGTCGGCTGGACGCCGAGCGAGAAGGGGCGCGGCTTCCGCTCGCTGCTGCTCGGCCTCAACGAGAATGGCGTGCTGCGTTATGCCGGCAAGGTCGGCACCGGCTTTGATGCCGCCGGGATCGAGATGCTGCTCGGCAAGCTCGAACCGCTCGAACGGGCCGCCGCGACGCTGGAGGCGCCCCGCGCGGCCGTGCGCGGCGCGCATTGGGTCGATCCCGTCCTCGTCGCCGAAGTCGCCTTCGCCGAGATGACGCATGACGGCGTGCTGCGCCATTCCAGCTTCGTCGGCCTGCGCGAGGACAAGCCGGCCGGGGAGGTGGTGAAGGAGAAAGCCGCCGCACCGCCGCCCAAGGCGGGCGCGAAGCGCGCCAAGGTGGCGGCCAAGCCCGAGGAGAAGCCGTTCGGCATCGCCATCTCCAGCCGCGAACGAGTGATCTTCCCCGAATCCGGCATCACCAAGGGCGAGCTGGCGGATTATTACGCGATAGTCGCCGATACGATGCTCGGCTTCACCGCCGATCGGCCGGTCAGCCTCGTTCGCTGCCCGCAAGGGCGCGCCAAGCATTGCTTTTTCCAGAAGCATGATGCCGGCAGCTTCGGCGATACGGTGAAGAAGGTGCCGATCCGCGAGAAGGACGGGCATGACGAGCCCTATCTCTACATCGACGATGGCGCCGGCCTGCTCGCCTGCGTGCAGATGGGCACGATCGAGTTCCACGGCTGGGGATCGAAGGTGGCCGCCGTCGAGATGGTCGATCGCATGGTGTTCGATCTCGACCCGGACGAGGGGCTGGGCTTTCCGGCGGTGAAGGCGGCGGCGGTGTTCCTGCGCGGCGTGCTGGCCGATATGGGGCTGGTGACGTTCCCGATGCTGTCCGGTGGCAAGGGCGTGCATGTCGTGGCACCGCTCGATGCGACGCGGGACTGGGTGGCCGTCAAGGATTTCGCCAGCCGTTTTTCCAAGGCGCTGGGCCAGGCCCACCCCGAGATGTTCACCGCCAACATGAAGAAGACCGAGCGCAAGGGCCGCATCTTCCTCGACTGGCTGCGCAACCAGCGCGGCGCGACGGCGGTGCTGCCTTATTCCGCCCGCGCCCGCGCCAACGCGCCGGTGGCCGCGCCGATCACCTGGGACGAACTGGAAACGACCGAAACCGCCGCCCGCTTCACCATCCGCGACGCCGACGAACTGGTGAAGCGCGCGCGGAGCAAGGATCTGAAGGACTGGGGGGTGACGAGGCAGGCATTGCCGGGGGTGTAGGGGGCTGGCGTCAGGGGTGACGGACGGAGTTGGTGGCTAGCTGCCGTTCGCCCTACGCTTCATCGCTCGGAGGTAAACAGCGCCAACGTAGAAGACGCATCCAAATAGGCTGACACCGACTAAGGGCAGCGAAACCCATAGGCTTGATTGACCTGACAGGTCGAACGTCCAGCAGACGGCAATGGCAATCACGGCCGGTAGAGCCCACAGAACAGCATCGCGCTGCATGGCGGCGTATACGGTCAAAAGGCTGCCTGACGAGGCTGCGGCGCTAGCGCGATCAATAATGCCTTGGTGATAATGCCACATCGTACCGCTACTTCTCATACCCGATGAATGTCTGCAATCGGGCGACAGCAGCCATTCCACACACGCGCTGTCCTACGTCACCGCCATCATGGCATAATGTCAGCGTGGCTCGTCCGCGCGCTCTTTCCACCGTCACATAGCCGTTTGCGCGCCGAGAGCGATTTTCACCCCCTCATAGCGTGGCTTTCATGGCTTTCGTTGGAGAAGTCCGACATTTCGTTCATCTTCGCCGGACCGGCCACCGCCTACAGCGTCCAGCGATCCACATCGCCCGGCAGCGCCACCCCCCGCCACATGCCTTTCAGGTCCGCGATCAGGCCGCCGTCTGTCGCCAGCGCACGCAACGCCTCGCCGCCCATCGCGCGATAATCGGCGTGGGGCACCGCGCCCAGCACCAGATCGTAGCGCGCCTCCAGCGCCTCCGGCACCAGCGCCAGGCCATATTCGTGCGCCGCCTCCGATCCGTCGGCCATCGGATCGTGCACCGTCACGACATGGCCCAGCGCCTCCAGCCGGCGGATCACGTCCACCACCTTGCTGTTGCGCAGATCGGGCACGTCCTCCTTGAAGGTGAGCCCCAGCACCAGCACCGATCCGGCCGTGCGCCCACGCCGCGCGTGCAACTGATCGGCCACCCAGCCGCCCATCTCGTCGTTGATCGAACGGCCGGAGAGGATCACCTGCGGATCGTGGCCCAGCTGCTGCGCGCGGAACGACAGGTAATAGGGGTCCACGCCGATGCAGTGGCCGCCGACCAGACCCGGCTGGAACTTCAGGAAGTTCCACTTCGTCGCCGCCGCATCCAGCACGTCCCAGATCGAAAGGTCGAGGCCGGCGAAGATCTGCGTGATCTCGTTC
>CAXTTS010000251.1:0-4243 GCA_964247265.1 uncultured Sphingomonadaceae bacterium
AGGCGATGATCGACCGCTATTTCGATCGCTTCCCCGGCATCAACCGCTACATCGCGGACACGCTGACGCAGGCGCGCGACAAGGGCTTCGTCACCACCCTGTTCGGCCGCAAGACGCACCTGCCGGCGATCCGCGGCAAGACCGTGGGCGAACGGCAGGGCGCCGAGCGGCAGGCGATCAACGCGCCGATCCAGGGCACCAGCGCGGACATTATCAAGCGAGCGATGGTGCGGATGGGCCCGGCGCTGGCCGCCGCCGGCCTGGCCCATGTCCGCATGCTCCTCCAGGTCCATGACGAGCTGGTGTTCGAGCTGCCGGAGAGCGACGCCGAAGCCGCGAGGGCGGTGATCACGCAGGTCATGGCCGGCGCGGCCGAGCCGGCGATCACGCTCACGGTTCCGCTCGGTGTCGAGGTCGGCGTCGGCCGGAGCTGGGGCGCCGCGCATTGATCCAGCCGCCGACGGCGCGGGCGGAGCATGGCGAAGCCGACATCGCGAGTTTGGCCAAGGGCGGCCGTACCAACTTCCTCGGTTTCCTGCTGCGGCTCGCCGCGCGCCTGCCGTTCCTGTTCATCGCCGGCCGGATCTACGGCGCGGACGCGCTCGGCCGCTTCGCCTATGCGGTGATCGTCGTCGAGCTCGCCGCGCAGATCGCGACGCTCGGGCTGAAACGCGGGCTTGCCCAGCAGCTCGCGCGCACCGCGCGGCCGCATGTCGACGTGGTGTGGGACGGCATGCTGGTCTCCGCGCTCGCCTCCGGCATCGCGGCGGCGATCCTGATCGCGCTGCCCGAGCTCATGTTCCCGAACAGCCCGATCAACGGGCTCGACCGGCTGCTGCCGCTGATCATCCTGCCGGTCGCCTGGTCGGATGTCGCGCTGGCCGCGCTCGCCTACCGCCTCAACGTCGCCGCGACGGTGACCGCGCGTGCCGTGGTCGAGCCGTGGACGATCAGCATCGCTGCGTTCGGCTTCAGCTTCTATTCGCTGCGCGACGGGCTGATCCTGTCCTACGTGCTGTCGATGGCGGCAGCGATGGCCGCCTCGCTGTGGCCGCTGGTGCGGAGCTACGGTGTGCCGGTCCGCTGGCGGCCGAGCCCCGCGGCGCTTGCCCGGATCGCCCGGCGCAACGTGCCGCTGGCGGCGGCGGACGCGATCGAATGGGGCTCGCGGCGGCTGGACATCGCGATCCTCGGCCTGTTCTTCTCGCCCGCGATCGTCGGCATCTATTATGTCGCGCAGCAGGTCGCCTCGCTGCCGCAGAAGCTCAAGACCAGCTTCGATCCGATCCTGGGCCCAGTGATCACCCAGAACCTCGAGGCCGGCAACAAGGCGGCGGTGGCCAGGCAGGTCGCCCAGGTCGGCTTCTGGATCATCGCCGCGCAGGCCGGCGTCGGCCTCGCGCTCGGTATCCCGGGCGAGGCGGTGATGGGGCTGGTCGGGCCGAACTTCGTCGGCGGCACCGGCGCGCTCGCCTTCCTGCTCGCCGCCGAGGTGGTCGCGGCGACGGCGGCGGTGTCCGAGGCGGCGCTGATCTATGTCGCGCGCCACCGCAACCTCGCCATCTCGCTGGCGATGCTCGCGGCCGAGGCGGCGCTGGCCTTCGTCGCGATCCGGACGATGCGGGCGATGGGCCTGCCGCTGCTGTTCCAGGCCGCCGGCCCGGCGATGGCACTGACCGTCGCGCTGGCCATGGCGTCGGTCGCCAAGGCCCGGCTGCTCTCGCACCTGCTCGGCGCGCCGGTTTCGGGGTGGCGCTGGCCGCTGGTCTGGGCGTCCCTGGCAGCGGGCGCGGTCGGCTGGGTGGCGACGAAGCTGCCCGAATGGACCGAGCTCGCGCTCGGCATCCCGCTCATTCTCGCCGTCTACGGCGCGGTGATCTGGTACAAGGGCTTTACCCGGGAGGATCGCATGCTGTTCCGGATGGGCGCACCCGAGACGCCGGGCCCATAACTTCAGCGCGTATAGGGCACGAAGTCGCCGAGTCCGCAGGAGCCGAACTCGATCGGTGTCGGCGGATCGATGATCCGGGCGATGTCGCCGCGGCACAGCTGGTCGCTCGGGGTGCGGGTCACGAGCGCGCGGTCCGGTCGTAGCGCAGAGCAGCCGCCCTCCGGGAAGTTCACCAGCCACCTGCGGCTGTTCGTCTCGTAGATGATCGCGCTCTCGTCGATGATGCGCGTCGAGCGGACATCGTGCAGCGATACGCAGGAGACCGGCTTGCCGGCGGTACGGCCGGCGAGCGCCTGAGCCAGCTTCGCCGTCAACGGCGTGCCGTCGGGCGTGGTCGCGCCGACGAGCGGCGGCGCATCCGGCGTGCGCGCCGGCGCCGAACCGCCGGCGATTTCCATTAGCATCATCGCGGCAAGCGGCAGGATACGCATCACGTCCTCCTTCTCCGGGCGACAACGCGGCGGCTGGCGCGACGGTTGCGCCGCCTCAGCCCCGAAACGCATCCTTGGCGGTGCGGCAGCGGCCGAGCTCGGCGGCATCGGCCGCCCGCATGAATGGGTTGGTGGCGCGTTCCAGCGCGATCGTCGTTGGCACCGTCGCCTCCCCGGCGGCTCGCGCGGCGTCCACCCGGGCCAGGCGCGCGGCGATGTCGCCGTTGTCGGGCTCGGCGACGCGCGCGTAGCGTCCGTTCGCCTGGGTATATTCGTGGCCGCAGTAGACCAGCGTCTCCGGCGGCAGCGCCGCCAGCCGCGTCAGGTTGGCGAACATCTGCTCCGCCGTCCCCTCGAACAGGCGGCCGCAGCCCATCGCGAACAGGGTGTCGCCGACGAACACCATCGCCTCCGACGGCAGATGATAGGCGATGTGGCCGGTGGTATGTGCCGGCACCGCGATAACCTCCGCCGCGATCCCCCCGATCGAAACCGTGTCGCCTTCCGCTACGACTCGATCCAGCGCCGGGATCCGGCCCTTCTCGGCCGGCCCGGTGATGCGGCAGCCGGTCGCGGCCCTGATCGCGGCGTTGCCGCCGATGTGATCGGCATGCCAGTGCGTGTTCCAGATCTGGCTGATCCGCCAGCCACGCGCGGCAGCTGCCGCGAGCACCGGATCAGCGACGGCGGGATCGACGACGACCGTCTCCTCGCTCGCGGGATCGTGGACCAGCCACACGTAATTGTCGCTCAGCACCGGGACAGCCAGGACCTCGAGCCCGGACGGCATCACCAGACGCCGGTGTTCGGCATCGACGCCCAGGGTTCCTGCGGCGGCAGCGCTCCGCCCTCCTGGAGGAGCTCGATCGAGATGTCGTCGGGGGTGCGCACGAACGCCATGTGGCCGTCGCGCGGGGGCCGGTTGATGGTGACGCCGGCGTCCATCAGCCGCCGGCAGGTCGCGTAGATGTCCTCGACCCGGTAGGCGAGGTGGCCGAAATTGCGGCCGCCGCCATAGCCCGCCTCGTCCCAATTGTGGGTGAGCTCGACCTGCGCTTCGTCGTCGCCGGGGGCGGCGAGGAAGATCAGCGAGAAGCGGCCCTTCTCGCTGTCGGTGCGGCGGAGCTCACGCAGGCCGAGGAGCGCGAAGAAGTCGATCGTCGCCCTGGGATCGGAGACCCGGATCATCGTGTGGAGATATTTCATGCACGCCCTCCTAGCCGATCCGGCGAGGCAGTTGAACCGGGCTCAATGGGTCGGCCGGTCCTTGCCCTGCGGGTCCACCCCGGGGAGCAGCGCCGCCGCCGCGGATTTGCCGGCGGGTCCCTCCGGGTCCTTGGCGACGGTCTTCGTCCAGGCGGCACGGGCCGCTTCATGGTCGCCGCGCAGCTCGGCGATATTGCCGGTCTCGTACAGCACCGCGGCATCGTCCGGCGCCAGCATCGCCGCATGGGCGATGTCGGCGGTGGCACGCGGCGCGTCGGACTGGCGGCGGGCTAGCGTCGCCGAGAGCAGCCACGCCATCGGATCGGCGGCGACCAGCTTCAGCGCCTGATCGATGTCGCTCCGCGCCGACGCCACGTCGTTGAGCGCCACCGCCGCCCGCGCGCGATCCAGATAGGCTTCGCCGCGCATCGGATCGGAGAGCACCGGCAGCGCGATGGCGCGATCGAACGCCTGGCGCGCGGCGGCGGGATCGTCGCCGGCGAGCGCGGCATTGCCGGCCTGCACCCAGAGGTTCGCGGCTCGGCCGTCGCGCTGGATCTCGGCCTCCTGCGCCGCCTGCTGGAAGGCGACCGCGGCCGGCGCCCAGCGTTCCTGCGCCGCATAGGCGACGCCCAGGCATTCGCGGGCGAGGAGC
>CAXTTS010000252.1:0-4185 GCA_964247265.1 uncultured Sphingomonadaceae bacterium
TCACGCCAGTCATTCTCTCGGGCGGCTCGGGCACGCGGCTATGGCCGCTGTCGCGCGCCGGCAAGCCGAAGCAGCTGCTGAGCCTGACGCATGACGAGACGATGCTGCAACTGACCGCGCTGCGCACCGGCGACGCGTTTCGCTTCGCGAACCCGGTAGTGGTCGCCAACGCCCGCCATGCCGCGATCATCGCCGAGCAGCTCGATGCCGTGGGCTTCGGCGAGGCGACCCTCATCCTGGAACCCTCGGCGCGCAACACTGCCCCGGCGATCGCGCTCGCCGCGCTCCACGCCGGACCCGACGCGCTGCTGCTGGTGATGCCCAGCGACCATGTCATCGGCGACCTCGCCGCCTTTCGTGAGGCGATCGACTTCGCCGCCCCGGTGGTCGAGGACGGCTGGCTCGCCACTTTCGGCATCACCCCGGACGCGCCCGAGACCGGCTATGGCTATATCCACGCCGGCGAGGAGATCGCGCCCGGCGTCCGCCGGGCGGAGCGCTTCGTAGAAAAGCCGGATCGCGCCACCGCCGCAGCCTATCTGGCCGAGGGCAGCTATGCGTGGAACGGCGGCATCTTCCTGTTCCGCGCCGATGCCTATCTGGCCGCGCTCGACGCGCACGATCCTGCTATCGCCGATGCCGCGCGCGCCGCCATGGCCGCGGCCCGGATCGATGGCGCGCAGGTCTATCCCGATGCCGCCGCCTTCGCCGCCTCGCCGTCCGAGTCGATCGATTATGCAGTGATGGAGCGGGCCGAGCGGGTCGCGGTCGTGCCGGTGGAGATGGGATGGTCCGATGTCGGCAGCTGGGACGCGCTGCATGCGCTCGCCGTCAAGGATGAGAGCGGCAACGCGCACCGCGGCGAGGTAGTCGCGATCGACACCAGCGGCTGCCTGATCCGCACCGACGGGCCGCTCGTCGCCGCGGTCGGGGTGTCCGACCTGATCGTGATCGCCACCCGCGACGCCGTGCTGGTGCTGCCGCGCGGCAGCAGCCAGGACGTCAAGAAGGCGATCGAGGCGTTGAAGCGCGACGGCCATATCACGCTCGACCGGCCGGCGTGACCGGTCGCCAGGCAACGGAGGAGACTGCGATGGTCGAGACGCGCGCACTGGGCGACAGCGGCTTGGACATCGCACCGTTGGTGCTGGGCGGGAATGTGTTCGGCTGGACCGCCGACGAGCCGACCAGCTTCGCCGTGCTGGACGCGTTCGTCGCCGCCGGTGGTACGATGATCGACACCGCCGACGTCTACTCGCAGTGGGTTCCCGGTCATCGCGGCGGCGAGTCCGAGACGGTGATCGGCACTTGGCTCAAGCGCCGCGGCCGTCGCGACGACGTCCAGATCGCCACCAAGGTCGGCATGCTCGCACCGGCCGGGTTTCGGAAGGGCGGCCTTGCCCCTGCCAACGTCGCCGCGGCGGTCGATCAGTCGCTGGCGCGCCTCCAGACCGATTACATAGACCTGTATTTCGCCCATCGGGACGATGCCGACGTCCCGCTCGCCGAGACGCTCGGCGCCTTCGACACGCTGGTCAGGGCCGGCAAGGTCCGTGCGATCGGCGCTTCGAATTACAGCGCCGAACGGCTGGCCGAGGCGCTGGCGGCGAGCGACGCCGATGGCCTCGCCCGCTACACCGCGCTCCAGCCCTGCTACAACCTGCTCGACCGCGCGGAGTTCGAGGGCGAGCTGCAGCGGCTGTGCTTCGAGCGGAACATCGGAGTCGTGCCCTATTTCGGGCTGGCGAGCGGCTTTCTCACCGGCAAGTACCGCACCGAAGCGGATCTGGAAGGCAAGCCGCGCGGCGAGCGCGCCAGGGAATATATGGACGACAGAGGCCGGGCCGTGCTCGCGGCGATGGACGCGATCGCGGCGGAGACCGGCGCGTCGCCGGCCCAGATCGCGCTCGCCTGGGTCGCCGCCAAGCCGGGCCTGACCGCGCCGATCGCCAGTGCCACCAGCGTCGCTCAGCTGGACGAGCTGGCGGGTGCGATGGAGCTCACGCTATCCGCCGCGCAGATGGCCGCGCTCGACACGGCGGGCGCGATATGACCCGGCAGCAGCGGTGGCCGACGGTCCTCTGGATCGTGCGGCACGGCGAGAGCGCCGGCAATGTCGCGCGCGATGCCGCGCACGCATCGGGCGCGTTGCGGATCGACCTCAGCCAACGCGACGTCGACGTGCCCTTGAGCCCGCGTGGCGAGGAGCAGGCGGCCGCGCTCGGCCGATGGTTCGCGGAAGGGCAGGAGGACGGCCGGCCGGAGGTGCTGATGGCCTCGCCTTATGCGCGCGCCATCGCCACCGCCCGGCACTTCCGGGGCAATGGCGGCTGCCAGAGCGACGTCGGAATATGCTGCGACGAGCGGCTGCGCGAGAAGGAGTTCGGCATCCTCGACGGGCTGACCACGCCCGGCATCGCCGCCACCTTCCCGGACCAGGCCGAGTTCCGGCGCATGCTCGGCAAATTCTACCACCGCCCGCCCGGCGGCGAGAGCTGGTGCGACGTGATCCTGCGGCTCCGTTCGGTGATGGACACAGTTTCGCTCCATTATGCCGGGCGGCGGGTGATGATCGTGGCCCACCAGGTCGTCGTGCTGTGTCTGCGCTACGTCATCGAGGGGATGAACGAGGGCGAGATCCTCGCGATCGATCGCGAGGGCGACGTCGCCAACTGCTCGATCACCGAATATCGCTTCGACGAGTCGCTAGGGCCGAACGGCGGCCTCAGCCTCGCCCGCTACAACGTCACCGCGCCGGTCGAGGCGGCCGACGTCAAGGTGACGAGCGCGCCCGACCAGATCGTCGCGGCGCGGGGATGACCGCCGTGCTCGATCGGGACTGGCTGACGGCACACCCGCTGCCGCACCACGGCCCGGGCACCGACAAGAACAGCCGCGGCCGGGTGCTGACGGTCGGCGGATCGGCGAGCGTGCCGGGCGCTCTCCGGCTGACCGCGGAGGCCGCCTTCCGCGCCGGCGCGGGCAAGGTCCGCATCGCCACTATCGCGGAAGCGGCGATCGCACTCGGCGTGCTGATCCCGGAGGCCGGGATCGTCGCGCTTCCCTCGTCTGGCGGCGAGATCGACCTCGCCGGGGTGGAGAGCCTGCGCGACAATGCCGCGCACACCGACTGCATGGTGCTGGGTCCCGGCATCGGCAGCCGCGACCGCGCGGCGGCGCTCGGCACCGCGATCCTGTGCGATCCGCGGGATGATTTCGCGATCGTCCTCGACGCCGCCTCGGTCGCCTGCGCCGGTGCGCACGAGGCGCTGATCCGGGCCCATGGCGGGCGGCTCGTGATGACGCCGCACCATGGCGAGATGGCCGCCTGCATCGGCATCGAGGAGGCC
This sequence comes from uncultured Sphingomonadaceae bacterium, assembly GCA_964247265.1. GTDB lineage: Bacteria > Pseudomonadota > Alphaproteobacteria > Sphingomonadales > Sphingomonadaceae > Alterirhizorhabdus. Next base: position 3,351 of record CAXTTS010000252.1, read on the forward strand.
GACGTGGGCGACGATCCCCGGCGCGTGGTGTGCGAGGCGGCCGAACGGTTCGGATCGGTCGTGGTCCTCAAGGCGGCCGAGACGCTGGTCGCCGCGCCCGGCGAAGCGCCGATCCGTTACCGGGGCGGCGGCGTCGGCCTTGCCACCGGCGGCTCGGGCGACGTGCTCGCGGGCATCATCGGCGGCCTGATCTCGCGCGGCGCCGCGCCGTTCGTGGCGGCCGCCTGGGGCGTCTGGCTGCATGGCGAAGCGGGAGCGGCGCTGGCGGAACGGCGCGGCCCGATCGGCTTCCTGGCCCGCGAGCTGCTGCCCGAGGTACCGCGGCTGATGGCGTCGCTGGATTAGGGCGCGAGCGGGGGGCGGGAAATCGCCACACCCGGGATTTACCTTTGCAGGCTAGGGCGTCTGCCATGCGCCGCCTGCCCTGCCTCGTCCTCGCCGCCGCCCTGACCTGCTCGGCCGCGCCCGCGCTGGCGGACGCACGGGCGGATTCAATGCGCTATTATGCTCGCGCCAACGCCGCGCTGCTCGCCAGCCGGCCGCGTGTCGCGCGGGTCGAGCTGCTCAACGCGATCAAGGCCGATCCCGCGAACGGCGCGGCGCACCTGATGCAGGGGCTGGCCTATCTGCGGCTCGGCGACGGCGTTGCCGCCGAGGCCGAGATCGGGCGCGCGCGCGACACCGGCATCGCCGCGAGCGCGACCCGCCACCTGCTCGCCGAGGCGCTAATGCAGGGCGCGCCGCAGCGCGCGCTCGACGAAGCGAGCCTGCCGGACGTGGCTCCGCTCTATCGTGGGTCTGCGGCGCGGATGCGCGGGCGTGCGCAGGACCGGCT
>CAXTTS010000253.1:0-4138 GCA_964247265.1 uncultured Sphingomonadaceae bacterium
AGCTCGGCTTCTCGGCCAGCCACACGATGCGGATCGCGCAGGCGCTCTACGAGGATGGGGCGATCACCTATATGCGGACGGACGGCGTCCAGATGGATCACAGCGCCATCTCCGCCGCGCGCGGCGCGATCGCCAACCGCTACGATGCCAGCTACGTGCCGGACAAACCGCGCATCTACCAGACCAAGGCGAAGAACGCGCAGGAAGCGCATGAGGCGATCCGCCCGACCGATTTCGGCCGCGACAAGGCCGGTGCCGGCGATCACGCCCGGCTCTACGATCTCGTCTGGAAGCGGGCGATGGCCAGCCAGATGGCCTCCGCCCGGCTGGAGCGCACCACGATCGAGCTGACCGACGGCACCGGTCAGCAGGCGCTGCGGGCAACGGGGCAGGTCGTCCTCTTCCCCGGCTACCTCGCCTTGTACGAGGAAGGCCGCGACGATTCGGAGGATGAGGAAAGCCGCCGCCTGCCGCGCCTGAACGAGGGCGACACCCCCGCGAAGAAGTCTGTCACCGCGGAGCAACATTTCACCCAGCCGCCGCCGCGCTATTCGGAGGCCAGCCTCGTCAAGAAGATGGAGGAACTCGGCATCGGCCGCCCCTCCACCTACGCCTCGGTGCTGCAGGTGCTGAAGGATCGCGAATATGTCACGGTGGAGAAGAACCGCTTCACCCCGGCGGAAAGCGGGCGGCTGGTGACGGCGTTTCTCGAGCGCTTCTTCGAACGCTATGTCAGCTATGATTATACCGCCGGGCTGGAGGACAGCCTCGACGATGTTTCGGGCGGCCGCGCCGGCTGGCAGGCGGTGCTCGAGGCCTTCTGGAAGGATTTCAAGCCCAAGACGGTAGAGGTGATGGAGCGGCAGCCGTCGGAGGTGACGGCGGCGCTCGATCAGTTCCTCGGCTCCTATCTGTTCCCGGAGAAGGAGGATGGCAGCAATCCCCGGCTCTGCCCGGTCTGCCACGAGGGCAATATGGCGCTGCGTGGCGGCAAGTTCGGCGCGTTCATCGCCTGCTCCAACTATCCCGAATGCAAATATACCCGCCGCTTCGCTCAGGCCGGCGGCGCCACCGATGCCGGGGCGGATGCCGGCCCGGTCGTGCTCGGCACCGATCCGGTGACGGGTGAGGAGGTATCCCGGCGCAGCGGCCGCTTCGGCCCCTATGTCCAGCTGGGCGACGGCAAGGAGGCCAAGCGTGCCTCGATCCCGAAGGACGTGCCGCAGGGCGAGGATTTCGGGCTGGACTGGGCGCTGAAGCTGCTGTCGCTGCCCCGCACGATCGGCGATCATCCCGAAAGCGGCAAGCCGATCACCGCCAGCATCGGGCGCTATGGCCCGTACCTTCAGCATGACGGCAAATATGGTCGTCTCCAGACCACCGCCGACGTATTCGAGACCGGCATGAACGCCGCGGTGGTCAAGCTGGCCGAGGCGGCGGCCGGCGGCGGGCGCGGGCGTGGTGCGGCGAAGGAGCCGCTCGCCTCGTTCGGCGACAGCCCGGAGACCGGCAAGCCGGTGAAGCTGATGGAAGGCCGCTTCGGCCCCTATGTCACCGATGGCGTCACCAATGCGACGCTGCCGAAGACCGCCGATCCCGCGACGATGACGGCGGAGGAGGCACTGGCGCTGCTGGCGGAGCGTGCCGCCAAGGGGCCGGCGAAGGGCAAGAAGCCGGTCCGCAAGGCGGCGCCCAAGAAAGCGACGGCCAAGTCCGAGGCCTCATCGGCTGCGGCGCCGAAGAAGAAGGCCGCCGCCAAGAAGCCGGCGGCAAAGAAGGCGACGAAGATGGAGCCCTGATCCACCTGAAGCACGCTGCTCCACCGGTTGATCTTTGTCGCCGTGGCGATCATCTTGCGGTGGGCAAGGATGGGGGCGGCGATGCGGTTACGATTGATCGGTGGCTTGATGCTGGCGGCCGGCGTGGCGCAACCGGCACCGGCCAGCACCTATTTTCAATGGGTTCAGGGTCAGCCCTGGGTCGACATGGGCGATACGTCGTCGCAATTCTGCTTCCTCCAGTCGGTGCAGGGGCGGTTCAGCGGCAATGGTGAGCGGGTGCGGCTCTACGACACCGGCGGGCGCTGGCGCCTCTATGGCTCGTCCAGCCAGAACAGTGTCGCCGCCGGCGCCCGCTGCGTTCCGCGCAGCGCCTTCGGCAAGGAAGGCGCCACCCGCATCGCCTCCAGCGACTTCGAGGTCGAGAGGAAGGCTTCGGGAAGCGCGAAATGCTTCTCGCTGACCAAGCCGACATGGTGGGGCGACGCGTGGACGGCGATTTCCGAGGTCGGCGGCCGGCTGCGCGGCGGCGGCGAATATATCCAGGTCAACCAGTCGACCGGCGGCAATACGCCTTCCCAAGTCGAGGCGCATAGCTGCCAGGACGATCCGCAGATCGTCGGCGGCGCTGTCAGCTATTTCGTCGGCGCCCCGCAGAGCGGCAAGCTGGCACGCTTTTTCGGCCCGAAAAGCCTGTTGTCGCCCGCAACCGCCGCCTTTGCCGGCGAATTCGCCGCAGGGCCGAACCAGACCGTCACGATGGCATCCGTAAACACGTCCTATTGCTTCTTCACCGCTATCGGCGGCAACTTTCAGGGGGAGGGGGAGGGCGTCGAGATCATCATTGGGGCGGATAGCTCCAAGAAGCCGATCTGGCTCCTCCGCACCCGCGCCAAGAGCAACGGCGGCGTATTCGCGCGCGCCCGCTGTGCGCCGCTGACCGGGTGATCCTATTCGGGCGGCGGCAGCGGCGGACCCTCCACCGACTCCGCTTCGGCCGTCATGCCGTGTTTCAGCAGCATGGGGATGTTGGCCAAGGCGAACACCAGGGTCGCCGGCATCGCGCCCCACAACTTGTAGCCCAGCCAGAAGTCGGTGCTGGTCGTCCGCCAAACCGCCTCGTTGGCAATGGCCATCGCCAGGAAGAACAAGGCCCAGTTGCGCGAAAGAAGTGTCCAGCCCCGCTCGGTCAGCCCCGGATAGGCGCTGCCGAGCACCAGCTTCAGCGTCGGCCGCCCGGTCCGCAAGCCGAACAGGAGGATGCCCGTGACCGTCAGATAGTAGATCGTCGGCTTGATCTTGATGATCCATTCCTTGTGGAACCAGATCGTCAGCCCGCCGAGCAGCAACACCATGATGGCCGAGAACCACTGGATCGCACTGACATGGCGATAGCGCAGCAACGACCACAGCATCGCCACCAAAGTCGCCGCCATGAACACGCCGGTGGCGACGAAGATGTTCTTTCCGGTGAGGGAATATGCCGCGAAATAGATGCCGAGCGGCCCGAGATCGAGCGCCAGCCGCATGCCGGGGCTGGCCTCCGTCTTGGGCGCCGTCATCGCTCGACCCCCGCGATGGCGCGCGCCACCTCGCCCGCATCGAACGGCCGCAGATCGTCGACGCCCTCACCCACGCCGATCGCGTGGACCGGCAGGCCGAACTTCTCAGCCGCCGCCACCAGCAGGCCGCCGCGCGCGGTGCCGTCCAGCTTCGTCATCACCAGCCCGGTCACGCCGGCCGTCTCGCGGAAAACCTCGATCTGGTTCAAGCCGTTCTGCCCCGTCGTTGCGTCGAGTACGAGGATCACGTCATGCGGCGCCGCCGGGTTCAGGCGGCCGAGCACGCGGCGAATCTTCGAAAGTTCGTCCATCAGCCCGGCCTTGTTCTGGAGGCGGCCGGCCGTGTCGACGATCAGCACATCGATACCGGTAGCGGTGCCCTGCTTGACACCTTCGAACACGAGTCCGGCGGCGTCGCCACCCTCCTTGCCGGAGATGATCGGCACCCCGATCCGCTCCGCCCACACCTTCAACTGGCCGATCGCGGCGGCGCGGAACGTGTCGCCCGCCACGAGCATGACGCTGTAATCCTGCTCCTGCAGCAGATGCGCCAGCTTGGCGATCGTCGTCGTTTTGCCGGAACCGTTGACACCGATGACGAGGATCACCTGCGGCCGAGGAAATGCCTCAATCTCCAAAGGCTTGGCAACCGACGTCAAGATCTTTTCAATCTCCTGCGCCATCACCTCGCGCACGCCGGCCTCGTCGATGTCGCGATCGAAGCGTTCGTCGGCGAGGCGCTGGCGGACGCGGGCGGCGGTGGCGGGGCCGAGATCGGAGGCGATCAGCGCCTCCTCG
>CAXTTS010000254.1:0-4108 GCA_964247265.1 uncultured Sphingomonadaceae bacterium
GGCCCGGTAGCCGGCGCGGTTGTTGGTGTATCCGGTCGCGTTCGTCTCGGTCAAGCCATAGCCCATGGCCAGGTGGGTATCGGGGAACGCGGCGCGCAGACGGTCGACATGCGTCACCGGCCGCGCCGCGCCGCCGGCGACCAGGTCGGCGAGCGCGGAGAGGTCGCGCCGGGTCCGGTCGGGATGCTGCATCATCTCCATCCCCATCGTCGGTACGCCGGCAAAGTAGGTGATCCTCTCCGCCTCGATCAGACGAAGCGCTTCGCCCGCGTCCCACTTCGCCATCAGCACCATCCTGCGGCCGAGCGCGATGCTGTTGAGCATAAGCGAGATCGCGCCGGTGACATGGAACAGCGGCACGCCGATCAAGGTCGCGGGCGGGGGCAGGGGCGGCGCCCCGGTGGCGGCCAGCACGTCCCGCATCGCCAGGCTGTGCGCCATGAAGTCGTACGCCGCGGTCGTGACCGCGCGATGCGTCGATACTGCCGCCCGGGCCGCCCCGGTCGCGCCGGAGGTGAACAGGATCGTCGCATCCTCTTCCGCCAGCAGGTCCGGTAGCGCCCCCTCCCGCGCGCCGTCGAGAAGCGGAGCGAGGGCGGTGTCTACCGGCTGCTCGATCGGCAGCACGATTGTGCGTACCGGCGTGGCGGTGGCGGCGATCCGGCGCGCCCGCTCGGCGTCGGCCAGTATCAGCGCCGGCGCGGTGAGCACGAGGGCGTGCGCGAGTTCGTCGCGCTCCCACCAGCCGTTGATCAGCGTGGCGATGCCGCCCGCCTTCGCTACCCCCAGATAGCAGAGGATGAACGCCGGTGCCTTGCGCATGGCGATGCCAACGCGGTCGCCGCGGACGACGCGGAACTCGCCCGCGAGCGCGGCCGCGATCCGGTCCGAGAGCCGATCGAGCGCGGCGAAGTCGAGCCGTTCGCCGCCGGCGACGATCGCGTCCGCCGCGTCATGGGCGGCGCAATAATGGCGGCAGAAGGCCGGTAGAGTCGGCGGCAGCGCGACCGGCACCGCCTGCCCCGGCCCGCCGGTGACGGCGATAGCGCCGCCGGGGCCGGTCAGCCGGTCGATCGCCGCATCGAAGTGCCGATCGAACTCGCTCGGCATGCTCTCTCTTCCGGTTTCGCGCCGCGGCTCTTATGAGGACGAAAGCTCGTGGGGGTAAAGCCTTGATCCTGTCTCTGCTCGCCTCGGCCACCACCGCCTTCCGGTTCGAGGATCTTCACCTGTCGCCGATCGCGCTCGATCTCGGCTTCCTCAAGATCCGCTGGTATTCGCTCGCCTATATCGCCGGCATCCTGATCGGCTGGTGGTATCTGCTCAAGCTGATCGATCGGCCCGGCGCGCCGCTGGCCCGGCGCCACGCCGACGACATGGTGTTCTACGCGACGCTCGGCATCCTGATCGGCGGGCGCACCGCTTACGTGCTGTTCTACAAGCCCGAACTGCTGGCGACGCCGCTGGACGTGTTCAAGCTCTGGGAAGGCGGTATGTCGTTCCACGGCGGGGTGATCGGCGTCAGCCTGGCGATCTTTTACCTGGCACGAAAGAACGGGCTCAACTGGCTGCGGATCCACGACTATGTCGCCTGCTGCGTGCCCTTCGGCCTGTTCTTCGGGCGGCTCGCGAACTTCGTCAACGGCGAGCTCTGGGGTCGCGTCACCGACGTGCCGTGGGCGGTCGTCTTTCCCCGCGCCGGCGATCTGCCGCGCCATCCGAGCCAGCTCTACGAGGCCGGGCTGGAGGGGATCGCGCTCTTCTGCGTGCTCGCCTTCCTGTTCTGGCGGACCGACGCGCGCTACCAGCCGGGCAAGCTCGTCGGCACCTTCCTGCTCGGCTACAGCCTCAGCCGGATCGTGCTGGAACGGTTTCGCGCTCCGGATGCGGGGCTCGAGCATCTCTCCTGGGGCCTGACGATGGGGCAGACGCTAAGCGTGCCGATGCTCCTCGGCGGCATCTACCTGATCGCCACAGCCAAGGCCCGCCGCGTTCGCGTCGAGTCGATCGCCGGGAGCCAGAGCGTCGCCTGAACCGTCCGGCGGGTCGCTGACGGCGCGCCTCGCCCGGCGGATCGCCCGCGATGGGCCGATCCCGGTCGCCGAGTTCATGGCCGCCGCCAACGCCGAATATTACGCCACGCGCGATCCGCTCGGCCGTGCCGGCGATTTCATCACCGCGCCCGAGATCAGCCAGATGTTCGGCGAGCTGGTCGGTGCCTGGGCGGCCGACCTGTGGCTGCGCGCGGGCCGGCCGCCGGCGCATTATGTAGAGCTCGGTCCAGGCCGCGGCACGCTCGCGGCCGATGCGCTGCGAGCGATGCGGCCGGCGGGGCTGGCGCCGCCGGTCCATTTCGTCGAGGCCAGTCCGGTGCTGCGGGTGGCTCAGGCGGGACGTGTTCCCGGCGCGACCTGGCATGACGACATTGCCGCGCTGCCAAGCGATGCGGCGTTGCTGATCGTCGCCAACGAGTTCTTCGACGCGTTGCCGATCCACCAATACTGGCGCACCGATGCGGGCTGGCGCGAGCGGATGATCGCCTGGTCGGGCACCGGCTTCGTTCCCGTTCCCGGCCACGAACCCGCCGATGCTGCGGTACCGCCGGCCTTGCGCGACGCACCACCGGGCAGCCTGGTCGAGACGTGCCCGACCGCGGACGGCATGACGTCGGCACTTGCCCAGCGGTTGACCGCGCAGGGCGGGGCTCTCCTCGTCATCGATTACGGCCACCGCCGATCCGCGGTGGGCGAGACGCTCCAGGCGGTGAGCGGCCACGCCTTCGCGGAGCCGTTCGTCGATCCGGGCAGCCGCGACCTCACCGCGCACGTCGACTTTGCCGCCATGGCGTCAGCAGCAGCGGCGTCGGGCGCGACGCTACATGGGCCGGTGGATCAGGGCGCCTGGCTCGACGCGCTCGGCATTGGCGCGCGGGCGGCGGCGCTCGCCCGCGCCGCGCCGGATCGCGCAGCCGAGATCGCCGCTGCCCGGGATCGACTCGTCGGCACGGCGGCGATGGGCCGGTTGTTCAAGATCCTCGCGATCACTGCGCCAGGCTGGCCGCGGCCGGCGGGCTTCTGATCTTGACGCTCCCCTGCAGCGCGCGCGTCGGCTAGGGCGGTCTCATGCTCCCCATTCCGATCCGCGCCGCCACCCTCGCCGCCGTCCCGCATGGCTTCCTCGGACGCGAGGGCGGCGTTTCGACCGGCATCCACGCCGGCCTCAACGTCGGCCTGGGTTCAAACGACGATCCCGCTGCGGTCGCCGCGAACCGGGCGCGAGCGGTCGACGCGGTGCTGGCGGGCACAGCGCTCGTCACCCTCCATCAGGTCCACTCGCCGGATGCGATCGTGGTGACCGAAGCCTTTGCCGATGCGGCGCGGCCGCGCGCCGATGCGCTCGTCACCGATCGGCCGGGGCTGCTGCTCGGCATCCTCACCGCCGATTGCGTACCCGTCTTGTTCGCCGACCAGACCGCCGGCGTCGTCGGCGCGGCGCATGCCGGGTGGAAGGGCGCGCTCCGCGGGATCACCGATGCGACGCTCGCCGCGATGGAGCGGCTCGGCGCCGATCGGGCGCGAACCGTGGCCGCGATCGGTCCGTGCATCGCGCGCGGCTCCTACGAGGTCGACGACGGCTTTCTGGACCGCTTCGCCGCCGCCGATCCGGCGAACGAGCGCTTTTTCCTGGCCGGCAGGCGCGGCCACCACCAGTTCGACATCGAAGCCTATGTCGCCGCCCGCCTCGCTGCCGGCGGAGTCGGCCGCATCGAGGCGCTGGGGCTCGACACCTATGCCGACGAGAAACGCTTCTTCAGCTATCGCCGCACCACCCACCGCGGCGAACCGGACTATGGTCGCCAGATCAGCCTGATCGGGCTGCCCGGCTGATGCTTTCGCTGGCGTGACGTCGGGGTTCGGATAGGCTGGTGCGACGCCGCACGAGGATCGCGCCATGGCACAGGACGAAACCGAAGCCGACCTGACCGGCGCCACGCCGCGCCGCCGCCCGAAGCCGGTCGCGCGCGAGGTCGGCGGGCGACGGCTGAAGCCGTCGACGCTGATGATGGGCCACGGCTATGATCCGATGCTGTCGGAAGGCGCGCTGAAGC
>CAXTTS010000255.1:0-4102 GCA_964247265.1 uncultured Sphingomonadaceae bacterium
CGGCCAAGGTCTCGGCCGATGGCGCAGCCCGCGCCGCCGGCGACGCGGCCGAAGCCCTCGACAGCGCGCCCGCCAAGCCTGCCAAGACCAGGCGCCCGCGCTGATCCGGGTTTCCGCCAAAGCGCGCTGACATGAACGTAGACCTGTTCGATTTCGACCTGCCCGCAGATCGCATCGCCCTGCGCCCGGCGTCACCACGCGACACGGCGCGCCTGCTGGTGCTAGACGGCAACGAGACGCGGGACAGGCATGTCGGCGACCTCCCCGGCCAGTTGCGCGCCGGCGATCTGCTCGTGTTCAACGATACCCGCGTGATCCCCGCCCAGCTCGAAGGGCGGCGCGGCGAGGCGCGCATCGGCGCGACCCTGCACAAGCGCGAGGGGCCGCGCGCGTGGCGCGCATTCGTCCGCAACGCGAAGCGCATCCGCGACGGCGAGGAGATCGTCTTCGGCGAAGACGTCTCCGCGATCGCGACCGAACGCGGCGACGATGGTTCGCTGCTGCTCACCTTCGTCGGCGACGAGCCGGTCGAGCTGCTGCTCGGGCGTGTCGGGCGGATGCCGCTACCGCCCTATATCGCCGGCAAGCGCCCGGCCGACGCCCGCGACCTCGACGATTATCAGACGATGTTCGCGCGGGAGGAGGGGGCCGTCGCGGCACCCACGGCGGCGCTGCACTTCACGCCGGCGCTGATGGATGCGCTCGCGGCGGCGGGGATCGGCCATGCCACGCTCACTCTGCATGTCGGCGCCGGCACCTTCCTGCCGATGAAGGTGGCCGATACCGCCGATCACCGGATGCATGCCGAATGGGGCCGGCTAAATGCCGCCACCGCCGCCCGCCTGAACGCGGTTCGCGCGCAGGGCGGGCGGATCATCGCCGTCGGCACTACCAGCCTGCGGCTGATCGAAAGCGCCACGCGTGAGGATAATAGGATCCACCCTTTCGAGGGCGACACCGCGATCTTCATCACGCCCGGCTACCGCTTTCGTGGGGTGGACGGGCTGCTCACCAACTTCCACCTGCCGCGCTCCACCTTGTTCATGCTGGTTTCGGCGATGATGGGCGTCGATCGGATGCAAGCGGCCTATGCCCACGCGATCGAACAAGGCTATCGCTTCTACTCCTATGGCGATGCCAGCCTGTTACTGGCCCGATCGCGTCACTGCGCGCCGGAATAATAGGCCACCACGTCGCGCGGCTTGATCTCGTCCACCTCGCGCTTGCCGAGGAACCAGACGCCGCTCGCGCCATCGATCGCGAACGACGATTTCGAGAAGCGATCGAGATAGCGCACCCAGAAGAAGGCGAGGCTGGCGGCGGTGCCCGCCTTGTAGCTGCCGAACAGGCTCGCCACGAAATAGCGGATCGACCACAGCAGCACCGTCGACGGCCCGCGCGTGATCCCAGACGCAAGGTTGGAGAAGCCCCGGAACAGCCAGCGGTGGCCGCTCAGCGAAAAGCGCGTGAAGTCATAGGCGCCTTCATGGACCTGCTGCATGAACGGCGTCTCGGCATAGACGATCCCGCCGTCAACGAGGATGCGGTGGATCTCCTTCACCACCTGTCCGGGGTCCAGCACATGCTCCAGCACGGCTTGGATCCAGACGCCGTGAAAGCTGCCGGTCTGAAACGGAAGCTGGTGTCCGTCGGCGATCAACTGTGTCTGCGATGACAGATAGATGTCGGAGCCGACCAGCTTCACCGAGGGATCGTCATACAGCAACCGCGCGCCTTCACCGATCTCGCCGCCGCCGATGACGAGGATCAATGGCTCGGCGCTCACCTGCTTGCAGGCGGCAAGGAAGCTCGCCACATTACTGGCGGATTCGCGCTTGTTCTTGAGCAGCTTGGCGATCAACGCGCGCCGCAACGCGCCTTGGTTGCGCGATTTCGCCGGCGACGCGGCTTTGTGCGAAAGCGTCGCCTTGCGGTCGAGGATCGATGTCTCGAAATCTACCAGTATCGGAACGTCGTCGATCTGAGGAAAAGGCTCGTCGCGCAGGCCGCAGCCGGTGTTGGTGCAACGCAACTCATCCGCGTCGTTCCGCAACGGGGAGTGGCAGCGCGGGCAAGCCAGCCTTGGATGAAGTTCAGCCTGATCGATCATGCTCAACGTAGCATCTCCCACAGTCCACGCGGGGTAGCGCGTCAGCGAATAACCTTAATCAGTTTATGTTACATTCGCACTGATATTCGTCATTGCTCCGGCTCATAAGTTCGTAACTTGACGCAGCAGGTGGCATTCTGAAAATATCAGCGATTGCAGCGCCTTGTATAGCAGGGCGAAGAAGGGCTGCCGATTTATCCCTTTGTGACACGCTTGGAGCAACGCTGCGCCGCCGCGGCCAATGTTACGGAAAAGAGCACGCCCGCCTGTACGAATCGCACATCAGGCAGCCGGTCGGGCGGCGTCACATGCCGGCGAACGCCGCTTCCAGCTCATCGCGCCAGACGCGCGCGGTCCCGTCGGAGGGCGCGCGCCAGTCGCCGCGCGGCGACAGGCTTCCGCCGGTCGATACCTTCGGGCCGTTGGGAATCGCCGATCGCTTGAACTGACTCGTCTGGAAGAAGCGCCAGAGGAACGCCTCCAGCCATTTGTGGATCGTCGGCAGGTCATAGGATCGGCGCGCCTCCTGCGGGAAGCCGGCCGGCCAGCGCCCCGCGTCCGCATCGTGCCACGCATGCCAGGCGAGAAAGGCAATCTTCGACGGTGGCATCCCGTGGCGAACGACATAATGCAGGAAGAAATCGTGCAACTCATACGGCCCGATCTTCGATTCCGTGCTCTGGATCGCGCCGCTCGCATCGGGCGGCACCAGCTCGGGCGAAATCTCGGTGCCGAGGATCGCCGCGAGGATGCGGTCCGTCTCCGAATCGAACTGGCCCGATCGAGTGCACCAGCGGATCAGATACTGGATCAGCGTCTTCGGCACGCCGCAATTCACCGCATAATGGCTCATCTGGTCGCCCACGCCATAGGTGCACCAGCCGAGCGCCAGTTCCGACAGATCGCCGGTGCCGACGACGAAGCCGCCATTGTGATTGGCCAGGCGGAACAGATAATCGGTGCGCAGCCCCGCCTGCACATTTTCGAAGGTGATGTCGTACACCGCCTCGCCCTTGGCGAACGGATGGCCGAGATCGGCCAGCATCTGCCGCGCGGCCGGCCGGATGTCGATCTCCGCGCCGACGATGCCCAGCGCCTTCATCAGCGCCCAGGCATTGCCCTTCGTCTCGTCGCCGGTGGCGAAGCCCGGCATGGTGTAGCCGAGGATCGTCGTGCGCGGCAGGCGCAGCCGGTCGCACGCCTTGGCCGCCACGATCAGCGCGTGGGTGGAATCGAGCCCCCCCGAGACGCCGATCACCATCGTCTTCGCGGCAGAGGCGACGAAGCGTTTGGCGATGCCCTCCACCTGGATGTTGAACGCCTCGAAGCAATCCTCGTCCAAGCGCGCGGGATCGTTCGGCACGAAGGGGAAGCGGCGGATCGGCCGGTGCAGCCCGCGCGCGGCGAAGGTGGGGCGATGCGCGAAGGCGATACGGCGGAAGCGGGTCTCCGGATGGCCGGCCGCGACCGCCGCGTCGTTGAACGTCGGCGTCCGCATCCGCTCCAGCCGCAGCCGCTGCACGTCGATGTCGGCGAGGATCATCTCCGCCTCGTCGGAAAAGCGTTGCGACTCCACCAGCAACTCACCGAGTTCGTGGATCATCGCCTGGCCGTCCCACGCCAGATCGGTCGTGCTCTCGCCCGGTCCGGCGGCGGAATAGGCATAGGCCGCCTGCGCTCGCATCGATTGGGCGGCGCACAGCAGCATCCGCTCGCGCGCCTTGCCGATCACGATGTTGGAGGCGGAGAGATTGCACAGGATCAGCGCCCCGGCGAGCGCGCCCATCGTCGATGGCGGCGCCGGCGCCCAATAATCCTCGCAGATCTCGATGTGGAAACAGAAGTCGGCCAGATCGTCCGCGGCAAAGATCAGGTCCGGCCCGAACGGCACGGTCTGCCCGGCCACCGCGATGTCCAGCCCGGTTAGGCCCACGCCGGGGGCGAACCAGCGCTTCTCATAATATTCGCGATAGTTCGGCAGGAAGCTCTTGG
>CAXTTS010000256.1:0-4099 GCA_964247265.1 uncultured Sphingomonadaceae bacterium
GCGCCGGACTGGGCCTGGCTGGCGGCGGCGCTGCGGTCGATCGCGCGGCTTGATGCACCCGGCGTGCTGGAGCGGGTGGGCGTGCCGGTGCTGCTGATCGGCACCGAGCGCGACCGGCTGGTGAGCGCGGCGGCGATCCGGCGGGCGGCCGCGCGCCTGCCCGACGCGGCGCTGACGATGATCGATGGCGCGCACGAACTGCTGCGCGAGACCGACGCGCCGCGCCGCGCCGCCTTCGCCGCGATCGACGCCTTTCTGGATGCGCGGGCGGCGGCATGATCCGCGCCGACATCGCGATCACCGGCGCGGGGGATCGGCCCGAAGGTGTACGGGCCGGGGCGGTTCGCCGCCTAGAACGTCAGGGCTTGCGCCGGCTCAATCCCGGTCGCGACGGGTTTCGCGGTCGCGCCTCGCCTGTTCGCGGGCCTGCTTCTTCGCCTCGCGGCCCTCGCGTGCTTCCTGCTTGCGCACCTTGCGGCCGTAATTGCGGTCGGCCTCGTCCTGGCTGGTGGTGGCCCAGTCGACCCCCTGGCTGGCGGCCTTGACCGGAAAGGTGACGATGCTCGCCGCGGTACGCACGCAGCCGCCGAGCAGCATCGGCATCGCCGGCAGCAGCAGCATCGCGAAAATCCTGGGCTTCACCGATCATACTCCCTCTGTGCGGCGCCGCCCTAGCAGGCTCAGGAGCCGGTCGCGAGGTGGATCATCAGCGCCATCAACAGCATCGCCGCCAACGCGCCCAGCCAGATCCGGGCGAACCAGCCAAGCTGACGTCCCAGCCGCTGCACCTGTGCCTTGCTCATCCATCGCCCTTCGCCGGCCGTGACCTCTTGGCCCCGCCCATGCGGCGCGGCGGATGAACGACACGCGAACGGCCACCGACCACCGCACGTCGCCCGCGAAGCGTGCTTGAACGCGAGCGGGCGAACGGCCATCTTCGCGCACAAGGGAGATCCGTGCATGGCGACGACCGCGACCAAGACCGACACCGATCTGGTGCTGACCCCGCCGGAGCCGGTGCGCGCGGTGGCGCCGTCGGCCGCCGCCGGGCTGGTGCCGCTGAAGGAGGGGCAGCGTTCCAAGCTCGACGAGAAGGCCGACGCCTTCGTCGCGGAGCTGGTGGCGCAGGATGTGAACAGCCCCGAATTCGGCAAGCGGGTGGACCAGCTGACCAATATGGGCCGCAAGGAGATCGCCGACGCCGCCGGCTTCTCCAACCGCTTCCTCGACAAGCCGGTGAAGGCGATGGACGGCGAAAGCGGCGTGGGCGCCGATCTGGCCGAGCTGCGGCGGACGATCGAGGATCTCGATCCCGCCAAGCGTGGCAATCTGCTGGCACCGAAGAAGCTGTTTGGCATCATCCCGTTCGGCAACAAGATGCGCGACTATTTCGACGGCTACAAATCGGCGCAGACGCATATCTCCTCGATCCTGGGCAGCCTGGCCGGCGGCAAGGACGAGCTTATCAAGGACAATGCCGCGATCGACGTGGAGCGGCAGAATATGTGGGCCGCGATGCAGCGGCTGGAGCAGATGATCCACGTTTCCAAGGCGCTGGACGAGCGGCTGGAGGCCAAGGCGCTGGAGCTGGATTCGTCCGATCCGGCCAAGGCCAAGGCGGTGCGGGAAAGCGCGCTGTTCTACATCCGCCAGCGATCGACCGATCTGCTGACCCAGATGGCGGTGACGGTGCAGGGCTATCTGGCGCTGGATCTGGTGAAGAAGAACAATGTCGAGCTGGTGAAGGGGGTGGATCGCGCCAGCACCACCACCGTGGCCGCGCTGCGCACGGCGGTGACGGTGGCGCAGGCGCTGACCAACCAGAAGCTGGTGCTGCAACAGATCACCGCGCTGAATACGACGACCGCGAACATGATCGATTCGACCGGCGAACTGCTGAAGACGCAGACCGCGACGATCCACCAGCAGGCGGCATCCTCGACCATACCGATCGAGACGCTGCAGCGTGCCTTCCAGAACATCTACGATACAATGGACAGCATCGACACGTTCAAGATGCAGGCGCTTTCCTCGATGAAGCAGACGGTCACGGTGCTGACGAGCGAGGTGGAGAAATCGCGCGGTTATATCGCGCGCGCCGAGGGTGCCGCACAGGGGCAAGGCACGGGCCGCATCGCCGGCGCGGCAGACCCCTTCACCCCGCTGGAGGGCTAGATGGCGGAGCTGGGCCGGGCACTGGAGCAAGCGGAAGCGGTGCTGCACCGCGTCCGTTCCGAATCGACGGGCATCGCGTCGCGCGCCCGGCGGCGGCGCTGGGCGGCGCTGGTGCGGCGGGTGAAGCTGGCCTTGCTCGCGATGCTCGGCGTGATGGTTGCGGCGGCGGTGACGGGCATGATCGTGCCGATCGGCATCGGCGGCTTCTTCCTGGCGATGGTCGCGATGATCGTGGTGGCCGTGGTGATCCTGATGTGGCCATCAGCGCGCGAGGCGACGCCCGCCGCGTTGGCACAGACCGACCTGAAGCTGCTGCCGCAGCGCACCGAGGAATGGCTGGAGCGGCAGCGGCCGGCGTTGCCTGCCCCTGCGATCCGGCTGGTGGACGGGATCGGCGCGCGGCTGGACGCGCTGGCGCCGCAGCTGGCGACGCTCGATCCGCAGGTGCCGGCAGCGATGGAGTTGCGCAAGCTGATGGCGGAGGAACTGCCCGAGCTGGTTTCCGGCTATCAGCGCGTGCCGGCCAACCTGCGGCGCGACGAGAGCCGCGGGATCAGTCCCGACCGTCAACTCGTCGAGGGGTTGACCGTGGTGGAGAGCGAACTGGGGCGGCTGGGCGAACAGCTGGCACGCGGTGACCTCGACCGGCTGGCGACGCAGAACCGCTATCTGGAGCTGAAATATCGCGGCGTGGACGACGCGGGATAGATTCGAGCCTGTCAGCGCGGCCGGATTTCACCTCTGCGGCCGTCAGCAAGGAAGCTGAAATTTCCTTGACATGTGGCGTCTGCACAACAGTGGCATGACGCACATCCTCCCCCTCCGCCCGCTGACACAGCGCAATCCCGCTTGGCGCCTTTATGGCGACTCCCTCGTCGCCATCGATGCGATCATATCCTGGCAGGGCGACGGCGTTCGCCAGCGCTCGATGACGACCCGCTGCCGCCTGACCGCCGGGCGATGCGTGCGGGCGCAGCGTGCGGCCAGCATAATCGTCCGTTTCGACGCGCTGCTGCCGCGCACCCTCGCCTGATCCGTTTCCCTGATTATCTGAAAGGTTTGCCATGCGCGTTGCCATCAAGGGCGTGCCCTCCCCCGATCATCATGCGCCGCAACCGCAGGCCGCGCTGATCGACAATATGTTCGCGCCCGAGATATTCACCACGGGAATCAGCGGTTTTTCAAACGTGAACGGCGTGATCGTGGTGGCGCTGGAATCCGCCCGCTGCGATCATGCCGCGACGACGGCCAGCTTCGAGCGGGTAGTCGTCGGGCGGCTGGCGATGACGGTGCCGGCGGCGCAGGCGCTGGTGGCGAGCCTGAACGACTTCCTCGAACAACAGGGGCTGAGCCCGAGCCGCGCGATGATGGGGGGATCGACCCGCCAGTGACCGGTGGCGACCCCACACCCGCCGCGTCGTCAGACTGAACGACCCCGAGCAGTCGGCCCCGCTAACGATCTCCAGTAATGTCAATTTGACGGTAAAGATCGGCGCAACCCTACCGTTACCCTTCATGTCCGGAGCGCGCCTTTGACCAGGCCGACCGGCCGCCGTTAGCTCGCCATTAACCTTTTGCGTTGATGAGTGGGATGGTTAATGAAGACTTCCGTATGGCGGCAGGGCCGGCCAGCGGGTGCAAGGGGGTTTGCAACATGCGCGTGCTGCTGATCGAGGACGAGCCCACCACCGCCAAGAGCATCGAACTGATGCTGAACGCCGAGGGCTTCAACGTCTATACCACCGATCTGGGCGAAGAGGGCCTCGATCTTGGCAAGCTGTATGATTACGACATTATCTGCCTGGACCTGAACCTGCCGGACATGCACGGCTACGACGTGCTGAAGAAACTGCGTACCGCCAAGGTGCAGACGCCGGTGATGATCCTGTCCGGTATCGGCGAGATGGACAGCAAGGTGCGCGCG
>CAXTTS010000257.1:0-3311 GCA_964247265.1 uncultured Sphingomonadaceae bacterium
TGGGGGACATCTGGCCGTGCGCGACGACATAGCGCACCTCCGGCACCTCTTTCCGCAGGAACTCTTCGATATCCGGCAGATCTTTGATGCGCGGCGCCACGAAGAAGCTCTGCCCACCGCGATAATGTTCGCGCAGCAACGCCTCGCGCAGCACCACCGGATCCCACGGCATCACATAGGTGCGGACCGCCAGGCGATCGACCGGCGGCGTCTGGATCACGGAGAGTTCGCGCAGGCCGCTCATCGCCATCTGCAGCGTGCGGGGGATCGGCGTGGCGGTGAGCGTGAGCATATGGACGTTCGTCTTCAGCGCCTTCAGCCGCTCCTTGTGGGTGACGCCGAACCGCTGTTCCTCATCGACGATGACGAGGCCGAGCCGCTTGAACGCGATGTTCTTGGCGAGGATCGCGTGGGTGCCGATGACGATATCGAGCGTGCCGTCGGCCAGCGCATCCTTGGTCCTGCGTGTCTCGGCGGCGGGAACGAGACGGGAGAGGCGACCGATCTGCATCGGGAATCCCTGAAACCGCTCGACGAACTGGCGGTGATGCTGGCGCGCGAGCAGCGTGGTGGGCACCACGATCGCCACCTGCATCCCCGCCATCGCCGCGACGAAGGCCGCGCGCAGGGCGACCTCCGTCTTGCCGAAGCCGACATCGCCGCAGATGAGCCGGTCCATCGGCGTGCCCTTGGCGAGATCCTCCAGCACATCGCCGATCGCGCGATCCTGATCCTCGGTCTCGGTATAGGGGAAGCGATCGACGAAGGCGGGGTAGCCGCCGGCATCGGGCTCGGCCACATCGGCCGGGCGCAGCGCGCGTTCGGCGGCGGTCTTGATGAGTTCGCCCGCGATCTCGCGGATGCGCTCCTTCATGCGGGCCTTGCGCGCCTGCCAGGCAACGCCGCCCAACTTGTCCAGCTGCACGCCGTCGCTCTCGCTGCCGTAGCGCGAGAGGATGTCGATATTCTCGACCGGCACGTAGAGCTTGTCGCCGCCCGAATAGCTGAGCGCGACGCAATCGTGCGGCGCGGTGCCGACCGGGATCGAGGTCAACCCCTCATAGCGGCCGATGCCGTGATCGGCGTGGACGACGAAATCGCCGGGCGACAAAGTGGCGAGTTCGGCCAGGAAGGCATCGGCCGATTTCTTGCGCTTGGCGCGGCGGACCAGCCGGTCGCCCAGCATGTCCTGCTCGGTGAGCACGCCGACGCCGGGAGCGGTGAAGCCGTGATCCAGCGGCACGACGACGAGGGCCACGCCGCCGGTGCGGGCATCGCTGCCCAGCGCCTCCTGCCAGTTGTCCGCAAGCGTGGTACGTTCCAGCCCGTGATCGTGCAGCAGGCCGGCCAGCCGCTCGCGCGCGCCGATCGAATAGCTGGCGAGCACCACCTTGCGCTTCTGCCGGCGCAGCGCCTCGATATGCTCGGCCACCGCCTCGTAGATGTTGACGCCCTGGCCGCGTTCAGGCGCGAAATCGCGCGGGCCATCGACGCCGAAGTCGATCACGGCGGCGCTGTCGGGCTCGTGGAAGCTGGTGGCGAGGTGGATCGGGCGGTCGGCGATCGCCTTCGTCCATTCGGCCGGCTTCAGGTACAGCGTTTCCGCCGCGATCGGGCGGTAGCTGCCGGGATCGGACGACAAGGCGCGGACGCGGTTGCCGTGATAATCGGCGATCGCCTCAAACCGCCCCTCCGCCGAACCTTCGGCGCCGGCATCGCGGACGATCACGTCATCGTCGGCGAGATGATCGAACAGGGTGGCGAGACGCTCCTCGAAGAAGGGCAGCCAGTGCTCCATGCCGGCCAGTCGCCGCCCCTCGCTGATCGCCTGATATAGCGGATCGCCGGTGGCGGTGGCGCCGAACGCCTCGCGATAGGCGGTGCGGAAACGCTTGATGCTGTTCTCGTCGAGCAGCACCTCGGAGGCCGGCAGCAGGGTGAAGCCGTCGATCCGGTCGATCGTGCGCTGGTCGGCGGCATCGAAGCGGCGGACGCTTTCGATCTCGTCGCCGAAGAAGTCGAGCCGCAGCGCATGTTCCTCGCCCGCCGGGAACAGATCGACGAGGCCGCCACGGATGGCATATTCGCCGGCATCGGCCACCGTGTCGGTCCGCATATAGCCGTTCGCCTGGAGCAATTGCCCCAGTGAATCGCGGTCGATCCGCTCGCCCGGCGCCAGCTTCGCCACGAGCTGGCGGATGCGGAACGGGGTGAGCGTGCGCTGGGTGACAGCGTTGACCGTGGTGAGCAGCAGTTGCGGCTTGCTACCCTTGCGCTGGAGCGCGTGGAGCGTGGCGAGCCGGGCCGAAGTAGCGCGCAGCGAGGGGGAAGCGCGATCATAAGGCAGGCAATCCCAGGCGGGATATTGCAGCACGTCCAGTTCGGGCGCGAAATAGCCGGCGGCATCGGCAATGCCGCGCATGGCCGCCTCGTCGTCTGCGACGAACACGGCGCGCGATCCCCTGGCGGCGGCGGCGCGGGCAAGATCGGCGAGCAGCCACGGCAGGAAACCGGCGGGCACGCCGGCCAGGGTGATCGGCGCCTGCGCCTTCAGGATGCGGGGCAGATCGGTCATGCGCGCGGCGTGCCGGATAGCGGAGCGGACCAGAAGACCGTCACCGTGGCACCTCGATGAAATCGAGCTGCTGCAAACGCTGCATCATCGGCCCCCGCCAGCGTTCCGGCACCGCGATGGTGCCGATTGCCCAGCCAATGATGTCGGCATCCTGTTCGTCGATCAGCTCTTCGAACCAGGCGAGTTCCGTGTCGCTCCAGCCGGCGGCCAGCGTATCGAAATAGCCGCCGATCATGAAATCGGCTTCCTTGGTGCCGCGATGCCAGGCGCGGAACTTCAGGCGCTTCATACGGGTCTCGCGGTCCATCTCGGTCCTGACTGCAATGCGAATAGCCGGCGGGCGCTGGCGGCGGCCGTCGGCTGGGTTATAGGGCTCACCTAATCATGCGCCCCGATATACTCAATCCGCTGTTCGCCGAGGTGGAGGCGCTGAAGGGCGTCGGCCCGGCGCTGGCCAAGCCCCTCGCCCGGCTGGGGCTGGCGCGGGCGATCGACGTGCTGTTCCACCTGCCGGTCAGCTGGATCGATCGCAAGACGGTGGACGAACTGGACATGGCGGATGCCGGCCGCGTGGTGACGGTGAAGGTCACGCCGGTGGATTACCGCGCCTCCGCCGGCCGCGGGCCGTTCCGCGTGCGGGCGACGGACGGCGCGGGCAATTACCTCAGCCTCAATTTCTTCGGCGGCAAGCCCGGCTGGGGCCGCAAGCTGCTGCCGCTGGGCGAGGCGCGGATCG
>CAXTTS010000257.1:3321-4095 GCA_964247265.1 uncultured Sphingomonadaceae bacterium
CGCCTGGGAGCATTTCATCCTCGGTGAGGAGATGCTGCCGATCGGCGAGCCGCGAATCGTGTCCGGCAAGCTCGATCTCTATGGGCAGGAATTGCAGATGGTCCACCCGGATCATGTGCTCGATCCGGCCGAGCCGGTGGATCTGCCGGAGCGCGAGGCGGTCTACGCGCTGTCCGATGGCCTGAGCAACCGGCGGATGGGCCAGCTGGCCGAGCAGGCGATCGCCCGCGCGCCCGATCTGGCCGAGTGGATCGAGCCGAGCCTGAAAGCCAAGCATGATTGGCCCGGCTGGCGCGAGGCGATCGGCCGCATCCATACCGATCCCGCCGACGCGGTGGCGCGCGAGCGGCTGGCCTATGACGAGATATTCGCCAACCAGCTTGCCCTAATGCTGGTGCGCGCCTCCACCCGGCGGCGGCGGGGCGTGCCGCTGAAGGGCGACGGGCGGCTGCGCGACGCGCTGAAACTGCCTTACGCCCCCACCGGCGCGCAGGCCCGCGCGATCGCCGAGATCGAGGGCGACATGCAGCAGGCGACGCCGATGCTGCGCCTTCTTCAGGGCGACGTGGGATCCGGCAAGACGCTGGTGGCGCTGATGGCGCTGCTGGCGGCAGTGGAAGCCGGCGCGCAGGGCGCGTTGCTGGCGCCGACCGAGATCCTCGCCCGCCAGCATTTCGAAACGCTCTCCCGCCAGCTGGCCGGCCTGCCGATCACGACCGCGGTGCTGACCGGGCGCGACAAGGGACGGGTGCGCGAATCGACGCTGATGGGGCT
>CAXTTS010000258.1:0-4079 GCA_964247265.1 uncultured Sphingomonadaceae bacterium
ACAGGATCGCGCCGATCACCTTGTCGCCGGTGAACACGGGCGAGGTGATGATGCGGGTGCGCATCTGGTGGATCAGGTCATACATCCCCACCTCGTCGGACCACGCGCCTTCCGCCACGCCGTAGCCGGCCAGCGCCTTGGGGGTCGACCCGCCGCTCTGATCCAGCGCGGCGATGAAGCCTTTGCCATCCGCGATCTTCTTCGTCATGTCCGCCTGCTGCATGTGCCCGCCTCCATTTAAGTTGATGATGGCCCCGCTGCGGGGCGGCCGACCAGGATCAGGCCGTCAGCGCCTTCACGCCGGGCAGTTCCTTGCCTTCCATCCATTCCAGAAACGCGCCGCCGGCGGTGGAGACGAAGGTGAACTCGTCCGCCACGCCCGCCTGGTTGAGCGCGGCGACGGTGTCCCCGCCCCCCGCCACCGACACCAGCGAGCCGCCTGTCGTCAGCGCCGCCGCCGTCTTGGCGAGCGATACGGTCGCCCGGTCGAACGGTGCGGTCTCGAACGCGCCCATCGGTCCGTTCCACACCAACGTCCGGCAATTCTTCAGCGCATCGCCCAGCGCCTCGACAGCGGCGGGGCCGACATCGAGGATCATCTCGTCGGCCGCCACCTCATGCACGTTGACGATGCGAACCGGCGGGTTGGCGCGAAACTCCTTCGCCACCACCACGTCGTAAGGCAGGTGAACGATGCAGTTCGCCTTGTCCGCCGCATCCAGGATGCCGCGCGCCGTGTCCGCCAGATCATGCTCGCACAGCGACTTGCCGACGTCGACGCCGCGCGCCGCCAGGAAAGTGTTCGCCATGCCGCCGCCGATGATAAGGTGATCCACCTTCGTCACCAGATGGGTCAGCACGTCGAGCTTGGTGGAGACCTTCGCGCCGCCGACGACCGCCGCCACCGGATGCTCGGGATTGCCCAGCGCCTTTTCCAGCGCGGTCAGTTCCGCCTCCATCGCGCGACCGGCAAAGGCCGGCAGAACATGGGCGAGACCTTCGGTGGAGGCATGGGCACGGTGCGCCGCGGAAAAGGCGTCGTTGACGTAGAGATCGCCAAGCTTCGCCATTTCCCGCACCAGATCCGCGTCGTTCTTCTCCTCACCCGGGTGGAAACGGGTGTTCTCCAGGATTGCAATGCTGCCGTCGGCCAGCGCGGCGACTGCGGCGGCGGCATCGTCGCCCTGGCAATCGTCGATGAACGTCACCTCCCGGCCCAGCACGTCCGCCAGCGGCATGGTCAGCAGCGCCAGCGACATGTCGGGCTGGCGCGCACCCTTAGGCCGGCCGAAATGGGCCAGAATCAGTACCTTGGCGCCCTTGTCGGCCAACTCGCTCAAGGTCGGCGCGGCGGATCGCAGCCGGGTGTCGTCGGTGACGCGGCCGCCCGCCATCGGCACGTTCAGATCCTCACGCACCAGCACCCGCTTGCCGGCGATATCGCCCAGATCGTCGAGCGTCCGAAAGGTCGTCATGCCGCAATCACCCATAAAGCTGGCGTAACCGGCGGCGACCCGGATCGGTCGCCGCCGCTCACCGGATCAGAGAAACTTCGCGATCGCCCCGGCGGTATCGACCATCCGGTTCGAGAAGCCCCACTCATTGTCGTACCAGGACAGCACGCGCACCAGCTTGCCCTCCAGCACCGTCGTCTCAAGACTGTCGACCGACGACGAATGGGCGTCGTGGTTGAAGTCGATCGAGACCAGCGGATCGGTGACGTAAGCGAGGATGCCGGCCAGCGGGCCGCTTTCCGCCGCCGCCTTCAGCAGGCCGTTCACCTCGTCCTTGGTCGTGTCGCGGCCCGGCGTGAAGGTGAGGTCGACGATCGAGACGTTCGGCGTCGGCACGCGGATGGCGGAGCCGTCCAGCTTGCCCTTCAGTTCGGGCATCACCTCGCCCACCGCGCGCGCGGCGCCGGTGGTGGTCGGGATCATCGACATCGCGGCGGCGCGAGCGCGGCGCATGTCGGGGTGGATCTGGTCGAGGATCTTCTGGTCGTTGGTGTAGCTGTGGATCGTCGTCATCAGCCCGCGCTCGATGCCGATGCTGTCGTTCAGCACCTTGGCGATCGGCGCCAGGCAGTTCGTGGTGCAGGATGCGTTCGAGACGATCACATGCCCCGCCTCCAGCTTGTCGTGGTTCACGCCGTACACCACCGTGAGATCGACGCCCTTGGCAGGGGCGGAGATCAGCACGCGCTTGGCGCCCGCGTCGAGATGCTTCTGCGCACTCTCACGATCGGTGAAGAAGCCGGTGCATTCCAGCGCGATATCGACGCCGTTCGCCGCGTGCGGCAAGTTGGCCGGGTCACGCTCCGCCGTCACCTTCACGCGCTTGCCGTCGATGATGAGGTCGGTGCCATCCGCCTCGACCGTGCCCGGATAGGCGCCGTGGACCGAATCGCGCTTGAACAGCAGGGCGTTCGACTTGGCATCGGCCAGATCGTTGATCGCGACGAGTTCGAGCCCGCTCTCCGGACGCGCCAGGATCGCGCGGGCGACCAGCCGACCGATCCGCCCGAACCCGTTGATCGCTACCTTGACTGCCATGTTATCAGCTCCCTGCCTTGCCCAACGCCGCGAGTATCTGCGGCGCGATGATGTCGGGCGTCAGCCCGAAATGCCTGTAGAGATCGGGCGCCGGTGCCGAGGCGCCGAACCCGTCGATGCCGAAACGCAGCCCGCGCGCCATCGTGTAGCGCTCCCAGCCCATCGTCGTCCCGGCCTCGATCGAAACGCGTAGAATCTCAGTGGGTTGAACGTCGGGAAGCACATCGTCGCGATAGTCCTGCGGCTGCGCGTCGAAGCGCGACCAGCACGGCATCGAGACGACATCGGTGCCGATCCCGGCGGCTTCGAGCGCCTCGGACACGGCTAAGGCGATCTCCACTTCGGAGCCGCTGGCGATCAGCACGACCCGGCGATCGGCCCGCGCCGCGCGGAGGCGGTAGGCGCCTTTCGCCGAGAGGTTTTCGGCTGCGTTCTCGCGCACTTGCGGCAGGTTCTGGCGCGACAGCGCGAGCAGCGAGGGTCCGTCTTCCCGCCGCAAGGCCAGTTCCCAGCACTCCGCCGTCTCAATCGTGTCGGCCGGGCGATAGACGTCGAGATTGGAGATGAGGCGCAGCGACATGACATGCTCGATCGGCTGATGGGTCGGGCCATCCTCGCCCAAGCCGATGGAGTCGTGGGTCATCACGTAGATGGCGCGGGTCTGCTGGAGGGCGGAGAGGCGGATGGCGGGCCGGCAATAATCGGAGAAGACGAGGAAGGTGCCGCCATAAGGGATCACGCCGCCATGCAGCGCCATGCCGTTCATCGCGCAGCCCATGCCGAATTCGCGAATGCCGTAATAGATATACCGCCCGGAATAATCCTGCGCGGTCAGCGGCTTCTGCGATTTCGTCTTGGTGTTGTTCGAGCCGGTGAGATCGGCCGAGCCGCCGATCGTCTCCGGCAGCAGATCATTGATCGCGCCCAGCGCGAGTTCGGAGGCGCGGCGGGTCGCGACCTTTTGCGGGGTGGCGAGCAGATCGTCCATATAGGCCGACAGCGAGAAATCCTCCGGCAGGCGGCCGGACATCCGCCGTTCGAACTCCGAACGATCCGAATGGCTTGCGAGGCGGCCCTGCCACGCGGCGCGCGCATCCGCCCCGCGCCGGCCGCTTCCGGCCCACGCGGCGACGATCGGCTCCGGCAGGGTGAAATCGGGCGATTCCCAGGCGAGTACCTGCCGCGCGGCCCTGATCTCGTCGACGCCGAGCGGCGAGCCATGGGTGGCCGAGGTGCCCTGTTTGTTGGGCGCGCCGTAGCCGATGATCGTGCGGCAGGCGATCAGCGAGGGCCGGGGATCGGTGCGAGCCGTGGCGATCGCGCGGCGGATGTCGGCGGGATCGTGCCCGTCGCATGCGATCGTGTGCCAGCCCGACGCATCGTAGCGCGCCATGACATCTTCGCTGGAGGAGAGATCGACCGCGCCGTCGATCGTGATCCGGTTATCGTCCCACAGCACGTTCAGCCGGCCAAGCTTCAGATGCCCGGCAAGGCCGACCGCCTCATGGTTGATGCCTTCCATCAGGC
>CAXTTS010000259.1:0-4049 GCA_964247265.1 uncultured Sphingomonadaceae bacterium
ATATCAAGCTTCAACAAGTCGGGGCGGAGGTCGGCGAGCAGGCCAAGGCCGGCGTAGCCCGCTCCAAAGTCGTCGATGGCGGTGGTGAGTCCGAGCGCCGATACGCGTCGATGATGCGCTGGACGTGCGCGACGTCGTGCATACGTTCGTTCTCGGTGAATTTAAACATCAGCCGACGGGGATCGAAGTCCACCCGTTTTGCCGCGGCCAGCGATGCCCGGATACACGCATCCGGCTCGTAGACGGCATTCGGCATGGCATTGATCGAGAGATTGGCGTCATCGCCGGTTGTGAAGAGCCGGCCGGCCAGCTCGATCCCCTTCCACGCGGCATGCCTGATCGAACTTGTAGAGCATCTCGGCCGATACGCTCGACAGGATTTCGCCGGCCGTCTCGCCGGCGAAACCGCGAACGAGTGCTTCGTAGGCGAACACGCGCCCGGTACGGATATCGACGATCGGCTGGAAAGCCATGGTGATGTCGATCGGTAGCGGCGTGCCGCTGCGACAACCGAGGCAGGCATCGTTCAGCGACACCGGAATCGACCGCTCGATATCGTGAGTGCGGGTCGGTGAACGCATCATGCCCAGTCTTCCAGCTTGCCCATGGCATTGCGCGGCAGGGCGGACCCGAAGCGCCAGTCCCGGGGGCGTTCCGCAACGGACAGTCGATCCGCCGCGACGAGTTCGATCGCGTTCAACAACGCCGTTTCATCCTGCCTCGCGTCCGGGACGATGAATGCCTTCAACCGGCCGTTGCCGTTCAGTCGCACTGCAACCTCGGCCACGCCGTTGATCTGGCGCAGCACGTCGGCGACCCGACCTGGCCAGATATTGTGACCGCCAACCTGTACGGCCCCATCGCGCCGGCCGACGAGACGGAAGTCGCGATCGCCAGTTCGCTCGATATGATCCGGCAGGGCATGGCGCTCGCCTTGTCGATCGACGACCTGCCATTCGCCCTCGCACCCTGACAGATGCCAGCGGTGCAGCAGCTGATAGGTGGACGCCGGCAGCTCCCGCACGGCGATACCGCCGGTTTCCGACGATCCATAGATGTCGATCAGACGCGTTAGCCCGGCCGCCAGCAGATCGCTGGCCTGCGCGTCCGCCAATGGTGCCGCCGAACTGACGCCGATGATGTCATCGGAAAAGCGGCGCGTCAGCCGCGAGATAGTCTGCCACTGGTCCGGCACCGCCACGACGAGATCGCCGGGGGCGAGATCCAGCGCCGCGCCAGCGTGGCGAACGACGACGGGAATGTCGAGAATGTCGGGCAGGATCGCTGTCCAGATCATTCCATAAAGATGATGCGCGGGAACGAGCGCCACGACCCGGTTTCGCCCGGGACATCGCCCTGCTAGGTCGCGTGCCTCCATGACGAGGTCCCTCATCGCGTGGGTGCAGGATACGGGCGTTCCCGTCGAACCCGAGGTGCTGACGACGATCTGGCCGTCGCCCGTCGCGTGTCGCTGCGTAATCCAGTCGATCCATGCCCCGACCAACTGCGGCGGTTGATTGCCCAGCGACGCGTCATCGAGACCGAACGCCTCTGCGAGTGCGCCGAGCGCGCCCAGTTGTTCGAGCGAATCCAGGCCGAGGCCGTCGTCGCCGATCGGCATCGTGTACGCCCAGTCATGCGGCATGGGCAGGTCACGACCACGCTGGCGACGCACCTCCGCCGCGACGACCGCGCAGGTAATCCGGCGCAAGGCCACGCGCGATGGCGCAGCCGTCATGCGGCGCAGGCTTGCGGCCGATAGACCTGGTTTCGGCCGGCTCTTTTTGCGGCGTAGAGGCGTTCGTCGGTCAGCTTGATGAGCGTATCGATCGATCCGCCCGCTTCATCCAGCGTGGCAATGCCGAGGCTGGCGGTGGCGGTCAGTGTGCCGAGCGGGGTGTCGATGCGAAGGGCCGCGATCGCTTCGCGCATATGCTCGGCCAAGGTCAGAGCCTGATCCCGATCATGGCGCGGCAACAGCGCACCGAATTCCTCACCACCCAGCCGGGCGAAGATGCCATGGGGCGGCAGGAGGCCGGCACAGGCCGTTACGACCTGACATAGCAGCGCGTCTCCTGCCGGATGGCCATATGTGTCGTTGACCGCCTTGAAATGGTCGAGGTCGAGGACAATCAGCGACAGCGACTGGCGTAATTCGCGCCATTGCGCCCGCTCGCGTTCCATAACTTTGGCAAAATGGCGGCGATTGGAAGCGCCGGTCAGGTAGTCGCAGGTGAGCAGACGGCGCATGTCTTCTGCGGCGGCCTCGCGCCGCGGTACGTCGCGCAGCACGACGGAATAGCCCGCAGGTTTGAGTCCCTCCCCGTCCGATCGCGCAACGACGAGACGCTGGCACCAATAGCGATCGCCGTCGGCGCGGTTCTGCCACCCTTCCTGGAGATGCCAGCCGTCTCTGCCGGCGATTTCCAGCTGCTCATCCAGATGCAGGTCGCCTCCGGTGCCGTCGTTGTTGAGAAGTTCGGCCAGTGTGCGGCCGACAACGGTCGCATGGTCATGCCCGGTCTGGTGCGTGAAGCAGGCGTCAGCGGAGGCGATCTGACCATCGGGCGTCAGGGAGAGCGCGGCATAAGCATTGACCCCGTCCAGCAGGGTTGCAAACCACGTGTCCGCCTGGCGCAGGCGTTCCTCCTGCACCACCTGCTGGCTGATATCAGATAATGTGACCATCAGCCGGTCGGGGCCGAGCTTTACAATCGTACAGGCCAAGACCGTTGGTGTCTTCGTGCGCCGGCCGCGACCCAGGTCAACGAAGATTCGGTGACCGTCGCAGATCTTGCCAGTTGACGGAGCGTAGGTTGCGGCAAGGCTGCGAAGCTCGGGCGCATGCTGCTCGAACGCGGAGAACAGGTTACTGGCATCGCGGGGCCCGGCCAGCGGTAACAGGTGCTGCATGGCATGCGGATTCATCAGCCCGATGTCGCCGGCGAGGTCGCATTCGATCAACCCGACCGGACAGGCGTAGAGGAACTCGAGAAGCTGCTCCTCGCTCGACTTTTCAGTCACGGTCGCTGTCCTATCGTTCGATTAGGATGTAGCGGCGCGGCATGTCGGGATCCGCCAGCAGCCTCAAGCGGACCTTCGTCGGACGCATTCGCAACGTCAGCACATAGGGGACGACGTCATCAAGCCGCGGCTCATCGACGAACCGCTGCGCGACCATGAAATTGTTCATGCACTGCGCCACCGCATCAAAGAACGGCACGCTGACGACGGTCGACGGGTCCAGCCCCGACATGCGCGCCTCGGTCGCGTTGTATGTCTGCACGATGGTGTCCGGGCCGAAGCTGACGGCTCCATATGGCAAGCCGTCCCGCTCGTCGACGCTCATCGCCTCGAGCGTGGGCAGAGTGACAGTTTCGAAACTTGTTTCTCTCATCGACACAGTCACACTCCTCGGGCAACGGAATATGCAGGGAGAGCCTTAAATAGACGATAAAAAAATCCGAGCTTCCTGTGAAATGAGCATAGTGGCGTATCGCCCGAAACCCACCCTGCCGCCATCGATGCATCCGAGTAAATGGCAGGATGTCCGTGCTGCGGGGCCTGGTCACATTGACCCGGCGGCCGTGGATCACTGGTTCCCGTTTGAAGCCCACAGCAGAATAGCAGATCAGCGGCTATGAGCAAACGGCAGGTTTTCAACCACGCTTAAATCGCGCTAACCGACCGAAACTGATTCATTCTGCCATCTCACCTCGCACCGAAGCTCGAGCAGTCAAAGTACTCTTCGTCGCCGTTGTGGGCTGGCCGTACTGCATGGACCAAGAATGATGGACGTGAATAGCGCCCGCTTAGGGAATTCGAGGCCTTTTCACAAACCAACAGCGATGGATTTGGAACTGTTCATCATCGGAATAAACGATGTCATATTGATGCGCTCAGGCAGTTTGATGCGGCGCCCGGGCCTACACGCAGATGGGATGGCCTCTAAGCCGGGCTCCGTCTCAGCTTCAGGCGCGACCCACCACCGCGTTTAGCGGATCGCCAGTACGGCCGTCGGCAAGCACCTGCGTCTTCACCCCGCTGAA
>CAXTTS010000260.1:0-279 GCA_964247265.1 uncultured Sphingomonadaceae bacterium
CGCCAGATCGGTGGCGCAGTAGCGCAGCGGCTTCACCTCCCCGACCGCAAGGTCCGCCGCCAGATCGATCGGATACCAGCCGAATGGTATGCTGATGTCGAGGTTGCGCTCCTGCACCGAAGCGCGATTCTTCGGCTCGGCCATTCGCCAGTCGGCCAGATCCTGACCGCGTAGCTTGTCCGGTATCTGCCACACCGCCACCGGCGGGGTGCGCTGATCGGTGGCGACGTCGGCATCCGCGATTGCCATCGGACTCTCCCGGCTCATTTGAGGTTGAAC
>CAXTTS010000260.1:319-4011 GCA_964247265.1 uncultured Sphingomonadaceae bacterium
TCCTTGAACGGCACGCTTTGCATGTCGCCGAAGATGCGGTCGAGGCTGAGGCCCATCGGGAAGTATCCCGCATAGATGATCTTGTCGGCACCGCGCGTATTGGCGTAGTCGATTATCGCCTTGGGATAATGCTTCGGTGCGAATGCACTCGTGGAATAATACAGGTTCGGCCATTTCAGCATCAGCTTCACGGCCAGCGCCTCCCACGGCTCCGCGCCGTGACGCATGACCACCTTGAGTTCGGGGAAGAACCAGCAGACCTCGTCAAGGTGTTCGACCTTCTGATTCTCCATCGGAATGCGCGGCCCCGGGATACCGACGTTGAGCAGGATCGGCAGTCCGAGTTCCGCTGCGCAGGTGTAGAGCGGGAACATGTATTTGTGATTGATCGCCACCTGCGGCAGCGTGCCTGCGGGAAAGACGCTGATCGCCGAAAGGCCGATCTCCGCGTGGATGCGCTTGATCCGACGCACCTCGTCCATGCCGCCATTCGGATCGCAGGGCAGATCGAAGAAGAAGCGATCGCCATATTTTTCCTTGGCGCGATAGGATGTCGCATTGTCGTTCCAGCCGACCAGCGCCTTGTCGACGTTGAAGCGATCCATCTGATCGACGGTCCAGGCGACGAAGTCGTCGACCTTGCCCGTCTGCGGGATGTCCTTGAACATATATTGCGCCGGCATCGCGAACTGCTCGAGCGTCTGCTCGTCCTTGATCAGCGGGCGGAACGGCGCGAACCATTCGCCGCGGTCCTCCGCATCGGGGATGCCGAGCATCGTATCGATGATCTTGATATCGGCAGGCATGCCCATGCGAGGATCTCCAATCAGTTGGTGCCCGCAAGCGCGGGCCATTGCGCGCGAAGCGCGATCTTGTCGATCTTGGTGAGGTGGTTGCGCGGAAGTTGCTCCCGCACGACGATCACCCTGGCGGGCGCCTTGTAGCGTGCCAGCCGGTCACCTACTCCGGCGATCACCGCCTGCGGTTCGATGCCCTCGCCGACGACGATGGCGACCAGCAGTTCGCCGAGCCGTTCGTCCGCGATCCCGAAGGTGGCGCATTCGACCACACCGGGCATTTCGCCGATCACGCGCTCCACCTCGGCGCAGTAGATGTTCTCGCCGCCCGAGATGACCATGTCCTTCACCCGATCGACGATGAAGATGTAGCCCTCGTCGTCCAGGTAGCCGATGTCGCCGGTGCGCAACCAGCCATCCTCGGTGAACGCCGCTGCGGTGGCTTCCGGACGGTTCCAGTATCCCGTCATCACCATCGCGCCGCGCACCTGTATCTCGCCGCTTTCGCCACTCGGCCGCGCCGCCCCATCCGGGGTGACGACCCGAACATCGGTCAGCGGCAGCACGCGCCCGGCGGAGGCGCGATTGCGGATGAAATCCTCCCCCACCGTCTGCGCGAAGGCGCCCGCCGTCTCGGTCATGCCAAAGCCGGTGCCCATCACCGCCTGCGGAAAGGCCGCACGCACCTCATCGAGCAGCCGCACCGGCAGCGCTTGCCCGCCCGACGCGATGTTACGCAGGGAGGAAAGATCGACGTGGCACGATCGGACCTGGTTGAGCAGATCCCACAACATGGTCGGAACGGCGGCGAACTGGGTGATCCTCTCGGCGGCGATCAGCCGCGCCGCCTCGGCCGCGTTCCAGCGGCGCATGATCACCACCTTCGTGCCGCTCAGCAGTGGTGAGAGAAACGTCGAACCAAGCCCGGAGATGTGAAACAGCGGATAGACCAGCAATGTCGCCTGCGGCGGCGCGTTGGCGATGATCGTCTCGACCGGGACATTATGGCTGCGGGCCATGCCGTGCAGCACCATCACCCCCGAAAGCTGCGCGCCCATCAGTCCGGTGATGACGGCGCGGTGCGACAATATCGCTCCCTTGGCACGCCCGGTGGTGCCCGAGGTGAACAGGATGGCGCACGGGTCTTCCGGCTTGGCGATGATCGCCGGCGGCGGCGGCGGGGCGGTCTCGCATTCGATCGGCGTGCAGACGTCGAACAACCGCCCGCCATATCCGGACGCGCGCAACGAGGCCGCGCGTTCGTTATCGGCCAGCACGAGTGCGGGCGTGGCATCCTCGATCATCGCGGTCAGCTCGTCGGGCGATCCGCGGCTGTTGAGCAGCACCGCGACGCCCCGCGCGCGCATGATCGCGAGGAACGCTACCATCCATTCGGCGCGGTTGCGCATGCAGATGGCGACGCGGTCCCCTGGCCGGATGGCGAGCATGGGAATCAGCGCGTCACGCCAGCGGAACATCTGCTCGAAGGTGATCCGGCGCTCGCGGCCATCCGGATCATGATCGACCACGAAGATCTTGTCGCCGTGACGGCGGGCCTCCTCGATCATGCACGCAAGATCGGGTGCGGCCCTGAGGAACTGGCGCAGACCGTCCCGCACGGTGAGCTCGAACGCCGTGGCAGGCGCCGTAACCGCCGCGAAGATCGGATCGACGCGGCTCATGCCGCTACCGCCGGAACGATTGCGCCGCGTGGCGTCATCAATATACCGCCGCCGGGTTTTTCGGACGTGGGCTGCCCAGCATTTCGCGATAGGATGGCCGCTCGCGGCCCCGATCGGTGACGCCGAGATCGCGCGCTATCTCCGCGCCGATCAAGGTCTGCCCGGACAAGTCGGCGCGGTTCGGCGCCTGCGCGATGGCATCGACGATGTGGGCGGTGAACTCGGGGTTCTCCGCCCTCTCGATGAAACCGTCATATTGCTCGGGATTGGTCTCGCGCGCGATCAGCGAGCGCTCGGTGACGAGCGGCCCCATCCAGATCGATACCGCGGCGACGCCGGTTCCACGCAGATCGTGCTCCATGTCATGCGCGAACTTGTCGATCCCGGCCTTTTGCGCCCCATAAGCCGGCCCATGCATGTAGCAGGATCCGCCGAACGAAGAGCCGAAGGCGATTACCCCGCTACCCTGCCGAACCATCATCCGCGCGGCATGCCAGCTCGCCACATAGGCCGAGCGCAGGCCGACATCGAGCAGGCCGGTCGCCCCGAGATCTTTCTCCCAGAACGGCTTCTTCTCGATGAGCTGATGGTGGATGTGGGTCGCGTTGTTCATCAGGATGTCGAGCCGACCCTGCTCGCGCTCGATCCGCGCGAACAGGTCGGCGACCTGCGCGTCGTCGGCATGATCGCAGACGACGGGAATCCCGACGCCGCCCGCCGCCATCACCTCGGCTGCGGTATCCGCCACGGTGCCAGGCAGGATCGAACCGTCCCAGCCCGTGGCGCTGCCCGGCGCGACCGTCCGGCCGGTCACATACACCGTGTAGCCGAGTTCACCGAAGCCCCGCGCGATACCGCGCCCGGCCCCGCGGCTGGCGCCTGTCACCAATGCGATTCGGCCCTGCGACATTCGGATCCTCTCTATCGGCGAGTTACGCCGTTAATTTGCCAGGTAGCATCATGTTTTGCAGATTTCAACAGCATTTGTATTACGCAAAGATAGATACTACGGTCGTCGCGCCCACGAACTGCGCGGCGCGTCCCGACGCGACGGGACAGCGGCCGCAGGGCCGGTCGGCTCAATCGAAGTTCGCCTGACCGCCGTCTAGCGGGATCGTCGCGCCCGTCAGATAACCCATGTCCGGCCCGCACAGCGATACCACCGCGCGGCCGATATCCTCTTCCAGCCTGCCGATGCGGCCGAGCGGAATGC
>CAXTTS010000261.1:0-4008 GCA_964247265.1 uncultured Sphingomonadaceae bacterium
CCGCGCACGACATGGCACATCGCGCACTGGCCGGACGTGACCAGCTGCATGCCCCGCGCCGCGACCGGATCGGCGGGCGGGGCGGCGGGCGCGGCCTGCGCGCGCAGCCATGCGACGAACGCGGCCGGGCTTTCCACCTTCACGTCGAACGCCATGTGCGCGTGCTGCGCGCCGCAGAATTCCGCGCACTGGCCGCGATACCAGCCGATCCGGTGCGGCGTGACATCGATGCGGTTGGCGCGGCCGGGGATCACATCCATCTTGCCGGCGACGTTCGGCACCCAGAAGCTGTGGATCACGTCGGCCGAGCCGAGATCGATCCGCGCCGTCCGCCCCGCCGGCAGATGCAGTTCGTTCGCGGTCTCGATCCAGCGGCGCGAGGCCGGATCGCGATATTCGATGCGCCACCACCATTGATGCCCGGTGACGCGCACCTCCAGCGCCTCGCGCGATCGGGCGGCGGCCAGGCTGCGCTCGGCGAGGAAGCTGCCCGTCACCAGCACGCACAATCCGGCGACGATGATGCCGGCCCACGCCGCGAGGCTGCGGTTCAGGCCGGCATCGCGCGGCGCCGTGTCCCCTTGGGCCAACAGCGGATCGCCGGCGAGGCGGTGGCGCGCGCGCCAGATGCTCCAGCCGAGGAACAGCAGGACGGCGAGGTACATGATCCCGCAGACCCAGCCCATCAGCTGGAACAGCGACAGCAGCGTGCCCGCCTGTTCGCCGGCCGGATCGAGCGGCGATTGCGCCCCGGCGCATCCGCCGAGCGGGAGGAGGATCAGGACCGCCCGTTTCATCGCAGCGGCCCCGTCCACGCGGCGCCCCGCGGCTCCGCGCGCGCATCCATGTCGCCGCGCCGGTTCCTGGCGGGATCGTGCTGCGGCAGATCGCGGACATAGGCGCTGAGCTGCCACAAAATCTCGGTCGGGATCAGATCGCCATAACGGGCCTGGGTGCCGGGATGGCCGTGGGCGATGAAGCCGTAGACGGCGTTCATCGCGGACCCGTGCCGCCAGCGGCCGTCCTGCAGGTTGCGCGGCGCGGGCGCGTCCGGCTGATGGCAGGCTGAGCAGCCATACCAGATGAAGTAGCGACTGCCCTGGGACAGCTGATAGACATTATCCTGATAGCGGGCGATGCGCGGATCGCGCGGCCCATCCGGCGCGGTCTGCGGCTGATCCGATGCCAGCGTGCGCGCCTCCCGCGTGCAGCCGCCGAGCGCCGCGAATGCCAGGATGGTGCCCGCCAATATCCGCCCCGATCGCTCCACCTCCTGGATGTCACCCCGCCGTCCGCCTGCCGTCAAGCATCGTTTCGCGGCAGTAAACCTATGTTGCAGCGAAGTTGCGCATGGTTGCCCGCGCGGATTGACTTGATCCGCAACCGGAGGGCCGCCTAATCATGTGCCGACAGGAGGCCGACAGGCAAGGGAGCAGGATGATGGCGACACCCGACGGGACGCCGGTCTGGTTCGAGCTGACCACGCCGGATCAGGACGAGGCGCAGGATTTCTACGGGGCGGTGATGGCGTGGACGGTGGCGCCGTCGCCGGCGGCGGAGCATGGCGGCTATCGCATCGCCAGCGCCGGCGATGGCAGTGCGATCGCCGGCGTGATGACCCCGCCGCCGGGCAGCGGGGGCATGTCCGGCTGGTCGCTATACTTCGCCGCCGCCGATGTGGATGCGCTGGCGGGGCGGGTTCGGGAACTCGGCGGGCAACTGCTCTTCGGTCCGATGGACATTCCCCATGTCGGCCGTTTCGCCGTGGTCGGCGATCCGCAGGGCGTGGCGTTCAGCATCATGCAGGGCCTGTCGCCGGCGGCCGGCTCCGCGGCGTTCAGGCAGATGGGCGACAGCTTCGGGCATGGCGTGTGGATCGAACTCGCCACGCCCGATCCGGATGCCGCCTTCGCCTTCTACGGCGCGCTGTTCGGCTGGACGAAGGCGGGCGCGGTGCCGATGGGCGAGATGGGCGACTATGCCTTCATCGGCGTGGGCGAAGCGCAGCCGCCGGGCGCCGTCATGTCGAGCCGGGCGACGGGCGCGCCGGCGCGGTGGAACTGGTATGTCCATGTGGCCGATGTGGATACCGCCATCGCCACCGCGCGGGAGAAAGGCGGCACGCTGCTGCAAGGCCCCGATCCGATCCCCGGCGGCGACTATTCGGCCAACCTTGCCGACCCGCAGGGCAGCCGCATCGGCATCGTCGGGCCACGCACGGGAGCGCGGCCATGACCAGTCCCAAGATCCTGACGTGCCTGTGGTTCGATCACGGCGCCGCGCGCGAGGCGGCGACTTTCTACGCGAGCGTCTTTCCCGACAGCCATGTCGGCGAGACCATGACCGCCGTGACCGACTATCCGGCGGGCCAGCGCGGCGACGAACTGACGGTGGCGTTAACCGTGCTGGGAATGCCGTTCATCGGGCTGAACGGCGGGCCGGCGTTCAAGCCGACCGAGGCGGTATCCTTCCAGATCCGGACGGAGGATCAGGCGGAGACCGACCGCTACTGGGATGCGATCGTGAGCGATGGCGGACAGGAAAGCGACTGCGGCTGGTGCAAGGATCGCTGGGGACATAGCTGGCAGATCACGCCGCGCCAGCTGAGCGAGGGCATGGCCGATCCCGACCCGACGGTGGCAAAGCGGGTGATGGAGGCGATGATGACGATGCGCAGGATCGACATCGCCGCGATCGAGGCGGCGCGGCAGGGTTGAACCCGCCGCAAGGGGGCGCGCGCGATCAGTCGCGCGCGCTGTCCGCCTGCGTTGTCCAGCCGAGGCCCATCGCCTTGTGGATGGCGATATAATCGCCCGTCAGCCGCGCCTCGGCCATGACCAGCGACTGGGTGGCGGCGACCTGCTGGCGTCGCGCATCCAGCACGTCGATCAGCGTTGCCGTGCCGGCCTGGTATCGCTGATCGAGCAGGATGACTGCCTCATCGGACGACGCCTTGGCCCGCGCCAGCGTCGCCACCGAGATGCGGCCGAGACGGAAGCGGGAAAGCGAATCCTCGGCATCGCGCAATGCGGCCAGCACGGTGGCGCGATATTGCGCCTCCGCCTCGTCGCGCACGCCCTCGGCCTGGCGGACCCGCGCCTTGTTGCGGCCGAAATCGAGGAAGCTCCAGCTGAGCTGCGGCGCGGCGATCGCGGCGAAATCGTCGAGCTTCGTCAGGTCCGACAGCGAGGAGCCGCCAAGCCCGACGATCCCCATGAAGCTGAGCCGGGGAAAGCGCGCCGCCTCCGCCACGCCGACGCGGGCGGTTTCCCCCGCGAGCCGCCGCTCCGCCGCGCGGATGTCGGGCCGCTGGCGCAGCATGGTCGCCGGATCGGGGATCGCCAGGGCCGCCGGGGGAAGGGGTAGCGCGGCGGGCGCCTTCAGCATCGCGTCCAGCGTCCCCGGCTCCTCGCCGGTGAGCGTGGCGAGCTGATCGAGATAGGCCTCCAGTTCGGCGCGCAGCGGCAGGAGATCGGCGCGGCTCTGGTCGAGCTGCCGCTGCGACCGGCTGACATCCAGCCGCGAGGCGGTGCCCTGACGTTCGCGCTGGCGGACCAGGCCGAGCTGCTGCTCCTGCATCGCGAGCGCATCGGCGGCGAGATCGATCCGGCGATGCCGGTCGCGCAGGTTCACATAAGCGGTGGCGACCTCGGCGGAGAGGCTCACCTGCGCATCGGCGACGTTCGCCACCGCCGCCTCCGCCGTGGCGCGCGCGGCCTCGACCGAGCGCTTCTGCCCGCCGAACAGGTCGATCTCCCAACTGGCGTCAAAGCCGAGATTGTAGAGATTGAGGTCGCTGGTGTCGGAGCCGCCGCCGCTGGCCTGATTTTCATCGCCGCTTGACTGGTTCAGGTCGACGCCGGGCAGGTGGGCATGGGCATAAAGGGCGGTGGCGTCCAGCTTCGGGAGGCCGTTCGCCCGCTGCTGGCGGAGCGCGGCGCGGGCCTGCAACAGCCGCGCCTGCACCACCGCGACGTTCGGGTTGGCCGCGAGCGCGCGGGCGACGAG
>CAXTTS010000262.1:0-4003 GCA_964247265.1 uncultured Sphingomonadaceae bacterium
TCGTGCCCTCGTCGACCGCCTCGAACTCCATCGTCGCCTTGTCGGTCTCGATCTCGGCGAGGATGTCGCCGGATTTCACCGCGTCGCCTTCCTTGACCAGCCATTTGGCCAGCGTACCCTCCTCCATCGTCGGCGACAAAGCGGGCATCTTCAATTCGACGGCCATCAATATTGCCCCACCAGAACGTCGGTATGCAGGTCGTCCAGCCCTGGTTCGGGCGACTGCTCGGCGAAGTCCGCCGCATCCTGCACGATAGCGCGGATTTCCTTGTCGAGCTTCTTGAACTCGTCCTCGCTCACGCCCAGCGCCTCCAACTCGCGCTTGGCATGCTCGATCGGGTCGGATTTCTCGCGCACCGCCTGCACCTCGTCGCGCGAGCGATATTTAGCGGGATCGGACATGGAATGGCCGCGATAGCGATAGGTCTTCAGCTCCAGCAGCACCGGCCCCTTGCCGGCGCGCACCCACTTCAGCGCCTCCTCGGCGGCGCCGCGCACCGCGAGCACGTCCATGCCGTCAACCTGGATGCCCGGCACGCGAAAGCTCTCGCCGCGGCGGAACAGCTGGTCCTCGGATGCCGAGCGATTGACGCTGGTGCCCATCGCATATTGGTTGTTCTCGATCACGAAGATGATCGGCAGCTTCCACAGCTCCGCCATGTTCATCGATTCCGAAACCTGGCCTTGGTTCGCCGCGCCGTCGCCGAAATAAGCGAGGTTCACGCCGCCATCGCCCTTATATTTGTGCGCGAAGGCAAGGCCCGCGCCCAGCGACACCTGCGCGCCGACGATGCCGTGGCCGCCGTAAAAGCCATGCTCCACCGAGAACATGTGCATTGATCCGCCCTTGCCCCGGCTGATGCCGGCCGCACGCCCGGTCAGTTCGGCCATCACCACCTTGGGATCGATGCCCAGCGCCAGCATGTGGCCATGCTCGCGGTAGCCGGTGATGACGCTGTCCTTGCCCACCTCCAGCGCGGACTGGAGGCCGACGACCACCGCCTCCTGCCCGATATACAGATGGCAGAAGCCGCCGATCAGGCCGAGGCCGTATAGCTGCCCCGCTTTCTCCTCGAACCGCCGGATCAGCAGCATCTGACGATAATATTCCATCAGCTCTGCCTTGGCCGCCTGATAGCGGACCGGCTCGCCGGGGCGCTCGCGGTTGGCGCCGGCCGGCGGCGGAGCCTGCCCGGTGGCGGCATCCTGTGCGGCGGCGGGCGCCTCCGCGCCCTTTGGCTGTGCTGCTTTGGCCAAGGTCCACCTCTTTCCGGACATCACGATCTAGCGGCAATCTATAGCGGTGACGGCGCCGAGGATGCAACGCCGGCGACGTCGCGCCCCGCCGGATCGGTCAGCGCGGTACGACCATATATTCGTTATGGTCGATCATGTCGGTGTTACGACGGACCAGTTCGTCGGCAAGGTCGGGGTCGCCGCGCTCGATCAGACGCTTCTGATTCTCCAGCCGGGCCCGCTCGGCCTCGTAGCGCGCGAGTTCGACTTCCTTCGCCCCGCGCTGCTTGCGATAGCCATCGAGCGAGAGCAGCCCGTTCGAACCCAGCAAGGCGAAACCCGCGAACACGATCACCACCAGCACCGCGACGGTGGGCGCCACGGCAGACAGGATCAGCGAACGGGCCGAGCGGCGGCTTTTCATCGCCTTGTTCTGCGCTCGCCGCGCCACCGCCTGCAACCCCGCTCAGCCGCGGAAGATCGATCGGCCGGCATAGGTGGCCATCGCCCCCAGTTCCTCCTCGATGCGGATCAGCTGGTTGTATTTGGCGAGCCGGTCGCTCCGCGCCAGGCTGCCGGTCTTGATCTGTCCGCAATTGGTGGCCACCGCCAGATCGGCGATCGTTGAATCCTCCGTCTCGCCCGAGCGGTGCGACATCACGGCGGTGTAGCCGGCCCGCTGGGCGATCGACACAGCCTCCAGCGTTTCGCTCAGCGTGCCGATCTGGTTGACCTTCACCAGCAGCGAATTGGCGAGATTGCCGGCGATCCCCTCGCGCAGGCGCTGCGGGTTCGTCACGAACAAATCATCGCCGACCAGCTGGACGGTCGCTCCGCTCTTTTCCGTCAGGATCTTCCAGCCGGCGAAATCGTCCTCGCTCATGCCGTCCTCAACCGAGCGGATCGGGTAGCGGTCGCACAGATCGGCAAGATAGGCAGCCATCTCCTCGGGCGAACGCTTCACCCCCTCGCCGTGAAAGTCGTAGACGCCGTTCTTGAAGAATTCGGTCGCCGCGCAATCGAGCGCCAGCACCACGTCGTCGCCCGGCCGGTAGCCGGCGGTCTCGATCGCCTTCATGATGAGGTCCAGCGCATCGGGCGCGCTGGCGAGGTTGGGGGCGAAGCCGCCTTCGTCGCCGACGGCGGTGTTCAGCCCCTTGTCCGCCAGCGCCTTCCGCAACGTGTGGAAGATCTCGGAGCCGCACCGCACCGCCTCGGACAAGGTCGGCGCGCCGACCGGCATGATCATGAATTCCTGGAAATCGATCGGGTTGTCGGCATGGGCGCCGCCGTTGATGATGTTCATCATCGGCACCGGCAGCACATTGGCCGAAACGCCGCCGACATAGCGATAGAGCGGCAGACCCCGTGCGTCCGCCGCCGCCTTCGCCACGGCCAGGCTCACGCCGAGGATCGCGTTGGCGCCGAGCCGGCCCTTGTTCGGCGTCCCGTCCAGGGCGATCATCTGCGCGTCGATGGCGCTCTGATCCTCGGCGTCCAAGTCACGCAGGATCTCGGCGATCTCGCCGTTCACCGCATCCACCGCCTTGTTGACGCCCTTGCCGCCCCAGCGCGCCTTGTCGCCGTCGCGCCGCTCCACCGCCTCATGGGCGCCGGTGGAGGCGCCCGACGGTACGGCGGCCCGGCCGAAGCTGCCATCCTCCAGCGTCACGTCCACCTCGACGGTGGGGTTGCCACGGCTGTCGATGATCTGGCGGGCGTGAACGTCGAGAATCGCAGTCATATCGTTGGCGGCCTTCCTGTGGGCGTATGGCGGCGATCTAGCTGTCTCACCCATCAGAGGCAATCGCGATGGCGGCGGCAGCACGCGAACGAAGATTATCACGCTCATGGAACAGTGTCCGAGGGCGGATGTTGAATGCGGGAAAACCGATCAAGACGGAGACCTGCCATGGCCAATTCGGATTCGACGCTGCCCGAGGGGACAGATTCGATCATCACCGGCGCATCCGATGCCAGCATCGATCGCAGCGGCGACTATGCCGGCGCATCAACCTTCGGTGCTGCTTCATCGCCATTGTCGTCGAATTCGACCGGGGCTGACCAGGCGACCGCCAAGCTCGGCGACGCGGCGGCCAAGGTCGGCGATGCTGCGCTCGGCCTTCGCGCCCAAGCCGCCGACAAGGCACGCGATTATGCCACCCAGGGCAAGGAACGCGCCGTCGGTGCGCTCGAAAACGTCACCCGCCTCGTCGATGACGCTGCGGGCACCATCGACGATAAGGTGGGCGAGCAGTTCGGCGATTATGCCCGTCAGGCGTCGCAGGCCGTAGCCGGCCTTGCCGATACGCTCCGCTCGAAGGACGTGGACGAGCTGCTTGCCGATGCCGGCGAACTCGTCCGCAAAAGCCCGGCGATCGCCATCGGTGCCGCAGCGGCGATCGGCTTTGTCGTCGCCCGGCTGGTGAAGGCCAGCGCACCGGGCGACGTTGCCCCCGCCAGCACTCCGGTCGCACCTGCCATCACGCCCTCCACCGCCGCTACGGTGCCGGTGGACGCTTCCGTCTGAAGATGGGTCGCACGGTGCGGGAACAGCGAGACAGTGAGCCGATCGGCAGCCTGGTAGGCAAGCTCGTCGCCGACGGGCGGGCTTATGTGGCCGCCGAGGTCGACATTTACCGACACAAGGCACTGGCCTGGGTGCCGCCGGTGCGGACGGCGGCCATCATGCTGGTGGTCGCATTGTTCCTCGCACAGGCGGCGCTCACCACCTTGCTGGTATTCCTCGGCTTCTGGCTGGCTTTGT
>CAXTTS010000263.1:0-1396 GCA_964247265.1 uncultured Sphingomonadaceae bacterium
CGGCTGTGCGAGCGGATCGCGATCATCGCCGGCG
This sequence comes from uncultured Sphingomonadaceae bacterium, assembly GCA_964247265.1. Taxonomy (GTDB): domain Bacteria; phylum Pseudomonadota; class Alphaproteobacteria; order Sphingomonadales; family Sphingomonadaceae; genus Alterirhizorhabdus. Next base: position 35 of record CAXTTS010000263.1, read on the forward strand.
GCCGCGTCCGCTTCGAGGGCGCGGTGGAGGAGGCGCGGGGCCGGCTGCGCCCGCAGGTGCGGCTGGGCACGCGCGCGACGGACGGCGCTTGGCGCGCCGCCCTCCCCGCCGATGCCCGGCACGATCATGGCGTCTGGCGCTTCGAATTGCCCGAAGGCGGTGTCGAGCCGCTGCTGAAGGGGCTGATCGATGGCGGCGCGGGGATCGAGACGCTCTCGATCGAGCGGCCGGGGCTGCACGATGCCTTCGTCGCCATCGCCGGAGAGGCCGCCGCGCGCGACATGGCGGCGCCCGTGGCGGCGGCGGCGGCATGAACCGGACGCCCCTTCGCCAGCTATGGCGCGCCGCCTTCGTGATCGCGCGGCGGGACTATATCGCGAGCGTCTGGTCCAAGACGTTCCTGCTCTTCCTGATCGGGCCGCTGCTGCCGATTGCCGCCGGCCTGTTCTTCGGCACGGTCGGCACGACGGCGGACCGGCAGGCGACCCACCCGCGCATCGCGGTGATCGCCGATGCCGTCGATGCCCGACTGATCGCCGCCGCCCGCCATGCGCTCGCCGTGCGGCTCGATCGCGATACGCTGCCCGATCTCACGCTGGTGCCGCCGGAGGGTGATGCGGAGACGCAGACGAAGCTGTTGCTGCGCGGTCCGGACGGCGCCTTCGCGGTGCTGCGCAGCGGGCTGGATCGCCCGCTGCTGATCGGCCCGCGCGCGCAGATCGTCGACAATGGCCGCAGCCTCGCGCTGATCCTCGATCAGGCGCGGATGCTGCGCGCGCTGGGCGCCGCGACGCCGCCGCCGGTGCCGCTGATGGCGCGCGCCATCGGCCAGGTCGCGCGCGACGATGCCTCCGCCCGGATGCTCACGGCGCGGATGGGGCAATTGCTGCTCATGCTGCTGACGATGATCCTCGCCGGGATGCTGCTGTCGAACCTGATCGAGGAGAAATCGAACAAGGTGATCGAGGTGTTGGCCGCCGCCGTGCCCGTGGATGCGATCTTCATCGGCAAGCTCATCGCGATGCTGGCCATGTCGCTCACCGGCATCGCGGTGTGGGGCGGAGCCGCCGCCTTCGCGCTGCTCGCGCTTGCGCCCGATACCGCCGCCGCGCTGCCGCCGCCCGCCGTCGGGTGGCCCGCCTTCCTCGCGCTCGGCACCGGCTATTTCATCATGTGCTACCTGCTGCTCGGCGCGCTGTTCCTCGGCATCGGCGCGCAGGCCAGCACGGTGCGCGAGGTGCAGACGCTCTCGATGCCGGTGACGATGGCGCAGATGGGGGTGGTGGCGCTGGCCTCCACCGCCGTGGCGGAGCCGACAGGCGGGCTGGCGATGACGGCGATGATCTTTCCGTGGAGTTCGCC
>CAXTTS010000263.1:1406-4002 GCA_964247265.1 uncultured Sphingomonadaceae bacterium
ACCGATCTGGTCGCGCAGGCGCGGGCGGTGATCGACGGCGGCGCGGCGATCGACCTGGTGCTGGTCGACGTGCGGCTGGCCGACGGCTCCGGGGTCGATGTCGCCCATGCGGCGCAGGCGCCCGCCCTCTGGCCGCACGCGCTCGCTTTCGCCTGGCAGGCATTGTGGATCGCCGCGATCATCCGCATCGCCGCCGGCCGCTTCCGCCGGCTCGTGCTGAAATCCGGCGGCCCGCGCCGGGGATTTTTCGCGCGGGCACGGTGAAACCGCCGCGCCATCTGCTACGTAGCTGAGGAAAGTTCGCAACGGAGCCCACCATGAGCCTGACACGACGCGAGATGATCGGCAGCAGCGCCGGCGCTATCGGCCTCGCCTTGTTCATGGGGTCGGGCGTGATGTGGCCGGCAAACGCGGCGGAGGGCAATTTCCCGCTCACCCTCACCGATTCGCAGTGGCGCAAGAAGCTCGGCACCGGCGATACCTATGCCGTGCTGCGCCACGAGGCGACCGAGACGCCCGGATCGAGCAAGCTGCTGAACGAGCATCGCACCGGCACCTTCGCCTGCGCCGGCTGCGCCCAGCCCGCTTTCTCGTCCAAAACGAAGTTCGACAGCGGCACGGGCTGGCCGAGCTTCTGGGCGCCGCTACCCGGCGCCGTCGGCACCAACGTCGATCGGTCGATCGGCTATACCCGCACGGAGGTGCATTGCAGCCGCTGCGGCGGTCATCTCGGCCATGTCTTTGATGACGGGCCGAAGCCGACCGGCAAACGCTATTGCATGAACGGCGTCGCCCTGCGCTTCACGCCCGGCAAGGCCTGAGCCGGCTTCAGCGGTAGTTCGCCAGGATCGCGCTCACCTCCCCGGCCAGGCGGGTGAGGGTTTCGCGCTGCGCCTGATCGATGTCGCGCTGCGGACTGTCGTTCACAACGCATAACGCCCCCAGCGCCGCCCCGTCCTGCACCAGCGGCGCGCCAGCGTAGAAGCGCACCCCCGCCATCGCCCCCGTCACCAGCGGATTGCCGGCGAACCGCTCGTCGCGCAGTGCGTCGGGCACGGAGAGCACGCGATCGGGCTGGAACACGACATGGCCGCAGAAGGACAAAGCCCGCGCCGTGCCGTCCTGCTCCAGCCCGGTGCGCACGACCCAGTTCTGGCGATCGCCGTCGACGATCGAGATGGCGGCGGAAGGCGATCCCATCAGCGCCGCGGCCTCCCGAACGATCTCCGCCAGGCGCGGATCGTCGGTTGCGCGGGTGAAGCGGATGCGATCCACCGCCGCCTGCCGCGCCGCCTCATCAGCTGGGCGCGGGGCGGGGGAAAAGAATTTCACCGGCTCGGCTCCCATCACGCCGCCTCCGCCAGCATGTCCGGCATCGGCGCGGGGCGATCGACATAGGCGATGCGTAGTGCGTTCTTGCCGGCGCGCTTCACCTCGTACATCAGCGCATCCGCCATCGCCATGAAGGCGGATGGGTCGCCGTCCCACGGTCGCTCGACGATGATCGCGCCCATGCTGGCGGTGACCGGATAAGGCAGCTCCGCCAGCGCCGCGCCCACTGTGCGATGCAACCGTTCGGCCGCCGCGAAGCCATCGTCGGCGGATGATACGGTCAACAGCATGATGAACTCGTCGCCGCCCATGCGCGCCAGCACGTCGCGGCCACGGATCGCGCGGCCGGCGGCATCGGCGAACGCCACGAGCACCCGATCGCCCGCGCCGTGGCCGTGGCGATCGTTGATCGCCTTGAAGCCGTCGAGATCGGAATAGACCAGCACCAGCGAGAAGCCGCGCCGCCCGCTCGCGGCAATCGCGCGGTTGAGATGATCGCCGAACGCATGTTTGGTCAGCGCGCCGGTAAGATCGTCGGTTCGCGCACGGCGGCGTTGCAGGTCGTAGGAGCGACGGAAGCCGGAGACGAGCACCACCACCACCGCCACCCAGCCGATCCGCATCGCGGTGTTCCAGCCTGCCACCAGCAGCGGCAGGTGCTCCGCATGCACGGCGAAGCCGTCGCCAAAGCCGCTCAGGCCGAAGGTTGCGAACGCGAAGATCGCGCCGATCATCAATCCGCCGCTCAGCCCGAGCGACCAGGCGGCGAGGCAGATCGGCACGATGTAGATGGCGTTCATCGACAGGTCGGGCCCGGTGAGCCAGTCGATCAGCACGGTCGCCAGCATCATCGCCAGCGACACGGCCCAGGCGCGGCGCCGGTTCAGCCCCGCCGCCCAGGCGACCAGCCCATCCAGCCACCGCGTCGCCAGCAGCCGGGTGTTGGGGGCAGCGAACATCATGTCTCCGGGGCTTCACGGCTATGAATCGCTTTGCCCGGAATCCATGTGGATCAGGTTAACGCACGCCACTCAGTGGACGAAGCGGGCCACCACGTCGCGGTAGCTGCGGCTCACCTTCACCTGCGCGCCGGAATCGAGCACCAGAAAGCATTCGCCGTTGGTGTGCGGCTTCACCTGCTTGACCAGATCGAGGTTGACGATGGTCGAGCGGTGCACCCGCTGGAAGCGGCGCGGATCGAGCCGCTTTTCCAGATCCTTCATCGTCTCGCGCAGGATCAGCGTGTTGTCGCCGGTGTAGATGC
>CAXTTS010000264.1:0-3907 GCA_964247265.1 uncultured Sphingomonadaceae bacterium
GAACAGGCGCATGGACGTGACGTTCACCGTCAGCGGGCAGGACATCATTATGAAGGGGGTCCTGACCGGCAGGCTGCGCAACAGCGGCAAGCTGCTCGTCCATCCGGTCAACGTCACCTGGACGATCGAGAACGGGCGTATCGTCCGCTTCCTGGTCGACGCGAGCACGCCCGACATCCAGGCAGGATATCGCCTCCAGGGTGAGGCGTATAGCCTGCCGGCGGTGCGGCCCCTGCTCGATGCGATGCGGGCAGCGATCGCTCAGTAGCGGATCGTCGCCTGGCTCCCTGCTCGACTGCCCGTGCTCCGGGCAGGAGGGATCGCGGGTCCGCGTGGCGTCGCGGCGACGCTCAAGGTAATCGTAATCGGGAGAAGGCGATGCCTGTTCTTCGTGCATTCCTGCTGATCGTCGCCGCACTTGCGGCGCTGCCATCGCCTGCCCTGGCGGACACGCCCGGGCCCGACCCGGTGTTTCAAGCCGCGGTCGCGCGGCTGCGGGCATCGATCGAGAAGGACAAGAGCCTGCCGTCGGATCTCTCCTTCTATGCCGAAACGCTGCATGTCGCACACAACTGGGATACCGGTCGCACGGTCAAGGCGGCGGACCTCGTGAAGACGATCTCCTTCGCTCCCTATTTCAAGGAGAACGGCATCACGAACATCGAGCTTACCCGCTTCGTCGCGTCCGGCGACACCGTCGTCGCTGCGGTCCTGCTGACGGGTCAGAAGCCGGATGGCACGGCGACCCGCTTCACGATCGCGACCTTCTACAGGCTCGTGAACGGCAAGATCGCCGACATTCAGGAGTGGTACGACCGGTCCGAGAGGGACCAGCGCCCCTACGTGCGCTGATCCCGCCGACTGACTGCGAGGATCGCGCGATGCGGCAGCCCGGTTGCCGGGGCGTTGCATGTATGCTTTCCATGCCGCCGAAGGGGAGCGCCACGTTGCAGGGTGCCTTTGCGGCTAATGGCAGGTAGGAGGCGGACTCCGGCCAAGGCGGCGGGCGGTCTGCATGGCGGCCGACTTGCCGTCACGTCGCGCGTGATCGCCGCGGTCTTCGCCGGCTATGCCGCCATGGTCGGCTTGGTCACGCTCTGCGCGCTCCTGCTGATCCTGCTCGCGGGCTTCTCGCGAAGCGAGGCGATCACGCTCATGAACATGCTGGGCTACCTCATCTGGGCCGGACTGATCATCTGGGCATTTACCCAGCGCCGCCTCGCCCAAGTCTGGGGTGTGCTGATCGGTATCGCGCTCCTCGGCCACGCCTTGTCCTTCGCGCTGGTGCCGCTGGTACCGGTCCCTTCGTCGGCCACAGGCGCGCACCGCCGATGAGCCTCCAGGAACCCGTAGCCGCCGAACCGGAGGGCACGGGGTTCCGCGCGTCGATGAACTGGCTCCACACCTGGACGGGGGTAGTCCTGGGAACGATGCTGTTCGCCATCTTTTGGACGGGCACGCTTTCGGTTTTCGACAAGGAGATCGATCGGTGGATGATGCCGATGACGCGGCTGCCGCCGGCACCGGTCCACTCGCTCAACGCGATCGAGGAGGTGGCGGCCCGGCTCGGGCCGGATGCCAAGCAATGGTTCCTGTTCTTTCCCAGCCACCGCGATCCGACCATGCAGCTACGGATCGTCGGCAGGGCCAGGCACGCCGATATAGTCCGCCTGATCGATCCGGCAAACGGACGCTTCATCGAGGAACCGGAGACGCTCGGCGCGACCGACTTCTTCTATCCCTTCCACAGGGAGCTGCGGATTGAGTTCCTGCTGATAGGTCAATGGCTGGTGTGCTTTGCCGGCATGGCGATGCTGGTGCTGTGCTTCTCCGGCGTGATCATCCACAAGAAGCTTTTCGTCGACTTCTTCACGCTGCGGATCGTGCGCAAGCCGCAGCGGACGACGCTCGACGTCCACGTCCTGGTGAGCCTGCTCGGCCTCCCGTTCAACCTGCTCATGCCGCTGTTCAGCCTCGTCATCGTCACCTACGTGCTCCTGCCGAGCCCGGGCGCCGTCATCTACCGGGCCTCGCCGGTCGCCTATGTGAACGATACGTTCGACACGTTCACGCGGCCCGCTACGGGCAGGCCGGGACGGCTCGCCTCCCTGGACGCGATGACGCTGGTCGCGGAGCGCCGGTGGAACGAGGTGCCGCGGTATATCCAGATAGCCAATCCGGGCGACGCGGCGGCCGTGGTCCATTTCGCCCGGGCGGTGGACAACCGCGTTCTGGCACCCGCCGACGCGCTCGATTTCGATGGCTCGACCGGCCGGCTGCTCAACGTCGCCACGCGAAAGCCGCTGATGAGCATCCAGCGGTTCATCACCGGGGTCCACGTGATCAACTTCAATCATTGGCCGCTTCGGTGGCTGTACTACGTGTTCGGACTGCTTGGCTGCGGCATGATCGCGACCGGCTTCCTCTTCTGGGTGCAGTCCCGCCGCAAGCGGCACACCAAGCTCGGACTTCGCGGCGCCGACGGCGTGGAGCGGCTCGCGATCGGCTCCACCACGGGGATCATCATCGCCACGTTGGCGTACATGATCGCCAATCGCCTGCTGCCGCTCCATGCGCCGCATCGGATGGATCTCGAGGTGTGGGCGTTCTACCTCGTCTGGATCGGTAGCTTCGCCCACGCAGTGCTGCGAAAGCGGATCACGACCGCCTGGAACGAACAATTCTGGGCGATCGCATTGGGCGGAATCCTCGCTCCCGTCTTGAACGCCGTGACGACCGGAATGCCGATCCCGGTTGCCATCCGCACCGGCAACATGGCGGTCGCGGGGACCGATTGCGTGATGCTCGCCGGTGCGGTGGCGGCGGCGGCAGTAGCGCTGCGGCTGCGCTCGCGCTGGTGGCCCTCGCGTGGGCCGACGGCGCATGCGACCGGGCGTTCGCATGCTTGACTTCCTCGCGGTGTTGGCATGCTCCTTCCTCGGCTTCTCGCTGATCGCCCTGACCCAAGATCAGCACCGAAAGCGCGTCGCGGCGGGTGCCGTGCGCCAGCCGACGATGCCGCGTCGGCTCCAGCGCGCCGCCGGCGCGGCGATGCTGGCGATCGCGCTGGGGGTGTCGCTGTCGCTGGAGGGAGGCGACTTCGCGTCGCTTCTCTGGGTGTTCTCGATCTCGCTGGGGGCGCAACTGGTCGCGGTGGTGCTGACGTGGGCACCAGGCCTGTTCAGGCCGCTTCTCGGTGGCGGCGGCGTCGAGCTGTAGCGTGACACCCGCCGGCCCGGATCGATCGAGCCTCGCCGCTCGACATCGCGCCGCTATCTTGCCGGTGCGATGATCGTGGCCTGACGCGCGGTCAGCAGCCAGCGTCCGTCCTGCTGCTTCCACAGATCGGTGAACCGCCGGCGAACCTCTTGGCCGGCCATCGGGTTCGGCGGCTTCGGCACGCACAGTTCCTCGCCCATGATCAGGACCATATCTCCCCGGAGCCCCGCATATTCGATCGTGCGGTCGTAGCTCGTGTAGCTGATCCGCCCCGCGGCGTTCAGCCGGGTCGTGGCGCCGTTGAGGGACAGCGTGTTCTGCGGGTTGTTGACCGCAAGATCATCGGCCATCATCCGCGCGAACGCGGCATGATCATCCTCGATGACGGCCTTGTCGAGCGCGTCGATGGCAGCAAGCACGGCACCGATCCGTGGATCCTGTGCGGCGGTCGCGACCTCGGCGCCTGCTGGCTTCCAGGCGGCGGCTGCGGCGGTGCCCAGGATTGTCGATCCCGCTCCGAGCGCCAGCGCGAACAGGCGCCGGTCAAACATCGCGATGCTCCTCGCATGCGTCATGCGGCCCCGGTTCGCGCCGTGCCTGATCGAGCGTGCGCTCGCGCCGCTCGGCCTCGGCTTCGTCCGCGCGCTTCTCCTGCCTGGTGCGGCCGAACGCGGCGCGATTGATCGCC
>CAXTTS010000265.1:0-3900 GCA_964247265.1 uncultured Sphingomonadaceae bacterium
AGCGCCGGCCTGTCACGCCGGAGGTCGCGGGTTCGAGCCCCGTCACTCGCGCCACTTTCCCGTGGCACAAGCAGCGCCGGCCGGATGATGACCGCCTTTTTGGCCCCTTTCGACCGCGTGCATCTTCGGCTGCACGCGCCGCTCCGTTGCGCTATGGCTTGGCGATAACAAGCATAATAGGCGCAGGAGAGAGAGTCGTGAACCATTCCATCGAGCGGCAACTGCACCAGTCGATCGATTTCGTCGGCCTTCGCGCCCATGCGACGGCGGTCGGCCTGTTGCAACTGACCTCCGAACTCGTCCGGGCGGGGGTTCTGGGCAACGATGCGGTTGGCCGGATCAAGGATGCGATCGCGCGCGACCTGATGCTGTCGCGCCCACGCACCGTTCCGGCGGCGGAGTTCGAGCGCAGCACCCGCGCCCGCCTCGATCGCATCTTCTCGGGAGAGCAGCCGTTGGAGCGGGATCCCGCCGATGCGCTGGAGGTGGCACCCCCGGCGGTATCGGCTCAGGCCCGCTAGTTTACCGCCTCGATCATCATCTCCAACGCCGTCTCCAGGCAGGCGAGGCGCACCCCGCCACGGCCGATATCGCCGAAATGCTCCTCGCGGTGGTGGGTCTCGCGGCCGGTGCGCGCGCAGGCGAAGTGGACCAGGCCGGGTTCGTCGTCTGGCGCACCGGGGCCGGCGAACCCGGTGATCGCCAGCGCGAGATCGGCATCCGATCCCTTGAGCGCCCCGTCCGCCATCGCCACGGCCACCTCCCGGCTCACCGCGCCACAGCTGTCGATCTGCTCGGATGCGAGGCCGAGCAGCTGGCATTTGGCATGGTTGCTGTAGACGACGAAGCCCCGGTCGAACACATGGCCAAGCCCATCGACATCGGTCAGCAGCGAGGCGAGCATCCCGCCGGTGCAGCTTTCCGCCGTCGCCAGTACGAGGTCCGCCGTTTCCGCCTCGCGCAGCAATTGTTCGGTCAGCCGTTCGACACGGTCAGGCAGCGTTGCCGAGAGTGTTTCCGTCATGATCCTCTTCCTCCGGATCATCTGAACACAGGCACTAAACCCTTGTTCCGGGCAGAAAAAGCTGATGCAGGTGTAACTCAGTCGGCCTTAACCTTCGTCCACCCGCGTCCGGCTCCGGCCGGAACGCAATGCGGCTTCCGCCGTTCACGGGAGGTCGCCATGATGGCGGCGGAGGACGGTCTCATGCTCTGGACGATCGCGGTTATCCTGCTGGTGCTCTGGCTGCTCGGCTTCAGCCTGCACATCGCCGGCGGCCTGATCCACATCCTGCTGGTCGTTGCGCTGGTCGTAGGCCTGTTCCAGCTGTTCGCCGGCCGCAGGGCCTAGCGATCGTTATGACGCAGCGGAACGGCATCGCGCGCGGCGCCGGACTATCGGGAGAGTATCCGATGCCGGTGTCGGGAGGTGACGGACGCCTCAATCGTGCATCGATCCGCGCCCGCCTTCGTGCGCTGTCGCAACAGCGGCGCGAACTGCCGCTGCGACAAGGCGACGAAGCGGATCGCGAGCGGCACGAACCCCAGGCGACGCCGCTCCCGATCTGAGCAGCGTCGCCTGTCGTGTGTGCTTCGGCGTGTCCTTAGAAGGTCGCCCGCAGGGTGACGCCGTAGGTGCGCGGATCGGCCGGCTGGCCGACGATCAGTCCGGTATTGCCGGACTGGGTGGCGAGCAACTCGTAATAATCCTTGTCGAACACATTACGCACCCAGCCGAACACGTCATATTTGTCCTGGATGCGGAAGCCGGCGCGGACGTTCGCCAGCGCATAGCCGGCGACGTCGGTATAGGCCGAGCGCGACGGGTTCGACGAGAATTTCGAGCGGTAGCTGCCATCGATGCCGATATAGGCTTGCCCGTCCTCGCCCAGCAGCTTGGCGGGCAGCGCATATTCGCCGCCGAACGACGCGGCATATTTCGAGATGCCCGGCAGCCACTGGCCCGAGATATTGCAGTTGTTGGGGCTCACCCCGCCCGGCGTGCCTGGGGCGCTCGCCACCGCGCCGGTCGATCCGCCGGAAAGCTCGGGCGGGCAGGGCGCGTCGGTGAACTTCACATATTCGTGATCGGTGAAGGCGCCGCTGGCGTAGAAGGTCAGCCCCTCGATCGGCCGGGCGGAGAAATCCGCCTCGAACCCGCGCACCCGCACCTTCTGCGCATTGGCCAGATAGCCGCGCAGCACGCCGAGCTGGCCGTTCGTCACCGTCGCCTGATAGTCGCTGATCTCCGTCCAGAAGCCGGAGAGGTTCAGCGTCGCGCGGCGATCGAAGAACTGGGTCTTCAGGCCGATCTCGTAATGGTTGACCTTCTCCGGCTTCACCGTCGCCGCGCTCTGGATCGGCAGGTTGTTCGCGTCGAGCGGCAGGCCGGACAGGTTGATGCCGCCCGACTTGAAGCTGCGCGCATAGGTGGCATAGGCCAGCACGTCGCGCGTCACGTCGAACGAGGCGGTGAAATCGTAGGAAAGGTTCCAGTCACTGAACTTCGGCGCATAGCTTTGCGGCGACAAGGTGGAGCATTGGTCGCGGACGACCGAGCTGGTCGGCACCGGATTGCACACCACCAGCGCGCCCGCGCCGTTCGTCACGACCGATACGTAATTGCCGCTTTTCTTGTCATAGTTCACGCGGATGCCCGGCTGCACCCGGAAGCGATCGGTGATCCGCCAGATTACCTGCCCGAACAGAGCGGCGCTGGTATTCTTGAAATCGATGCTGTTCACCGCGGTCAGCCCGTTCAGCACCGCCGGATTGCAGGCGTTCGCCGTCACCGGGTTGCAGGCGCTGGAGCCAGGCGGCACGTTGCCGGGGTTCAGCAGGAAGCGGCTCGCCGCCGATCCCTGCACCTGCAGGCCATCGGTGTGCAGCTTCTGGTAGAAACCGAACGCGCCCAGCACATAGTCGAACCGGCCGGTCGTGCCCGCATAGCGTAGTTCCTGCGTATATTGGTTCTGCTTGGACGGATTGGCCGACACCGAGGTGATCGGCAGCGCGGTGAAATCGCGATCGTTCGAGGGATCCCAGTGCCAGAAGCGCCACGCCGTGACGGAGGTGATCGATCCGGTGCCCAGTTCCCACTCCGCGCGCAGAGATGCGCCACCGATCTCCTGCTTGGCGCGGAGCGGTGTGTCGAGGTCGGTCAACCTGTCGAACGCGTCGGTGCTCGGTGGAGCATAGTTGAACGCGGCAGCCAGCGCGGCGAACTGGCGGTTGAGCGGGCGCTGGGTGGCGCCGGTGCGCACATAGATCTGTGCGCAGCATTCCGGGTTCTGCCGGTTATAGTCACCCGCGAAGGTGAGGTTCAGCGTGTCCGTCGCCTTCCACAGCAACTGCCCACGCAGGCCGAGATTGTCGATCTCGTTCACCCGGCTGCCGCTCGTCACGTTGAAGATCGTGCCATGTCGGCTGGTGGACGATCCGGCCAGCCGGATCGCGAGCTTGTCCTCGACCAGCGGGCCGGAGATCGAGCCCTTGGCCTGCACCAGCCCGAGATTGCCGAAGGTGATCTCGGCGCGGCCTTCCGGCGTGAAGCTGGGTGCGCGGGTGGTGATGTTAATCGCGCCCGCCGTGGTGTTCTTGCCGTAGAGCGTGCCCTGCGGCCCGCGCAGCACCTCGATCCGGTCCACGTCGAGGAAGTCGAACGTGGCCGAGGCGATGCGGCTGTAATAGACCTGATCGACATAGATGCCGACGCCCTGCTCGATGCCGTCGTTGGTCAAGCCGAACGGCGCGCCGAGACCACGGATGTTCGCGGCGGAGTTGCGCGGGTTGGTCGAATAGAATTGCAGCGTCGGCTGCAATTGGGTCAGCTTGGCCACGTTGAAGCTGCCGGTCGCCTCGATCGCCTTCCCGTCCACCACCGATATGGCGAGCGGCACG
>CAXTTS010000266.1:0-3895 GCA_964247265.1 uncultured Sphingomonadaceae bacterium
GCGTGGCGCCGGGCGGCACGACTCGCGGCTGGACGACACGGACCGGCGGCGGCGGCGCGGGCGGCGGTGGCCCGGCCGATGGCGAGACGCAGCCGGCGAGCGATGTCAGGCCGGCAAGCCCGGCCAGCCGCAGGCCGGTGCGGCGGCGCGGAGCCTTCGCCGGCCACGCGGCCGCGACGCTGTCGATCATCATGCTGCACCCCCGGTTGCCGATACCCACCTTGTTCGCCGGCCAGGTGAATCGCAGATGAATCGCGCCGGCAATATCGCTAAAGTATGGCTTCGACGAGGCCGAGCGATTGAGCCTCCTCCGCCTCGATATACCAATTGCCCGGCGCCTTTTCGAGCACCTGCTCCATCGTCACGCTGGAGCCGACGATCAGGCTGGCGAAGCCTTCGTTCTGGATGTCGATCGAGCTTTCGATCTCGTGCAGCAGCGCCGTCACCGTGGCGATGCAGCTGGTCAGCGGGCCTTCGAGGCGCAAATCCTTCTGCAGCTTGCGCTCATGGATCATCAGGCGGGTGCCGCGCGTGAGGTAGCGGTTGGGCTTGGCGAAGAAGCTCATGAAGGTGGTGCCCGCCGAATAGATCGCCGCCTTGCCAAGAAACACGAAGCGGCGTTCGGGCGAGAGATCGCTGTGGAAGCGGACATCCTCACCCATCATCCGCGCCACCTCAGGATCGCCGCCGAGCGTGGTCAGCTCGATCACGACGAGGCCGGATTCCGGCGCGCTGTCGAGCTGTTGGCGGAACAGCTTGTACATGTCGTAATCGACCGTGCCCGACAGCATGATCGCGGGCGCGCGGAAGTCGCTTGGCTGGAGAGTGAGGCTGGTCATGGTCGCTCCGGGGTCAAAACGTGGCGCCGAAACGCGGAACGCCGCCGATCGATCCCGATCAGGCGCGATAGGCGAACAGGCCGATGCCGAACAGACCGAACAGGCCGCCCGTCAGCCGGTTGAACAGCCGCCGCCGGCTGACGCTGGAGAGATAAAGCGACAGCCGCCGCCCGCCCAGCGCATAGGCCATGTAGCAGGATGTTTCGATCGCGGCGAAGGTGCCGACCAATATGGCGAATTGCGGCCCCCACGGCCGATCGGCGTGGATGAACTGCGGGAAGAAGGCGGCGGCGAACACGATCAGCTTCGGATTGCTGAGGCCGGTGAACAAGGCGGTGCGGTACATCGCCAAGCGCGGGATCGGCTGTGCCGCCATGATCGTGGGCGCGCCATCGAACGGCTCGTCCTGCGCCGTCCAGCTTTTCCAGCCGAGCCACAGGAGATAGGCGACGCCGATATAGCGCAGCACCTCGAACAATGGGCGCGACGCCATCAGCAGCGCGCCGAGGCCGAGCGACGAGGCGGTGACGCACAGGATCACGGCTGACAGGCACCCCGCCATCGCGACGATGCTGGCGCGAAAGCCGAAGCGCACGCTGCGCGTCATGATGTGCAGCATGTTCGGACCGGGGGTGGCGGCGATCAGCGCGGTCGCGCAGGCGAAGATCCACCAGGTCGCCATGTCCATGCTCGTCACCCCTTTCGCCGCCGGCCTAGCACATCGCGCGGCAAACGGCACCGGCGCCGATCAGATCGGCAGCTGGGTGGTGGATTTCACCTCCTCCAGCACCGCATAGGTCCGCGTTTCGCGCACGCCGGGCATCGCCGCGAGGATGCCGCCGAGAAAGGCGCGATAGGCCGCCATGTCCGATACCCGCACCTTGAGCAGATAATCGAAGCCGCCGGCGACCATATGGCATTCCAGCACCTCCGGCACCGAGCGGACATGTGCGGCGAAGGCGGCGAACACATCGTCGGTGGTGCGATCGAGCAGCACCTCGATGAACACCAGCAGCGACAGGCCCAGCCGCTCCGGATCGAGCAAAGCGGCGAAGCGGCCGATCACGCCCTGCGCGCGGAGCCGCTTCACCCGCTCGAAGCAGCTGGCCGGCGACATGCCGCTTTGTGCCGCGAGCGCCTGATTGGTGATTCGCCCGTCCGCCTGGAGCAGCCGCAGGATTCGGAGATCGGCTTCGTCGAGCGAAGGATGTTCGGGCGCGTCGGGCATGACGAAGGAACATACGGCAGGAGCTACGAAGACACGAAGCACATTCGTCGGACGATCCTCTATGAAGATAATTCCGCACGCCGAGGACCGCATGATGACGCCTGCCCTCTCCAGCTGGGATCTATTGGACGACGGCAAGTATCGCGACGAAAGCGAGGCGGTGGCCGATCTGCTCGCGCGGCAGCCGCTGTCCCCGGCGGTGCGCGCCGAGATCGTCGGCGAGGCGGCTTCGCTGGTGGAGGCGGCGCGCGCATCGGCGCAGCGTCAGGGCGTGGTGGAAAGCTTCCTTCAGGAATTCTCGCTCGGCACCAAGGAGGGGCTGGCGCTGATGTGCCTGGCCGAGGCGCTGCTGCGCGTACCCGATGCCGAGACGCGCGACCGGCTGATCGCGGAGAAGATCGGATCGGCCGACTGGGCGAGCCATCTCGGCCAGTCCGACAGCCTTTTCGTCAACGCCTCCACCTGGGGGCTGATGCTCACCGGGCGGCTGGTGGACGTGGACGACGAGGCGAAGCGCGATACCGGCGGCTGGCTGAAACGCCTGACCCAGCGCGTCGGCGAGCCGGTGATCCGCCGCGCGGTGGGCGCGGCGGTGAAGATCATGGGCGAGCAGTTCGTGCTGGGCCGCACGATCGAAGGCGCGATCGCGCGGGCGAAGAAGGAGGACACGCTCTGTTCGTTCGACATGCTGGGCGAAGGCGCGCGCACCGCGCATGACGCCGAGCGGTACGAGCGCATCTATGCCGATGCGATCACGGCCGTGGGCAAGGCGTCGGGCGGCGCCGGACCAGAAACGGGGCACGGCATCTCGGTGAAGCTCTCCGCCCTCTCCCCCCGCTATGAGGCGGTGCAGGAGGCGCGGGTGTGGGCCGAACTCTACCCCCGGGTGAAGCGGCTGGCGCTGATCGCCGCGCGCCACGACCTGAACTTCGCGATCGATGCCGAGGAAGCGGACCGGCTGGTGATCTCGCTCAAGCTGTTCGAACGGCTGGCGCGCGATCCCGATCTGGCGGGATGGACCGGCCTCGGCATTGTCGTGCAGGCCTATCAGAAGCGCGGGCTGTCGGTGATCGAGGGCGTGGCGCGGCTGGCGCGGGAGAGCGGCCGACGGATCATGGTGCGGCTGGTGAAGGGCGCTTATTGGGACAGCGAGATCAAGCGCGCCCAGATCGCCGGACGGCCGGACTATCCGGTGTTCACCACCAAGGCGGCGACCGATCTTTCCTATCTGGTGTGCGCCAAGGCGCTGATCGATGCGGCCCCTGCCCTCTACCCGCAATTCGCGACGCACAACGCGCATACGCTGGCGGCGGTGCGGCGGATGGCGGCGCATGCGGGCGTGACGATCGAGCATCAGCGGCTGCACGGCATGGGCGAGGCGCTCTACCGCGCGGGCGATACGCGCTACGGCAAGGCGCGGCTGCGCGCTTATGCGCCGGTGGGCGGGCATGAGGAATTGCTGCCTTATCTGGTGCGCCGCCTGCTGGAAAATGGCGCGAACACCAGCTTCGTCCACGCCTTGCTCGATGAACGGGTACCGGCCGATCAGGTGGTGCGCGATCCGATCGGGATCGTGCAGGCGCATCCCCACCGCCACCCCAAGCTGCCGCTGCCGGGCGACCTCTACGGCACGGCACGGCGGAACCCGCTGGGGCGGGATTATACGATCGTCGCCACGCAGATCGCCGCCGAGCGCGCGGCCGGGCTGGCGGCGCGCGAGCGGATCATCGGCGGGCCGATCGTGGGCGGCACGCTGCGCCAGGGCGACGGCGCGGCGCGGCCGGTAACGAGCCCGGCGGACCGATCGATCGTGCTGGGCGAAGTATCC
>CAXTTS010000267.1:0-3871 GCA_964247265.1 uncultured Sphingomonadaceae bacterium
GGCGCGAGCGCCACGGAAGTTTACGAAAGTGACGGCACGCGCCGAGTGAGAAGGAGCCTGGGCAAAGGTGGCGGACGCCGCCCTGCGGAGGCTGTGGCAGGTGGCCACAGTGTAGGAGAGAGGGGCGGTTTGCTGGGCAGGGCGATGCACGCCGGTTGGTGGCGTCGGCTCCCGAGAGACTAAAGAGCGGGTATCGGCACTTCAACACTGTGCTTACAAAGCGGGCGCTTAGTGACACTAGGCTGGAGTAAGGTCACAGGCATGGATCGGAGAACAGGGCGAGCGGTCGCAAAGTGGGTGGGCTGCGGAGGCCTGTTGGTGTGTTTGATCGTGCTTGTGCCGGGACTTTTACTCGGCAGCTTCCTGATCGCAGGATCCGAGAGAACGATCTATGAGCGCACCACATCCGCCGATGGCTGGCATAATGCGCGTGTCCAGTTCGATGACGGCGGAGCATTGAGTTCTTTTTCGCGTCTCGTATTCGTAAAAGATCGTTGGAACGGGAGTGACGAGCCGCTGCTAAGCTGTCGAGCCTTTTGGGGTGACGGCGAAGCGGCGGTTCATCTGCGGTGGCTAGACAACAGTACGCTACTGATCCGCCACGCCTTTCCGGCAAGTGACGTGCAGGCAGTGGCGGATCACTGCGGCCCGGTCCGCATCATCGTGCAAAGCCTGTCTGCGACAAGCGCCGCTCCGTGACGCTCATCGCAGGCCGAGACAACATTGACGCTCGAATCGCTTACTGCATCACCACCGTGACGGCGCGGCGGTTCTGGGCCCAGGCGCTTTCGTCGGAGCCGGCGGCGGCGGGGCGTTCCTTGCCGTAGCTGATCGTCGAGATGCGCGAGGCGCTGATGCCAGCCGCCGCCAGATAGTTCTTCGCCGAATTGGCCCGACGGTCGCCCAGCGCGAGGTTGTATTCGCGGGTGCCGCGCTCGTCGCAATGGCCCTCCACCGTGACGCGGACGGCGGGATATTTCTTCAGCCACGACGCCTGCCGGTCGAGGATCGCGCGCGCATCGCTGTCGATATCGACCATGTCGGTGCCGAACAGCACGGTGTCGGTGCCGGCCTGCCGCAGGAAATCCTCACGCGATCCCGGCGTCACGCCGTTGGTCATCGCGCCATTGTTCATGCCGGACGTATCGCCGCCCGTGGAGCCGCTGGTCGGCGGCGGCGGCGGCAGTTCCTTGGGCGGCTTCTTCGAACAGGCCGCCGTCGCGATCAGCGCGGCGCCGAGCAGCAGCTTCACGCCAACCGCCTTCGAACTGGTCGCCCTCAATCTGGCTTGGGTCATGGTCGTCTCCCTAACAATCGTGCGGCCCGCCGCGCCGCGATGAAGGATGGCGGTCAAACCCCCTGGGTCAAGGCAATAACGGCCCCCATGCCGGATCGGAGCCGTCGAGCGGCGTCGGCACCCGCCGTTCGTTCACCCCCGTCAGATCGACGGACCACAGATCCGCCTTCCCCGAACCCTGCCCGGTCCGGAAGAACATGATGACGCGGCCGTTGGGCGACCAGCTCGGCCCCTCGTCCTGCCACGCGTTGGTCAGCGTCTTCTCGCCCGATCCGTCGGGCGCCATGATGCCGATGCGGAAGCCGCCGCCGATCTTGGTGAAGGCGATCAGGTCGCCGCGCGGGCTCCACACCGGCGTGCCGTAGCGGCCGCCGCCGAAGCTGATGCGCTGCTGGTTCGATCCGTCGGCGTTCATCACGTAAAGCTGCTGTCCGCCCGAGCGATCGCTTTCGAACACGATGCGCGATCCGTCCGGCGAATAGCTGGCCGAGGAATCGATGCCGGGCGAGGTCGTGAGCCGCTGCGGCGTGCCGCCGGAGGATGGCACGCGGTAGATATCGGTGTTGCCGTTCACCGCCATCGAGAAGACGATGCTGCGCCCATCGGGGGAGAAGCGCGGCGCGAACGTCATGTTGGGCTGATCCACCACCAGCCGCTGCCGACCCGATCCGACCTCATACACATAGACGCGCGGGCGGTTGTTGACGAACGACATGTAGGTGATCGTCTGCTGGTTCGGCGCGAAGCGCGGCGTCAGCACGATCGACTGGCCGTTGGTGAGGAAGCGGTGCTGCGCGCCATCCTGATCCATGATGGCGAGGCGCTTGATCCGCTTCGTCTTTGGCCCGGTCTCGGAGACGTACACCACCTTGCTGTCGAAATAGGGGCCTTCGCCGGTCAGCCGGGTGTAGACCGTGTCGGCGCATTTGTGCGCGGCGCGGCGCCAATTGGCCGGCGAGACGACGAAGCCCTGCCGGGTCAGCTCGCTCTGCGCGAACACGTCGTAAAGGTAGCAGCCGACCGTCAGCGTGCCGTCGCCATTGGCCTGGACGAAGCCCTGCACCAGCGCCTGCGCGCCGGTGGCCGTCCAGCCGGGGAAATCGGGCGCGGTCACCTGGTTGAAGCCGACCGCCTTGAGCGCGGAGGGCGGCAGCGGCGAGAACAGGCCGCTATTCTTCAGATCGTTGGTGACGACCTGCGCCACCTGGGTGCCGAGGCCGGCCGTATCGCCGGCGGCGGTGGCGACGGCGGCGGGCGTCGGCATCTGCGGGATGGCGATCGGCATCGGCTGCGAGATGCCGCCGGTGATATCCACCCGGATCTGCGCGGCGGCGGGCGCGGCGATCGCCAGTCCCAGCGCCAGGGTAAGGGGTGCAAGGCTTCGCATCATCGTCTCCATTAGCGCCGTCATGCCACGGCCCTGGGGCTGAACGTGAGCTCGAACGAATCCCAGCCGCCACGATAGCGTTCTGGCGGCAGGCGGAGCGGCGCGCAACGCACCACGGCCAGCGCCGCCGCCTCAGCCAGCGGCGGCGCGGCGGCGCGGTTATCGTCGGTCACGCCGCGCTGGCCGATCAACTGCGGCAGTTCGGCCAGCGTTCCGTCCGGCGCAAAGGCGACACGCAGCACGGTGACGATGCCGCGCGCACCCCGGCCCACGCGCGGCGCCTGGTAGCAGCGTTTCACCTGGTCGGCGGCCATCGCGATCACCCGTTGTGCCTCGGGATCGGGCCGGTGCGGCGCGACGGCGACGGGCACGGGTGCGCAGGCGGCGAGCAGCATGAGGGTGGAGAGGGTCGCGGTGCGGCGCATGTCATCCCATCCGCCGGGGCGTGAAGGTGGGGGCGATATCCTCCCACCCGCCGTCATAGAGTTCGGCCGGCAGCTTCAGCGGGGCGCATCGCTTGACCGCGCGGACGGAGAGTTCGCCCATCTGGCGGGCATAGGCCTGGTTGCCGCCATTCACCCCGCTCTGCTCCAGCACGGCGACACTGGCGACCGAACCGTCCTTGTTCATCCGCATCCGCAGCGTGGTGACGATCGACATGGCCGGCGTGCCCTGCAACGCGCCGAGATCGTAGCATGGCTGCACCTGCCGCTGGATCGCGGCGCCCAGCCCCTGCATCGCGACGGCGGATACCGTGGCGGCGGCGGGCTTGGTCGCCTTGCCGGCGGATTTTTCCGGAGTGATGCCCTTGAGGAAATCGGGGCCGAGGCGCGATCCGGTGGCCTTGGCCGGCTTGTCGCCCGGCTTGCCGCCGGCGGGCTTGGCCGGCTTGGTGGAGGGCGCGCCGCCGGCCTCGCTGCGATCCGGGCGACGCCGATCGCGCGTGTCGCCCGCGGCGGCGACATCGGCCTTGGTGGGCTTTGCCGGCTTGCTGGGCTCGGCCTTCGCCGGCTCGGCCTTGGCGGGGGCGGGCTTCACAGGTTTTGGCTTTGGCTCCGGCTCCGGCTTCGGCTTGGGCTCAGGCTTGGGTTCCGGTTTCTCAACGGGTTTGGGCTCCGGCTTGGCCGGCGTCGGTTTGGGCTTCGGCGGCGTGGGCTTCGGTGGAGCCGGCTCCGGCACGGGTTTCG
>CAXTTS010000268.1:0-3847 GCA_964247265.1 uncultured Sphingomonadaceae bacterium
AGCTGGTCTTCGGGCACATAGCCCATCAGCGATGCGATCCGCTCGCCCGATTTCGGCACGATCGCATCGAGATAGATCACCTTGGCGACGCGGTCGCCGACCGCCTTCAGCACCCCCGGCGCGACCGTGCCGGCATAGCTGTGCGCGACCAGGACGACGTCGTGCAGATCCTCGTAGCGGAACACGTTCGCCACGTCCTGCACATGGATGGCATTGCCCACGTCGCGTCCGATCAGATGCGCCCGCTCGCCGAAGCCGGTGAAGGTGGGCGTGTAGACGGTATGGCCTTTGGCTTCGAGCAGTTCGCGGACATATTTCCACGTCCAGCCGCCCATGCCGCCCCCATGCATCAGAACGAAGGTGGTCATGCGTCGGTCTCCACGGGCTCGGTGTTCTGGATGAATTCGGGGGAAGGGTCCGGTCCCCATAGGAACATGCTGTCCTCGGGCGGATGGTCGCCGGCGGCCCAGTCGACGTCATGCGGGATGTAATCGATGTCGGCCGAATATTCCGAATAGCTGCCCCACGGATCGCGGACATAATAGAAATAGTTGGCGCCCAGCACATGCTGGCCGACGCCCCAGCCCTTGTCGTAGCCGGCACGCGCCATCGTCGATCCGCCGAGACCGACCTCCGTCACCGATCCCACATCCCAGCTATTATGGTGCATGCCGCGCCGATCCGACATGACGAGCGCGAGCAGATGATGGTCGCTGCCATGCGCGCCGTGGAGGAAGGCGACAGCCGGGCCGCTCTGATCGGAAAGGCGCAGGCCGAGCACGCGTTCATAATAAGCGATGGCGGCAGGAACGTCGGTGGTGAACAGGGCGAAATGCGAAAGCCGGCGCGGATAGACGCGCGGCGCCTTCGAATTGGGCACCGCACCCGACTGGCCGGGCGCCGCGCTGGCGAAGCTGAACCGGCTCTTCTCGTGCGGCGTCTTCTTCTCGGCCACGCGAACATTGACCGGCAACCCGTCGAAGCTCTCGAACCAGATGCCGTTCGACTCCGCCCCGGCCGGCGCCGCGATCATGCGGACGGCCTGAGCGTCAAGATGATTGCGGAACGCCTCCATCTCATCCTCGAAAATACCGAAGCTCAGATAGCGCAGCGTCTTGCCGCTGGTGCCTTGCGTCAGGACGCCCCAGCGGTGAGGATTGCCCTTCGTGTAGAGTTCGAGCGCCCCGTCCTTGTCGCGCACGTCCAGCCCGAACAATTCGTAGAAACGCCGCGCCTCCGCCAGGTCCGGCACCGCAACCGCGAAATGATCGATGGAATGGACGCCCAGCACGTTCGCGCGCCGTCCTCCCCTGCCGGTCTCGTCCATCACCTCATCCTCCCAAATACCGTTCAAGCGGCCTTGATCGGGTTCACCAGCAGGCCGACCCGCTCGATCTCCACCTCGACCGTGTCGCCGTCCTTCATAAACAGCGGCGGCTTGCGCGCGGCGCCGATGCCGGATGGCGTGCCCATCACTAGCACGTCGCCGGGCTCCAGCGTCATGAAGGTTGAGAGCAGGGCGATCGTCTCGACGACGTCGAACACCATGTCGGAGGTGGAGGCGCTCTGCACCGTCTGGCCGTTCAGCCGGGTTTCGATCTTCAGGCCGGCGGCCCCGTCGGGCAGTTCGTCGGGCGTTACGAGCCACGGGCCGAAGGCGCCGGTGCCGTCGAAGTTCTTGCCGGCGGTCCATTGCGGCGTCTTCATCTGGTAATCGCGCACGGAGCCGTCGTTGAACACCGAATAGGCCGCGACATGATCGAGCGCCGCGTCCTTGGCGATGTCCTTGCCGCCCTTGCCGATCACCGCGACCAGCTCACCCTCATAATCGAGCGCGTCGGAGACGGTCGGCTTGATAATGGGCGCGCCGTGGCCGATCAGGCTGGAGCTGAAGCGGCCAAAAATGGTCGGAAACTCGGGAACCTGAAATCCGCCCTCCGCGGCATGGTCCTTGTAGTTGAGGCCCAGGCAGATGATCTTCGGCGCCTTAACCAGCGGCGGCAGAAAGATGAGGTCGGCCTCCGAAACGCTCTCCCCCTGTGCGGCGGCATCGGCAGCCGCCTGAAGGCCCTGCCCGCTGGCGATCAGCGCATCGAGATCGCCGATCGCCTGATTGCCGAACACAGCCTTGATCCCGGCATCCGTCTTCACCGCGACGCCGACCTGGCCGCCTTTCGTTATTTTCGCCACGCGCATCGTTTTGTCTCCCGAAAGGCCAGGGGCCGTCTATTTGGATTGTCCGGTGCCGCCGCCGCTGGCCGGCATCAGCATGTTGCTCATCCCGCCATCGACGAGCACGTCGATGCCGCTGATGTGGCCGGCAGCGGGGCCGGCGAGGAACAGGATCGCGTTCGCGACATCCTCCGCCGTGCCCAGCTTGCGCAGGGCGATATTCGCCTCGCGCTGATCGCGCCGCGCGGGATCGGAATAGCCCGCCGCCGTCATCGGCGTATAGGTCGGCCCCGGCGATACGGTATTGCAGCGTATGCCGTCCGGCCCCCACTCGATCGACAGCTGGCGCACGAGCATCAGCAGCGCCGCTTTGCTGGACGAATAGAAGCCCAGCGCTGGCGTCGGCTGCGTCGCCGACATCGAGGCGGTGGCGATGAAGGCGCCTCGGCTGTCCTTCAGGTGCGGATAAGCGGCCTTGGCGAGCAGCCATGAGGCGCGGGTGTTGATCGCGTAGATCCTGTCGAACTGATCGGCCGCCAGCTCGGCAAGCGCACCGCCCATGATGATGCCGGCATTGCTGATGACGGCGTCGATACCGCCCATATGCGCGATCGCGGCCGCTACAATCCGGTCGCCACAATCCAGCCCGGCCAAATCCACCACCGCGCCCGCCGCAGACGGGCCGATGGCCGCGACGACCGCGTCGAGATTGCCGGCATCGCGATCGGCCAGCAGCATCCGATGCTCGCCCGGCAGCGCCGTTCCGCCAGCCAGCAGTTCCGCGCAGGCCCGGCCGATGCCACTGGCGGCGCCCGTGATGACAAAACGCATCCCGTCCTCTCCCTCAGTCCGTCAGACCGAGTTCTTGCATCAGCTGCGTGCGCAGCTTGAACTTCTGGATTTTCGAAGCGGACATCGGCCACTCGTCGACATAGCGAATATGGCGCGGCACCTTGAAGGATGCCAGCCGCTCCTTCGTATAGGCGATCAGCTCCGCCGGGTCCGCGCCGCCCTGTCCGCTGCGTTCGATGAAGGCGGCCGGTATCTCCGCCAGCCGCTCGTCCGGCAGCCCAATCACCTGCGCCAGCCGAACGCCGGGATGGGTGGCGAGCACCGCCTCCACCTCCGCCGCAGCGACATTCTCGCCGCCGACCTTCAGCATGTCCTTGAACCGGCCGTGGAACATCAGGTGGCCGTGCTCATCCAGCGAGCCGATGTCCGCCGAATGATACCATCCCTCCGCATCGAGCGCCTCGGCCGTCTTTTCCGGATCCTTATAATAGCCGTCGAACAGATTGTAGCCGCGGATCAGCACCTCGCCGCGCTCGCCGACCGGCAGGTCGCGCCCGTCGGCATCGACGATCCGCACTTCGATCCCGGCGAGCGGATAGCCGAGCCGTCGGAAGCCCATCTCGGGGTCCATATCGTAGCCGCCGGTCGTGACGATGCCGCTCGCCTCCGTCATCCCCATCGTGCCCACCTGCAACATGTTCGGCGCCTTCTCGCGATAGGCCTGGCCGACGCGATCGGGCATGAAGGCGAAGCAGCTGTTCTGCAGGCGGACCGAACTCATGTCGGTCTTGTCCCAATCGGGATGGCCGATCATCGCCTGATGGAAGGTGACGAACGGCAGGAACATCATCGTCACCCGCTCCGCCTCGATCTGGCGCAGGCT
>CAXTTS010000269.1:0-3541 GCA_964247265.1 uncultured Sphingomonadaceae bacterium
GGATTGGATGCCGTCCGGCCCCTTGCACGCTCACCAAGTGCAAGCGCCGCACCCATCCACGCCGCGTCACTCAATGCCCAGCTGCTTGGCGAGCCTCTGGTAGGACGCGCGCTTCTCGGCCTGGGCCTTTTCCTTCTTGGCCTGATCGATCTTCTGCAGCGCGATGATCTCGGCGTCGCTGCGATCGGCGGGCCAGCTCGGCAGGAAGTACATCTCGGGCGGATCGGTCTCGGAATCATGATAGAAGCCGGCGATGATCAGCGCCGGGATCGCCACCGAAATCGCGGCGAACAACAGCTGATGCCGCTGGCGGGTGGCCAGGAACATGCGCGCATCGGCGATCAGCGCGCGCGGCGAGGCTGGGCGAGGAAAAACGGCCATGCTCGCCAAGATAGGGAGTGCGCCGCGCTGCCGCCAGTCCGCTCAGCCGGCGGCGGCGCGCAACCGCGTCACCGTGCGCTCGCGGCCGATCAGCGGCAGCAGCGCCGCCATCTCCGGGCCATGATCGCGGCCGGTGAGCGCCAGGCGCAACGGCAGGAACAGCGCCTTGCCGCGACGGTCGGTGGCCGCCTTGAGCCCCTCCACGAGCGCAGGCCAGGGCGCGTTCGACCAGGCGATCTCCCCGGCGATCCGCGCCGCCTGGCCGAGCAGCTCGCGATCGGCGGCAGCTGGCGCAGCCGAGACCGGCCCCTCGATCACCGTCCACCAGTCAGCCGCCTCGGCGACATTCGCCAGGTTCGGCCGGATCGCCTCCCAGGCGTCCGCGTCCATGCCCGCGGGCAGCCGATCGGCGATCGCCTCGTAGGCGAGCTGGTGAACGATGCGCGCGTTCAGCGCGGTCAGCTCGACCATATCGAAGCGGGCCGGTGCGCGGCCGATGCGGGCGAAGTCGAACATCCCGACGAGCGGCGCGGCGTCGATCACCGGCTCGACGGGGTCGCTGGTGCCGATACGCGCCAGCAAGGCAAGGATAGCGATGGGCTCGATGCCATCAGCGCGCAGTTCGTCGACACCGAGCGCGCCCAGCCGCTTGGACAGCTTGCCCTCGGCGCCGGTCAGCAGCGGCGCGTGCGCGAACGTCGGTGGCGAGTGGCCCAACGCTTCGAACATCTGCAGCTGGAGCGCGGTGTTGGCGACATGGTCCTCGCCGCGCACGACGTGCGTGATCGCCATGTCGGCGTCGTCGATGACGCTCGGCAGCATGTAAAGCCAACTGCCGTCGGCGCGGCGGACGACGGGATCGGACAGGAGCGCGGGGTCGAAGCGCTGCTCGCCGCGGATCAGATCGGTCCAGCGAATCGGTAAGCCGTGGTCGAGGCGGAAGCGCCAGTGCGGCACCCGCCCCTCGGCTTCCAGCGCGCGACGATCGGCCTCGCCCAGCGCCAGCGCGGCGCGATCGTAGACCGGCGGCAACCCGCGCCCGAGCTGGACCTTGCGCTTGAGATCGAGCTCCTGCGCGCTTTCGTAGGCGGGGTAGACGCGGCCGGCGTCGCGCAACGCCGCGAATCGCGCCTCGTAGAGCGCGCCACGCCGCGACTGCCGCTCGGTGGCATCGGGATCGAGGCCGAGCCAGGCGAGATCGGCATGGATCGCATCGGCGAAGGCTTCGGTCGACCGTTCGCGATCGGTATCGTCGAGGCGCAGCAGGAAGCGGCCTCCCGCACGGCGCGCCCACAGCCAGTTGTGGAGCGCGGCGCGGATGTTGCCGACGTGAAGCCGGCCGGTCGGCGAAGGGGCGAAGCGGGTGGTGACGGTCACGCCCGCGCTATAGGCCGTGCCGCCGCGCCTCAGCCACCCTCTTTCCCCCGCCCCCCGGCGCCACTAAGAGGCGCGACGGCAAAGGGGACGTTGGGCGATGAAGCTGCTGGCCGGAAACTCGAACGCCCCGCTTGCCGCGGCGATCGCTGATTATCTCGAGATCGGCATCACCGAGGCGAGCGTGCGCCGCTTCGCCGACGAGGAGGTGTTCGTCGAGATCCACGAGAATGTGCGCGGCGAGGATGTGTTCGTGCTGCAATCGACCGGCTATCCGGCGAACGACAACCTCATGGAACTGCTCATCATGATCGATGCGCTGAAGCGGTCCTCCGCCCGGCGGATCACGGCGGTGGTGCCCTATTTCGGCTATGCCCGGCAGGATCGCAAGCCGGGGCCGCGCACGCCGATCTCGGCCAAGCTCGTCGCCAATCTGATTACGGTCGCGGGGGCGGACCGGGTGCTGTCGATGGATCTGCACGCCGGCCAGATCCAGGGCTTCTTCGATATCCCGACGGACAATCTCTACGCCGCCCCGGTGATGTCGGCCGACATCCAGGCGCGCTTCTCGGGCCGCAACCTGATGGTCGTCTCGCCCGACGTGGGCGGCGTGGTGCGCGCCCGCGCGCTGGCCAAGCGGCTGGACAACGCACCCCTCGCCATCGTCGACAAACGGCGCGAGCGGCCCGGCGAATCGGAGGTGATGAACATCATCGGCGACGTGGCCGGCCGCTTCTGCATCCTGGTCGACGATATCGTCGACTCGGCCGGCACGCTGGCCAATGCGGCGGCGGCGCTGCGCGCGGCGGGTGCGGCGGACGTGGTGGCTTATTGCAGCCACGGCGTCCTCTCCGGCGGCGCGGTGGCGCGGGTGGAAGGATCGGTGCTGACCGAACTCGTCATCACCGATTCGATCGGCCCGCCCGATGCGGTGGCCGGCGCCGGCAAGATCCGCCTGCTCACCATCGCCCCGCTGCTGGCGGAAGCGATCAAGCGCATCGCCGACGAAAGCTCGGTCTCCTCGCTGTTCGACTGAGTGGGACAGCGGCGGAAGGAAGCCGTCGGTAACCCACCCTTCATCATACCGTCACCCCGGGCTTGACCCGGGGTCCCGCTATTTACCTCAGGCGCTACGGATCGACAGCGACGGCTTGCTTGTGCTGTCGGCCTCCATCTTTCCGAATGGCCCGCATTGGTGGAAAGCGGCCGTTCGCAATCTGCTTACAGCCCCGGTCCAAGGCGGATGTAGATAGCGCCTCCAATCAGAATGGTGACTAGAGCTGCGTGAAATACACTTGCCGCCGTGTACTCCGACTGGTCCACCCCGACTATCTGCTGAATCCGAACCGTCCCCGCCCATGCAAAGAAAATCGCTCCGCCGATCATCATCACTGCGATTTCGTATGCCGGATAGGGCGGCCATGAGTTCAAGATGAAAGAAATTGCCACGAACGTCGCTGCATACACCGCTCCGGCAATTGATATGTAACGAGAGCTGGTCATCTGGGACAGGCTAGCAGACATTCGCACGTCCGCAATTGGGGCGTTTGCCGCGTGTCCGCTGCTAGGGTCCGTTTAGCCGGCGGGGACGGCAATAGGTGGTGGGAAGCGGTCGTTCCTTCCCGGCGATAACTTTTCATGTTAGCCAATGCGAATGAACAGTGAAGAAGCTTGGAAAGCTCGTTCACCTAGGGCGATGGCAATTCGGCTTTTTGCGGTATTTGGCCTCTGCCTTTTTGGCGTTTACCAGATAGTCGAAGCCTTCGTTACAGGCGGATTAGATTGG
>CAXTTS010000269.1:3551-3843 GCA_964247265.1 uncultured Sphingomonadaceae bacterium
GCACGTGACTTGGGCCGCGCATCCAATCTTTTTCGTCGCTGCCGTTGGCGGGTGGCTCCTTATCACAGCAGTGATGGCGCAGATATCTATCTGCGGTTCTAAGCGCGTCCTGTGGCTGTATAAGCATCGCTGATCGTCTTGCGCCAATGTCTGCAAGTGTGCGGAAGCTGCCATGCCCAACCGCCCCTGTCCTACACCCCCGCGAACATGCCATTTTCACCGGGCGGCTCGTCCGTGCGCTCTTTCCACCGTCGCATAACCGTTCGCCGCCGAGGGAGCGTTTTTCACCCCC
>CAXTTS010000270.1:0-3831 GCA_964247265.1 uncultured Sphingomonadaceae bacterium
CCTCGCGATGAAGATCACCTTCATCAACGAGATGGCCGATCTGTGCGAGGTCGTCGGCGCCGACGTGCAGCAGGTCGCGCGCGGCATCGGGCTGGACAAGCGGATCGGCGGCAAGTTCCTCCACGCCGGCCCCGGCTATGGCGGCTCCTGCTTCCCCAAGGATACGCTGGCGCTCACCCGCACCGCGCAGGAGGCGGGCCGCCCCACCCGCCTGATCGAGACCACCGTGCAGGTGAACGCCGATCGCAAGAAGGGCATGGCGGATCGCATCGCCGAGGCCGCCGGCGGCAACCTGAAGGGCCGCAAGGTCGCGGTGCTCGGCCTCACCTTCAAGCCGAACACCGACGACATGCGCGATGCCCCCAGCCTCGATATCGTGCCCGCGCTTGTCGCGCTCGGCGCCGAGGTCCACGCTTTCGATCCGGAAGGCCGCAAGGAGGCGGAGCATCTGCTGCCCGACATCACCTTCTGCGAAGGCCCCTATGAGGCCGCGACCGGTGCGGCAGTGCTGGCGATCCTGACCGAGTGGGATCAGTTCCGCGCGCTCGACCTGCGCCGGCTGAAGGATGCGATGGCCGCCCCGGTCATCGTCGATCTGCGCAACATCTATCGCCCATCCGAAATGGCCGCCGCCGGCTTCCGCTACACCGGCATCGGCCGCGGCACCGCCTGAACCCGCTCGCCTGAACCGGCTCGCCTGAACCCGCTCGAACGAGGAACCTGCACCTATGACGATCCTGGTTACGGGCGCCGCCGGCTTCATCGGCTACTCCGTCTCGCGCGCGTTGCTGGCGCGCGGCACCCGCGTGCTCGGCATCGACAATCTCAACGATTATTATCCGGTCTCGCTCAAGCGGGATCGGATCGCCGATATCGTCCGGCACCATAATGACGGCTTCCGCTTCGCCGAGGTGGATTTCGCCGACCACGACGCGCTGGAGCAGGCGCTCGCCGGCACCGACATCGACGGTATCGTGCATCTCGGCGCGCAGGCCGGCGTGCGCTACTCGATCGACAATCCGCGCGCCTACGTGCAGGCCAATCTCGTCGGCCACCTCAACATGCTGGAGATCGGCCGCCAGCGGCAGCTGCGCCATCTGGTCTATGCCTCGTCCTCATCGGTCTATGGCGGCAACGACACGATGCCGTTCCGCGTCGAGGATCGGGTCGATCATCCGCTGTCGCTCTACGCCGCCACCAAGAAGGCGGACGAGCTGATGAGCGAGACCTACGCCCATCTCTATCGCCTGCCGCAGACCGGCCTGCGCTTCTTCACCGTCTATGGCCCGTGGGGCCGGCCCGATATGGCGATGTGGCTGTTCACCGATGCCATATTGAAGGACCGGCCGATCAAGGTCTTCAACAATGGCGACATGCGGCGCGATTTCACCTATATCGACGATATCGTCGCCGGCGTGATCGCCGCGCTCGACAATGCGCCCGCCGACGATGGCGCGGAGAAGGCCGGCGGCAGCAGATCGCCGCATCGCCTCTACAATATCGGCAACCACCGCTCGGAGGAGTTGGGCCGCCTGATCGACCTGATCGAGCAGGCCTGCGGCAAACCCGCGATCCGCGATCTGCTGCCGATGCAGCCGGGCGACGTGAAGGAGACCTATGCCGATATCAGCGCGATCCAGCGCGATCTCGGCTTTGCTCCCACCACCACGATCGATGTTGGCGTGCCGCGCTTCGTCGACTGGTTTCGCACCTATCACGGCGCCTGAGCCGGCTTGGCGCTCCGCCGCATCGGCGTTGCGCGGCAGCCCCGGCGCTGGCAAGGCATGAGCGATGGTCGCCGTGTCCGCCTCGCCTTTGTTCCTGCGCGAGGAGGAGATACGTCGCGGCGTCGAACTGCTCTGGTTCGGCCACGGCCATCTCACCCGCTCCATCGATGAAAAGCTGGCCGCGCAGGGCCTCGGCCGCGCCCATCACCGCGCGCTCTATTTCGTCGCGCGCCAGCCGGGGCTCACCGTCAGCGCGTTGCTCGGGCTGCTCGGCATCACCAAGCAGTCGCTCGGCCGGGTCGTCACCGAACTCACCGAGCGGGGCCTGATCGAACCCAGGCCCGGCACGCAGGATCGCCGCCAGCGCCTGCTCCGCCTCACCGCCGACGGCAGCAAGCTGGAGGGTGAGTTGTTCGAGGCGTTGCGCGCGCGCATGGCGCAGGCCTATGTCGAGGCGGGGCAGGGATCGATCGCCGGCTTCTGGACGGTGCTCGAAGGATTGATCCCGGCGGAGGAACGCGCCCGCGTCGCCGGCCTGCAACGCGACGGCTGAAGGGGGAACGGGGATGGCGACCATCGACGGGTTCAGCGCGAAAACGATCGACGGCGGCACCGTCTCGCTCGGCGCTTATGCCGGGCAGGTCCGCCTGATCGTCAACACCGCCAGCAAATGCGGCTTCACCCCGCAATATGCCGGCCTCGAAGCGTTGCACGAGGAACTCGCCCCGCGCGGCCTCACCGTCCTCGGCTTTCCCTGCAACCAGTTCGGCGCGCAGGAGCCGGGCGACGCGGCCGAGATCGCCAGCTTCTGCTCGCTCACCTACGATGTTTGCTTTCCGCTGTTCGCCAAGGTGGAGGTCAACGGCCCCGGCACGCACCCGCTGTTCGCCTGGCTCAAGCATGAGGCGAAGGGACTGCTCGGCAGCGAGCGGATCAAGTGGAACTTCACCAAGTTCCTCGTCGATCGCGCCGGCCGCGTCGTCGCCCGCTTCGCCCCCACCACCAAACCCGAAAGCCTGCGCGGCGAGATCGAGCGGCTGCTTTAGCCAATGCGCCGCATCAGCCGACGCCGCAGCGGCAGGTCGAATTGGAACGTCACGATGTGGCCGGCCACCAGCACCGCCGGCACCGTCAGCCACAGCACGAACCACGCTATGTCGTCGTCCCAGCCGGTGCCCTCGATGCGGTGCGCCGCTATCTCGATCGCCTGCTGGATCGGGCAGCCGATCGCATAGACCGCATAGGATATCGCCCCCAGCCACCCCATCGCCGGCATCAGCCGACGCGGTGCCGCGCTGGCGGCGCCCAGCCAGATCAGCGCCGGCTGCACCGCGGAGATCAGCAGCGCATGATAGGTGCGCTCCGCACCCGGCAGGATCGCGTACAGGATCGGCAGCACGGCCAGCAGCGCCACCGCCGGCACAACCGGCCTCGGCCCCCGCCCGCTGCGCCATAGGCGGTACAGCAGCACGCCGAGAAAGAAGGAGAAGCCGACACGCGCAAAGCCGCCGGGAAAGTCGCCATAGGATGATCCCCCCGCCCCCTGCCACAGGCTCAACGCCACCAGCAGCGCCGGCGCCGACACCGCCACAACCGCCAGGCAGGCCAACAACCTCCACCCGGTCCACACGAACAGCAGGTTCGCCACCAGCTCGAAGAATAATGACCAGCTCGGCCCGTTGAACGGAAACACGCCGAGCCACGATCGATTGGGCACCGGCAGGAACAGCAGCGCCGGCACGATCGCCTCGCGATAATGGCGGGCATCCCATCCCTCGATCCCCTGCCGCGTCATCCGCCACGTCACGAGCATCCCGGCGCACAGCGCGAGGCAATAGATCGGATAGATGCGGATGAACCGCCGCGTCACGAACGCCCATCGCCCGATGCCGTCGGCCAGCGCCGCGCCGTGGGCATGGGCCAGCACGAAGCCGCTGAGCAGAAAGAACAGATCGACCGCCGCATAGCCCATCGGCAGCGGCCCGCCGCCGGCATGATAGATGACGATCGCCACCGCCGCGACGCCGCGCATCGCGTCGAGCACGATGAAACGCCCGTCCCGTTCGCCCATGAGCACCCCCGCCGCCCGCCTATAGCGCCGGTC
>CAXTTS010000271.1:0-3819 GCA_964247265.1 uncultured Sphingomonadaceae bacterium
CGACGACCGGGGCCGCCATCAGCGGGAACCTGTCGGCCGGCGCCACCACCGCCGCCAAGGGCAAGGACGTGCCGGTGCAGACCGAGGCGAAAGCCGCCGTCAGCCCCAAGGGCAATGTCGCTGGCGATGCGGCCCCGGCCACATCCGGCACATCCAAGCAGGAACGCTGATCCGCCAACCGCGTGGCTGTGCGACGATGAAGGCCGGCCGGGGCAAACGCCCGGGCCGGCCTTCATCGTTTGGCACGGCTGGGAAATGACGAAGGGCGCTCAGTTTCACGTGCGCCAATAATCGCGCACGCAGTCCCAAGCCTCCTCCGCCGTCTCGACGAAGTGGATCAGGCCGAGATCGTTGGGCGAGACGACGCCCTCCGCGACCAGCTCGTCGAAATTGACGACGCGGTGCCAGAACTCGCGACCGAACAGCATGATCGGCAGCGCGGCCATCTTGCCGGTCTGCACCAGCGTCAGCAGCTCGAACAATTCGTCGAACGTGCCGAAACCGCCAGGGAACACCGCCACCGCCCGCGCGCGCAACAGGAAGTGCATCTTGCGCAACGCGAAATAGTGGAACTGGAACGATAGCGACGGCGTGACATAGGGGTTCGGCGCCTGCTCATGGGTCAGCGTGATGTTTAGGCCGATCGATTCGGCGCCGACATCGGCTGCACCGCGATTGGCCGCTTCCATGATCGACGGGCCGCCGCCCGAGCAGACGACGAACTGGCGCCAGCCCTCCGCATCGGCCGGCGTGCCGCTGGCGAGCGCGGCCAGAGCGCGTGCCTCATCATAATAACGCGAGTTGGCTTTCAGACGCTCGGCGATGGCGCGCTGCGTGTCGGTGACGGCGGCGTCCACCACCATATCGGCCCGCTCGGGCGAAGGGATGCGGGCCGAGCCGTAGAACACGAAGGTGGAGCGGATGCGCGCCTCGTTGAGCAGCAGCTCCGGCTTCAGCAGCTCCAGCTGGAAGCGGATCGGGCGCAGATCCTCGCGCAGCAGGAACTCCATGTCCTGGAAGGCGAGTGCATAGGCGGGATCGGAGGTTTGCGGGCTGGGCGCCGCGGCGCGCGCGCTGGCGGCATCGGCATGGGCCGGCGGAAAGACGCGCTTGGGAAGATTGGGGTCGGTCATACAGGCTCGGTATCGCTGGTGAGGTGAGCGCGGCGGCTTAGCGGCAATAGCGGCCCGCGCCCATGTCGAAGTGGAGATGATCGTGATGCAGCGCATTGGCATCCGGCCCCAGCACCACCGAGAATCGGCGGCAGGCCGCCTTGTGAACCGCGCGCAGGAAGTTACGGGCATTCTCGTCCGGCCCGTTCCAATCGTCCTTCACCGTGATCCGCCGACCGTTCGCCAGCACGAAGCCGGCGATGTCGACGGCGTTGGCGCTGCCATGTTCGGACAGGCGGTTGCCGGCCTGGTTGTTGATCGGGCGGCAGGCATAGGTGCCGAAGCTCTCAATCTTCGCGACCGGCGAATCGAGCCAGGCGGTCGCCGCCGTCTGCAGCGCATCGCCCGTCCAGGCGACGAAGCGCTCGGCCAGCCGGCACTTCATCGCGCCGAGATTGGCGGTGGGAATGCCGATCTTCACCAGCTTAACCGTGCCGATCGTGGAACAGCCGGCGCCGCGATCCTGATCGGGCAAAATCTGGAAGCTGGCGCCGCGCCCGCCGAGATCGGCCAGGCACTGGCGCAGCACCGCCGGATCCTCCGCGCGGACGACCGGTGCCGTGGGATGCGTCACCGAAGGACGCGTCACCGGCGGCCGGCCGCGGGCACGCGGCGGCGGGCGACGGCTGGAATGCGGCACGCACGCCGTGAGGAGAAGCGCTAGCAAGGTCGCCCCGCAAACCCCTGCCTTCATACGATATCCCGCTCCAGACAATTCGCGAATCCTGAAGAAAGGGCCGGGCCGAACGTGCCCGCCCGCCCCCGCTCAATGGCTGCTGCCGTCGGGCGCGGCAAGGCGATCGCCACGCCTCGCCCCGCCGCGCGCCCCGCCCGCCGCATAGCTCAAGCCCAGATCCGCGTTGACAGCCCGGCCCGTGCCATTAAGAGCGCCGGCGGGCCACGCCGCCCCAACGCGGCGCGTGCTCTCTGTGAGGAGAGACCATGACTGACTTCCCCCGCCCCGGCCTCAAGCCGGCACGTCCGCATTTCTCGTCCGGCCCCTGCGCCAAGCCGCCCGGATGGGGCCCCGAACATCTCGCGATCGGATCGCTCGGCCGCTCGCACCGCTCGAAGCTTGGCAAGAGCCGGCTCGTCTATGCGATCGAACTGACCCGCCAGATTCTGCGCGTGCCCGACACGCACCGCATCGGCATCGTCCCCGGTTCCGATACCGGCGCGTTCGAGATGGCGATGTGGACGATGCTGGGCGCGCGCCCGGTGACGATGGCGGCCTGGGAGAGCTTCGGCGAAGGCTGGGTGACGGATGCGCTGAAGCAGCTGAAGCTGGAGGCCACGGTGCTGAAGGCGCCTTATGGCGCGCTGCCCGACCTCACCACCGTCGATCCCGCGCACGACCTGTGCTTCACCTGGAACGGCACGACCAGCGGCGTGCGCGTGCCGAACGGCGACTGGATCAGCGACACGCGCGAGGGACTGACCTTCGCCGACGCGACCTCCGGCGCGTTCGCGCAGGATCTGCCGTGGGACAAACTGGATGTCACCACCTTCTCCTGGCAGAAGGCGCTGGGCGGCGAAGGCGGCCACGGCGTGCTGATCCTCGGGCCGCGTGCGGTGGAGCGGCTGGAGAGCTACGTGCCCGATCGGCCGCTGCCGAAGGTGTTCCGCCTAACCAGCAAGGGCAAGCTGATCGAGGGCATCTTCAAGGGCGAGACGATCAACACGCCGTCGATGCTGGCGGTCGAGGATTATATCTGGACGCTCGAATGGGCGCGCAGCGTCGGCGGGCTTTCCGGCATGATCGCGCGGGCCGATGCCAATGCGGCGGCGTTGGACGCCTTCGTGCAGGCGACGCCGTGGATCGATCATCTCGCGACCGATCCGGCGACCCGTTCGAACACCAGCGTCTGCCTGAAGTTCGCCGACGATGCCGTCGCGGGCCTGGACGACGAGGCGAAAAACGCGATCGTCAAGAAGATGGCTTCGCTGCTGGAGGCGGAGGATGCCGCCTATGACGTGGCCGGCTATCGCGACGCCCCGCCCGGCCTGCGCATCTGGTGTGGTGCCACGGTGGAGACCGCCGACATCGAGGCGCTCGGCCCGTGGCTCGACTGGGCCTGGCACAGCGCGCGCGGCAAGTAAGGCCGCTTCCTCTTTCCCATATTCACGTCATCCCGGCGGAGGCCGGGATCTCCGCGAAGCTTCAGGCCGCACGAGATCCCGGGCTGCGCCGGGATGGCGAAATCCAAGGATTTCAACATGCCCAAAGTCCTCATCTCCGACAAGATGGACCCTCGCGCCGCCCAGATCTTCCGCGAACGCGGCGTTCAGGTGGACGAGATCACCGGCAAGACCAAGGACGAGCTGATCGCGATGATCGGCGAGTATGACGGCCTCGCCATCCGCTCCGCCACCAAGGTGACGAAGGACGTGCTCGCCGCCGCGACCAACCTCAAGGTGGTCGGCCGCGCCGGTATCGGCGTGGACAATGTCGATATCCCCGCCGCCTCCGCGCAGGGCGTGGTGGTGATGAACACACCGTTCGGCAATTCGATCACCACCGCCGAACATGCCATCGCCCTGATGTTCGCGCTGGCCCGCGACCTGCCGGAGGCGGACAAGTCCACCCAGGCCGGCAAGTGGGAGAAGAACCGCTTCATGGGCGTCGAGGTGACGGGCAAGACGCTCG
>CAXTTS010000272.1:0-3788 GCA_964247265.1 uncultured Sphingomonadaceae bacterium
AGGCGCGCATCGCCAAGAAGGAGATGGTCGAGGCGAACCTGCGCCTCGTGATCTCCATCGCCAAGAAGTACACCAACCGCGGGCTGCAGTTCCTGGACCTCATCCAGGAGGGCAACATCGGGCTGATGAAGGCGGTCGACAAGTTCGAATATCGCCGCGGCTACAAGTTCAGCACCTATGCGACGTGGTGGATCCGTCAGGCGATCACCCGCAGCATCGCGGATCAGGCGCGGACGATCCGCATCCCGGTCCATATGATCGAGACGATCAACAAGCTGGTCCGCACCAGCCGCCAGATCCTGCACGAGATCGGCCGCGAGCCGACGCCGGAGGAGCTGGCCGAGCGGCTTTCCATGCCGCTCGAAAAGGTGCGCAAGGTGATGAAGATCGCCAAGGAGCCGATCAGCCTCGAAACGCCGATCGGCGACGAGGAGGATTCGCATCTCGGCGACTTCATCGAGGACAAGAATGCGATCATCCCGGTGGATGCGGCGATTCAGGCCAATCTGAAGGAGACCGTTACCCGTGTCCTCGCCAGCCTCACCCCGCGTGAGGAGCGCGTGCTGCGGATGCGTTTCGGCATCGGCATGAACACCGATCACACCTTGGAGGAGGTGGGCCAGCAGTTCAGCGTCACGCGCGAACGCATCCGCCAGATCGAGGCGAAGGCGCTGCGCAAGCTGAAGCACCCCAGCCGCAGCCGCAAAATGCGCAGCTTCCTCGACCAGTAGGCGCATTCCCCTCCGCCGTGTGCGGAGGGGGCATTCCGGCCCTAAAGATTCCCGGTCCAGTGCCGTTACCCTGATCGACGGCGGCAAGCTTAACCCGCAATTATCCGTTTCGAGACAATGTTTTATCCGGATCGGATCGGTTCGGTAACGGCAGGTGTGAACCCGCTGTTAAGGCATTTTCGCTACGCTGCCGTCAGGGTGCTTATCGGGAATCCTCCCGGTGTTCGGGGAGACTGGCGATGGCTTCGCAGCCGATCGGAATCGAAGAAGGGGATGTGGCGGCCAAGCTGATGGCGCTCGTCCAGAGCGACAGCAGCGCGGGTCGCGGCTCGCTCACGGCACGGCCCTACCTTCCGGGCAATGAAACGGCGCGCAACTTTGCCGATGCCGCCCATTATCTGTGCCTCATCCACGGTCGTTCGCCCGGGGTGGTCGATCTGGCCGCCAGTCAATATGTGCCACCAGACGCGCGACAGTGGCTGGAGGCGGCGGTTGCCGGCTTCGGGCGTGAGCGCACCTATATCACCCGCCTGGCCGTCGCGGCCGGCCCGCAACCGAGCACGCCCGGCCACAACACATCGGAGGCGACGGTGCTCGCCCAGCGGCACGCCGCCGAGGTGCTGGCCAAGTCGGAGCGCAGCGGCTGCGCGCTGGGCGCCGCGATGGCGCTCGTGCTGGACTGGCGAGCGCTGCGCGAGGTGCTGGATATCGCCGCGATCCGCTTCGGCATGGAGCCGCCGCCCTTGCTGCTGCCCGGCGTGGATGAGACCCGCGCCGTCGCCACCGCCTTCGCCACCTCGCCGGCCACCGAGCGGGCGATGCTGTTCGGCGCCGAGCAGATCATGCGTCAGCACCGCGCCTTGTGGGATCTGCTGGACGCGCGCCGTCAGGCCCGCCTGGAACAATAGCCCGCCCTCCGCCGCTCTTGCACGGGCGGCGGGGCTTTCCTATCCCGGTCGCGCTCATGCGATCGAAAGGAATGCCGGTGCGGTTCGAAGGCACGCAGGATTATGTCGCCACCGACGACCTGAAGGTGGCGGTGAACGCCGCAATCACGCTGCGCCGGCCGCTGCTGGTGAAGGGCGAGCCCGGCACCGGCAAGACGGTGCTGGCGCACGAGGTGGCGCGCGCGGCCGGCGCGCCGCTGATCCAGTGGCATGTGAAATCCACCACCAAGGCGCATCAGGGTCTCTACGAATATGACGCCGTGGCGCGCCTGCGCGACGGCCAGTTGGGCGATCCGCGCGTTCACGACATCGCCAACTATATCCGCCGCGGCAAATTGTGGGAGGCCTTCACCGCGCCGCAATTGCCCGTGCTGCTGATCGACGAGATCGACAAGGCCGATATCGAATTCCCCAACGATCTGTTGCAGGAACTCGATCGCATGGCGTTCGACGTGTACGAGACGGGCGAGACGGTGGCCGCGAAGGAGCGGCCGATCGTCGTCATCACCTCGAACAATGAAAAGGAGCTGCCGGACGCCTTCCTGCGCCGCTGCTTCTTCCACTACATCAAGTTTCCCGATCGCGAGACGATGCAGGCGATCGTCGACGTCCACTTCCCCGGTATCCAGAAGATGCTGGTCAGCCGGGCGATGGACATCTTCTACGAGGTGCGCGACGTGCCCGGCCTGAAGAAGAAGCCCTCCACCAGCGAACTGCTCGACTGGCTGAAGCTGCTGCTCGCCGAGGACATGCCGCTGGAGGTGCTGCAATCCAAGGATGCCCGCAAGGCCATCCCGCCGCTGCACGGCGCGCTTTTGAAGAACGAGCAGGATGTGATGCTGTTCGAGCGGCTGGCCTTCATGTCGCGCCGGCAGGGCGGCTGAGGTGGCGATCGAGACGGTCGCCGCGCTGAATGATGCGCGCGAGCAGGCGCGCAGCCTCGTCCATCACCGCGCGCTGAAGGCGGCGGCGCGCGCGGCGGTGCCGTTCGGTTTCGGCAGCGATGCGCTGGGCGATCTGATCGAGGATATTCAGCGCATCTTCCAGCTGACCCCAGAACAGAAAGCGGAGCTGGCGCCCACCCTCATCACCAGCGTGTCCGATCTGGTGACCGCCTATGCCCCGGCGGCGATCGGCGCGGAGACGGTGGCGGGATTGACCGCGCGGCTGGCCGGCAACCCGGTCGCGCGGATCGCCGGGCGCAGCTTTGCCGCGCGCTTCCTCCGCCGTGTGGCGGCCGGGCGCGGATTGCTCGGCGTGGTGGCGCGGCGCGCATGGGTGATCCCGGCGGCGCTGGGCGGTGGCGCGGCGGCCAGCTACGAACTGCTCGGCCGGCGCTGCATCAACCAGTGCGACGCCTATCTGCGCGCGCGTATCGCGCCGCTGGCGGCAAGGGCCTGACCGCGTGCTGCTGAACTTCCTCGAGGAGCTCCGCGCCGCCGGCATCGGCGCCAGCCTGAAGGAGCATCTGGTGCTGCTGGAGGCGCTCGACCGCGAGGTGATCGAGCGGCGGCCGGAGGATTTCTACTATCTCGCCCGCGCCACCTTCGTGAAGGATGAGGGGTTGCTCGATCGCTTCGATCAGGTGTTCGCCCGCGTCTTCAAGGGCATCGAGACCAGCTATGGCACCGCCGAGGCGGAGGTGCCGGAGGAATGGCTGAAGGCGATCGCGCAGAAGTTCCTGTCGCCCGAGGAGATGGAGAAGATCAAGGCGCTGGGATCGTGGGACGAGATCATGAAAACCCTCAAGGAGCGGCTTGAGGAGCAGAAGGGCCGGCATCAGGGCGGATCGAAGTGGATCGGAACTGGCGGCACCTCCCCGTTCGGCAATGGCGGCTATAATCCGGAAGGCGTGCGGATCGGCGGCGAGAGCGTTCACAAGCGCGCGGTAAAGGTGTGGGAGAAGCGCGAGTTCGCCAACCTGGACAACCAGAAGGAACTCGGCACGCGCAACATCAAGGTGGCGCTCCGCCGCCTGCGCCGTTTCGCCCGCGAGGGCGCGACGCAGGAACTGGACATCGACGCGACGATCGACGGCACGGCGCGTCGCGGCTGGCTCGATCTGGCGATGCGGCCGGAGCGGCACAATGCGGTCAAGCTGCTGCTGTTC
>CAXTTS010000273.1:0-3720 GCA_964247265.1 uncultured Sphingomonadaceae bacterium
CGACATAGACTTCGGGCGCAACGATCTTGCCGGTCTGGCCGACCTGATAGTCGTTCGGCGCATAGCCCGCATCCACCGCCGCCCGGCTCGCGCCCACGCCCGCGCCGAGCTTGTCGGCGAGCGGATCGATATATTGGTGGAACTGATCCGCCGAGGCCAGCGCGCGGCCGCCCGAGACGATGATCTTGGCGGACGTCAGCTCAGGCCGCTCCGACTTGGAGATTTCCGCCCCGACGAAGGAGGACAGCGCCTGATCGCCGCCGGCCGTGACCGCCTCGACCGTGCCGGAACCACCCTCGCGCTCCGCCTTGGCGAAGGCGGTGCCGCGCACCGTCAGCACCAGCTTGGCACCCGCCGGCGCCTGCACCGTGGCGATCGCATTGCCGGCGTAGATCGGCCGGGTGAACGTATCGGCGCTCTCGACCGACAGGATTTCCGACACCTGCACCACGTCGAGCAGGGCCGCCACGCGCGGCGCGATATTCTTGCCGTTGGAGGTGGCCGGTGCCACGAACGCATCGTGATCCGCCATCAGCTGCACCACCAGCGGCGCGACATTCTCGGCCAGCGCATTGGCATAGGCCGCGTCGTCGGCGAGATACACCTTGCTCACGCCCGCGATCTTCGCCGCCTCGTCGGCCACCGCCGCGGCGCCCGAGCCGGCGACGAGCAGATCGACATCGCCGAGCTTGGCGGCGGCGCTGACGGTCGCGAGCGTCGCGTCCTTCAGGCTCGCATTGTCATGTTCGACCCAGACCAGCGTCTTCATGCCACCACTCCCAGCACCTTGAGCTTGCCGATCAGTTCATCGACATCGGCCACCTTCACGCCGGCCTGCCGCTTGGCCGGCTCCTCCACCTTCAGCGTTTTCAGCCGGGGCGCGGTGTCGACGCCATAATCGGCCGGCGTCTTGTTCGCGAGCGGCTTGCTCTTGGCCTTCATGATGTTCGGCAGCGAGGCATAACGCGGCTCGTTCAGCCGCAGATCGGTCGTCACGATCGCCGGCGTCTTCAGGCTGACAGTTTCAAGGCCGCCATCCACTTCGCGCGTCACCGTCACGGTGTCGCCGGCCACTTCCACCTTGCTGGCGAAGGTGCCCTGCGGCCGGCCGGTCAGCGCCGCCAACATCTGGCCGGTCTGGTTCGAATCGTCGTCGATCGCCTGCTTGCCCAGGATCACCAGGCCCGGCTGCTCCTCGTCGACGATCCCCTTCAGGATCTTGGCGACGGCGAGCGGCTCCACCTCGTCCTCGGTCAGCACCAGGATCGCGCGGTCCGCGCCCATCGCCAGCGCGGTGCGCAGCGTCTCCTGACATTTTTGCACGCCGATCGAAATCGCGACGATCTCGGTCGCGACGCCCTTTTCCTTCAGGCGGATGGCTTCTTCCACCGCGATCTCGTCGAACGGATTCATGCTCATCTTCACGTTCGCCAGATCGACGCCCGTGCCGTCCATCTTCACCCGCGGCTTCACGTTGTAATCGATCACCCGCTTCACGGGCACCAGCACCTTCATGGCGTTTCTCCTGCTCGTGGCCCGTCCGGGCCATCGGGATGTGCCTCGCCATCACGGCCGACGGCGATGAAATCAACTGCGAAGTTGCAAAGTTGCGAAACCTATTATTTGCAACCGGAAAAGCGGAGCGGCGGTTTCCACCGCCCCGCTCATGTGCGTCAGGCGGCTTGTTTCACCTGCGCCACGATCTTCTTCGCGGCGTCGCCCAGATCGTCGGCCGAGACGATCGGCAGGCCGGAATTCGCAAGAATGTCCTTGCCCTGCGCCACGTTCGTGCCTTCCAGCCGCACGACCAGCGGCACCGAAAGGTTCACCTCCTTGGCCGCCGCGACGATGCCGTCGGCGATGATGTCGCAGCGCATGATGCCGCCAAAGATGTTGACGAGGATGCCCTTCACCGCCGGATCGCTGAGGATCAGCTTGAACGCCGCCGTCACCTTCTCCTTGGTGGCGCCGCCGCCCACGTCGAGGAAGTTGGCCGGGAACTCGCCGTTCAGCTTGATGATGTCCATCGTCGCCATCGCCAGGCCGGCGCCGTTGACCATGCAGCCGATATTGCCGTCCAGCTTGATGTAGGCGAGGTCGTACTTGCTCGCCTCGATCTCGCTCGGATCCTCCTCGGTCTCGTCGCGCAGCGCGAAGATATCGGGGTGACGGTACAGCGCGTTCGAGTCGAAGCTCACCTTGGCGTCCAGCACCAGGATCTTGCCGTCGGTGGTCTCCACCAGCGGGTTGATCTCCAGCATCGACATGTCGGTCGCCATGAAGGCGGTGTAGAGCTGTTCGGCGACCTTGGCGGCCTGCTTGTTCAGGTCGCCGGCCAGCTTCAGCGCGAACGCCACGGCGCGGCCGTGATGCGGCTGGAAGCCCTCGGCCGGATCGATCGTGATCGTCGCGATCTTCTCCGGCGTGTCGTGCGCCACCGTCTCGATGTCCATGCCGCCCTCGGTCGACACGATCATCGCGACGCGGCCCGATCCGCGATCGACCACCATCGAGAGATAATATTCCTTCGCGATGTCCGCGCCGTCGGTGATGTAGAGGCGGTTCACCTGCTTGCCGGCATCGCCCGTCTGGATCGTCACCAGCGTGTTGCCCAGCATGTCGGTGGCGTTGGCGCGCACCTCGTCGATCGTCTTGGACAGGCGCACGCCGCCCTTGGCGTCGGCGGCCAGTTCCTTGAACTTGCCCTTGCCGCGCCCGCCGGCATGGATCTGCGACTTCACCACATAGAGCGGCCCGGGCAGCTTGCCGGCGGCCTCCACCGCCTCGTCGACCGAAAGCGCCGCATAGCCGGCCGGGATCGCCACGCCGAACTTCGCCAGCAATTCCTTGGCCTGATACTCATGGATGTTCATGGGATGCCTGTCTCTTCCTGATCGGGAGCGTCGGCCACGCGCTAAAGCATATCGCGCCCGCCAACGCTACCCTGTGGAAAAGGCGATCAGCGCTTCAACGCGCAATGCAGCCCGGCGCGGGAGACGACATCGACGATGTCGGGATCGCCGATGCCGGCCACCCGCGCGACGATGTCGCCCATGCCGAGCTTGCCCGAATCGCCCGGCCCCCGCCTGGTGGCGGCGGCAAGCGCCCGAAGCTGATCGTCGGACAGGCGTTCGGCAAGGCGCGGCGCCAGGCAGGATGCCATGCGCGCGGAAACCCCGCCTTTCACGAGCGCCGCCTCCACGCGCGAGGTGCGCGACGCGCAGCCGCCAAGAAGGGCAAGGCCGGCGAGCGCGGCGATCATCATCGGGTAGCGTTTCATGGCGACCGCTTCATCCTCTCGGCATTGCACCGCGCTGAACGGGTGTGTTCGCCCGGCCGTTCCGCTATGGTGCCGTCATGTCCTCACTCGTCGGCCCGCTGCTGTTCCTCTCCACCATCGCCGTGATGGAGGGTGTCGCCTATGTCGCGCATCGCTGGATCATGCACGGCCCCGGCTGGTTCCTCCACGCCAGCCACCACCGCGCGCGGCACGGCCCGTTCGAGGCGAACGACTGGTATGCGGTGATCTTCGCCGTCCCCTCGATCCTGCTCCTCCTCGTCGGGGTGCGGCTCGGCTGGGGCGCCGGCTACGCCTGGGCGGGAGCGGGCATCGCCGCCTATGGCGCGATCTACTTCGGCTTCCATGACATTGTCGTCCACCGCCGGATCGGCCACCGCTACGTGCCGCGATCGGCCTACATGAAGCGCATCGTCCAGGCG
>CAXTTS010000274.1:0-3670 GCA_964247265.1 uncultured Sphingomonadaceae bacterium
ATGTTCATCGTATCGCAGCCGGCGCTGGTGATCGCCGAATGCCGTGCCGGCGTGGTCGGCGCCTTTCCCTCGCTGAACGCGCGACCCTCCGGCACGTTCGAAAGCTGGCTGAAGCAGTTGCGCGCCGAGCTGACCGAGGCCGATGCACCGTTTGCCGTGAACCTGATCGTCCATAAGACGAACGGGCGGCTCGAGGAGGATCTGGCGCTGTGCGTGCAATACCAGGTGCCGATCGTCATCACCTCGCTCGGCGCCCGCGCCGACGTGAACGAGGCGATCCACGGCTATGGCGGCATCGTGCTGCACGACGTGATCGATGATCGCTTTGCCCGCAAGGCGGTGGAGAAGGGCGCGGACGGGCTGATCGCGGTGGCGGCGGGCGCGGGGGGCCATGCCGGCACGATCTCCCCCTTCGCGCTGGTACAGGAGATTCGGCGCTGGTTCGATGGCCCGCTGGCCCTTTCCGGCGCGATCGCCACCGGCGGCGCGATCGCGGCGGCCCTCGCGATGGGCGCCGATTTCGCTTATATCGGCTCCGCCTTTATAGCGACGGAGGAGGCGAACGCCGAAACCGCCTACAAGCAGATGATCGTCGACAGCCACGCGGCGGACATCGTTTACTCGAACCTGTTCACCGGCGTTCACGGCAATTATCTGAAGCCCAGCATCGCCGCCGCCGGGCTCGATCCCGATGCGCTGGCGACGGCCGATGCGACGCAGATGAACTTCGCCGAGATGACCAGCGGCTCGAAGGCGTGGCGTGACATATGGGGCTGCGGCCAGGGCATCGGCGCGGTGGATGCGGTGGTGCCGGTCGCCACGCTGGTCGCCCGGCTTGCCGCCGAATATCGCGCGGCGATCGCGCGGCTGGCCGGCTGAGCGGCGGCCCGGCTGCGATCACCGCCG
Source organism: uncultured Sphingomonadaceae bacterium (assembly GCA_964247265.1). Taxonomy (GTDB): domain Bacteria; phylum Pseudomonadota; class Alphaproteobacteria; order Sphingomonadales; family Sphingomonadaceae; genus Alterirhizorhabdus. Next base: position 907 of record CAXTTS010000274.1, read on the forward strand.
GAATGCCAGCAGCGCCCGGCGGAGCTGCTGGCCCCGGCCTAGGCGGCGAGGCGTGGCATGTCGTCGACATCCTCGTCCGCCGCGGCCCATTCGAACCGCGCCATCGCCACCACGCCGCCACGTGCCCGCGACGGCTGCGGCACCACCTGACCGGTCGGCCGGAAACCCAGCTTGCGCAGCACATGCGCGGATGCCGGATTATCGAGGAAGTGGCCGGCGACGATCCGCTTCATGCACAGGCTGCCATGGGCGAACGCCGTCATGGCGCGGCCCGCCTCGGTAGCGAAGCCGAGGCCCCAATAAGCCCGCGCGATCCAATAGCCGAGTTCCGCCGCCCCTGAGGCGTCGCGGTGCAGGCCGATACCACCCACCAGTCGCGGCGCGCCGTGGGTGCGCGCGAAGATCAGGCATTCGGGTAGCAGCGGATCGGGCTCGCGCATCAGGAAGGCGCGCGCGTCGCCCAGCGCGTAGGGCCAGGGCGCCTGCGCCAGGTTGCGCACCACCGCCTCCTCGCCGATCGCGCGGCTGAGCGCGGGCGCATCCTCGATCCAGCCGGGGCGCAGCATCAGCCGTTCCGTGCGTGCGAACATCTCGACTCTCCTTCCTGCGGCGGCATTGCCCGAATCGGGTTACACCGGCGCGACATCGCGAGAGGGAGACAGCAAAAAGGGAGCCGGTGCGACCCGTCTCCCTCACGATCCGCCGCAGCGGATCTTCGGGTCGCCCTTTGGACGACCCGCTTATCGGTTCGTCCGTTATTCGGCCGCTTCGGCCATGATCCCGGCGGTGTCGTTCGCCGCTTCCACGCGCACGAACTTGCGGCCGAGCTTGCCCTCGTGAAACACCACGCGGCCGGCAACCAGCGCGAACAACGTGTGATCCTTGCCCATGCCGACATTGCGGCCGGCGTAGACGCGGGTGCCGCGCTGGCGGATGATGATGTTGCCGCCGACCACTTCCTGGCCGCCGAACTTCTTCACACCAAGGCGACGACCGGCCGAGTCACGACCGTTGCGCGAGGAGCCGCCTGCTTTCTTATGTGCCATGCTATCTTACTCCTCAGGCTTCGGCGGCCACGGGGGCCTGGGTTTCGGCCCGGTCCGCCGCCTTGTGATCGCCGATCGCGGTGATGCGAAGGATGGTGTGCTGCTGGCGGTGGCCGTTCTTGCGGCGATAATTGTGGCGGCGGCGCTTCTTGAAGATGATAACCTTCTCGCCCTTGGCCTGCGCGATGATCTCGGCCGAGACGGTCAGGCCGCCCACGTCCTGCGCCTCGCCATTGTTGCCGGCGAACAGCACGTCGCCCAGCGACACGGTCGAGCCCGCGTCACCCGCGATCTTCTCGACGACGATCTTGTCTCCGGCGGCAACGCGATACTGCTTGCCGCCGGTGCGCACGATTGCGAACATGGCCCTCATCACTTCCTGGATACGATCCGCACGAAAACTGACCGCAACAGGGCGTGGCCACGGCCAACCCCGCGCGGGAAGATGGCGCTGTTATGCGATGAGCCGCGGTGAGTCAATCGCCTCGCCGGCGCATCTTCCTAATGGCGGTGCTTCCGCTTCAGGGCGTAGCGGCCTTCGCTATATTCCTCGAACAGCCCCGATATTGCCGGGTGATCGACGGGCTCGTCGCTCTCGTCATGCTCCAGATTCTGCTGGCTGACATAGGCGACATAGTTGCTGTCGGCATTCTCGGCGAGCAGATGGTAGAAAGGCTGGTCCTTGCGCGGGCGCACCTGCTCCGGAATCGCCTCATACCATTCGTCGCTGTTGGCGAAGACGGGATCGATGTCGAAGATGACGCCGCGAAACTCGAACAGCCGGTGCCGCACGACATCGCCGATCGAGAAGCGGGCATGGGCGACGGGCGGGGCATCGCCGCTGCGGCGGCCATTATGGGGCAGGGACATCGCGTGGTTCATCCGCCCAATCTAGGCAAGGATGGCGCAGAGGCAAGCGGCGCTTGGCAAGCCCCGCCGGTTCGGCTAACAGCGCCCCTCGATCGATCGGCCCCGACTGCCCCGCAGCCGGCCTCGCTTAGCGGAGAGGTGCCAGAGTGGTCGATTGGGACGGTCTCGAAAACCGTTGTGGGTGCAAGCTCACCGTGGGTTCGAATCCCACCCTCTCCGCCAACTACAGTGTCCCACGAAGTCCAAAAACGTCCCTTAAGCGCTTGTAAATACAGGCCTTTTGGCCACTTGCTGGATTTCACGTGTTCCTGCTATGTTCCGGGTCATCCCCACACAAGTGTGGGGCAAAACTCGGACCCAGATCGAGGCAGAATCATGGGGAAGCTGACGGTCGCGCAGATCCGCGCGTTGAAGGAGCCCGGTCGCTACTCGGATGGCGACGGCCTCATCCTCGAGTTCACCAGGCCGGGCCGAGCCTACTGGTTCGTGCGAGTCCAGCACAATGGCCGCCGCCGCGACATCGGCCTCGGGTCGGTGGACGAGATCACTTTGGCCAAAGCGCGCGACAAGGCGCACGAGGCCCGGAAGTCGCTGGCGAAGGGGATCGATTCCACCATCGAAAGGCAGAAGGCTAAGCTGAAGATCCCGACCTTCCGCGAGGCGGCCAAGCTGGTGCACGAGGAGCACAAGGCCGCTTGGAAGAACGGGAAGCATCAGGATCAGTGGATCACCACGCTGACCACCTATGCCTTCCCGCGCATCGGCAATCGGCTCGTCTCGGATATCGAAGGGCCGGTGATCCGCGACGTGCTGGCGCCGATCTGGCTCAGCAAGCCGGAGACGGCGCG
>CAXTTS010000275.1:0-3650 GCA_964247265.1 uncultured Sphingomonadaceae bacterium
AGCAGGGCGACGGTGACGCCGTGATGTTCGGCGGTGAGGCCGAAGATCCAGCTGCCCGCCGCCATGCCGCCGAACGCCGCCATCTGGTATAAAGCCAGCGCGCGCGCGACGACCCAGCGCGGCGAGGCCATCTGCACCGTGACGTTGAAGGTGGACAGCGCAAGCACCCAGCCCGCGCCGGCGAGCATCAGCATCGGCAGGCTTATCGCGAGGTTGGTGCCGAGCGCTGTGCCCGCCGCGCCGACGGCCAGCGCGGCCGACGCGACACGCACGATCCATTCCGGGGAGAGACGCTGGCGCAGATGCCCGCTGGACAGCGCGCCGCCCACCGCGCCGACGCCGAACGCGCCGAGCAACAGCCCATAGGTGAGCGGCCCGCCGGTGACGAGCGTGCGGGCGACCAGAGGCATCAGGGCCGGCACGGCGCTGGCGGCGGTGCCGAACAAGGCGGCGCGCAGCAGCACGACGCGGATGTTGGGCGACATCGCCACATAGCGCACGCCCGCCCACATCGCGACGCCGATCGTCTCGCGCGGCAACAGGCGCGGCGGCAGGTCTGGCCGCCAACGGGCGAGGACCGCGATCAGCCCGACATAGCTGACCGCGTTGACCGCGAAGGCGGCGGCGGCGCCGGCGGCGGCGACGATCGCGCCGCCGATCGCCGGGCCGACGCTGCGCGCGATGTTGAAGCCCATGCTGTTCAGCGCGACGGCGCCGGGCAAGGCGGCGCGCGGCACCATGTCGCCGACCGACGCCTGCCACGCCGGGCCGTTCAGCGCGGTGCCGCAGCCGATCAGGAAGGTGAAGGCCAGCAGCAGCAGCGGCGTGAGCAGCCCCGCCCAGGCACAGGCGGCGAGGACCAGCGACACCAGCAGCATGAACGCCTGCGCCGACAGCATGACGAGGCGGCGATCGAGATTGTCCGCCACCGCCCCGGCCCAGAGCGACAGCAGCATGATCGGCAGCGTGGTGGAGGCCTGCACCAGCGCCACCAACTGCGGCGAACTGGCCAGCGAGGTCATCATCCAGGAGGCGCCGACCGACTGGATCAGCCCGCCGAAATTCGAGGCCATGCTGGCGATCCAGACGGCGCGGAAGATCGGCTGATCGAAGGCCGAGCCAACCGGCGCGGCGGCGGATTTCTGCTGATCGTCTGGCATGTGCCTGCGATGCGGCAAGGCGCGGCCGATGCCAAGGGCGTATCTGGCGCGCGGGCGGCTTGCCGGATTGCGGTCGCCGGGTGCGTGCCTTTCCTTCTGGCTAGGTGCGCGGCGCGTGCCCGCCGTGTAGTCGCGGCTGGCACAGGTGGAGAGCGATGACGATGACCAACCGGGAGTGGCTGCTGGCGAAGCGGCCCGTGGGGCAGCCGCAACGCAGCGACTATGCCTATCGCGAGGGGCCGGTACGGGCGCCGGACGAAGGCGAGATCGTGGTGCGTTCGCTGTACGTCGCGATGGACCCGGCGATCCGCGGCTGGATGGATGCATCCGGCAATTACTTCGCGCCTATCCCGCTCGGTTCGCCGGTATCGGCGGTGGTGCTGGGCGAGGTGGTGGAATCGCGCAGCCCCGATCTGGCGGTGGGTGCGATCGTCTCCGGCCTCGGCTCCTGGTCCGAATATGTGACGGCGCCGGCGATCATGTTCGGCTTGGTGCCGCATGGCGGCGAGCATGAACTGGTCGCCTATATCCATCCGCTCGGCCCCGTGGGGCTGACGGCGCATTACGGCCTGTTTCAAGTCGGCGCGATGCAGCCGGGCGACAGCGTCCTCGTCAGCGGCGCCGTCGGCGGCGTCGGATCGCTGGTGGGGCAGATGGCGAAGCTGGGCGGGGCCGGGCGCGTGGTCGGCATCGCCGGAGGTGCCGCCAAATGCCGGCAGGCGGTGGAGCTGTTCGGCTATGATGCCTGCATCGATTACAAGGCCGTGCCCGATCTGTCGGCCGCGATCGCGGCGGAACTGCCGGACGGCTTTGACATGTTCTTCGAGAATGTCGGCGGGCGGGTGCTGGAGGCGGCGCTGGACAATATGGCGAAGAATGCGCGCATCGCCGTGTGCGGCATGATTACCGGCTACAATGCGACCGAAAAGACGCCGGGTCCGAACAATATGTGGAACCTGCTGGTGAAGACCGCGAGTATCCGTGGCTTCCTGATCGCCGATTACTTTGCCGATCCGCGCGCGGCGGACAGCTATCGCGCGATCAGCGACTGGCTGAAATCCGGCGCGCTGATCTACCGGGCAGATGTGCGCGAGGGGATCGAGACGATCCCCGAGACCTACAACCTCCTGTTCAGCGGAGCGCATGACGGCAAGCTGCTGGTGAAGCTGGCGGACCAATCCTGAACCGACACCCCGATCGCGACGATCGATCGACGAAAGGCAAAATCGCATGACGCAGAACCGCAAGATCGTGCTGGCGGCCCGACCCACCGGCATTCCCGTGGAAAGCGATTTCCAGCTGGAGACCGAGACGATCCGCCCGTTGCAGGAGGGCGAGGTGCTGGTGCGCAACACCGTGTTCGCGATCGATCCGGCGACGCGCAATTTCCTCGACGACCGGCCCGGCTATATGGACCCGCTGCCGATCGGCGGCACGATCCGCACCATGATCCTGGGCGTCGTCGTGGAGTCGCGCAATCCCAGCCACAAAGCGGGCGAGCTGATCCGCGCCTTTGCGGGGTGGGAGGATTATTCGATCATCGACAACCAGAACATCACCATCGAACGGCTGACGACGCACCCCGGCGTGCCGCTGACCGCCTATATGGGCGCGCTCGGCTGGTCGGGCATCACGGCCTATGTCGGCCTGCACGAACTCGGCGTAATCGATGCGGGGCAGACCGTGGTCATCAGCGCGGCGGCGGGAGCGGTGGGCGGCGTGGCGGGGCAGATCGCCCGGCTGCGCGGGTGCCGGACGGTGGGCATCGTCGGTTCGCCCGCGAAGGCCGATATCATCACCGGCGAACTGGGCTATGACGCGGCGGTGAACTATCGCGACTGCGGCGATCTGGCGGCGGCATTGCAGGCGGCGCTGCCGGGCGGCGCCGACATCTATTATGACAATGTCGGCGGCGAGATCCTCGATACGATGCTGCCGCTGATGAAGGATTTCGGACGGATCGTGATCTGCGGCATGGTGGCGGATTACAATGCCGGCGGCGAAAGCTACCCGATCCGCAACCTTTGGCAGATTTTGGTCAAGCGCGCGACGATGCGCGGCTTCCTCGCTTATGAATATCCCGAGATGCTGAAACAGGCGGAGCATGACCTGGCCAAGTGGATTGTATCGGGCGCGCTGAAGCCGATGGAGAATGTGACGACCGGGCTGGAGAATACGCCCGCCGCCTTCATCCGCCTGATGTCCGGCAAGACGGTGGGCAAGACGATCGTGCGACTGACCGACGATGTGGACATGATCGGCTGAGCAGCGCGCTTCTGGAGATAGGCGATACCGGCTATATTGCGACGAGAGACTATTTGAGAGGACTTGGCTTATACAGCCAGAGCCTGTCACTTACGGAACTGAACAGTATTGCCTGATTGTTCCGCTATTTATTGTCGGTTCATAATCTAGATTGTATCGGTAACGCGACGGGCCGTTAACGCCTTTGGCGTGGTGGGTTTGAGGAGGCCGGGATGGGCGCGAACG
>CAXTTS010000276.1:0-3645 GCA_964247265.1 uncultured Sphingomonadaceae bacterium
GGCGCGGCGACCGCATCCTGTTCGAGGGCGCGCAGGGCGTGCTGCTGGATGTCGATCACGGCACCTACCCGTTCGTCACCTCGTCGAACACGATCGCCGGCACGGCGGCCGGCGGCTCGGGCCTCGGCCCGTCGGCGGCGGGGTTCGTGCTGGGGATCGTCAAGGCCTATACCACGCGGGTCGGCTCCGGCCCCTTTCCCACCGAGCTTGAGGATGCGGTGGGCCAGCGGCTGGGCGAGCGGGGCCATGAGTTCGGCACCGTCACCGGGCGCAAGCGGCGCTGCGGCTGGTTCGATGCGGTGCTGGTGCGCCAGTCCGCCGCGGTATCCGGCATCACCGGCATCGCGCTCACCAAGCTGGACGTGCTCGACGGCTTCGACGAGCTGCGAATCTGCACCGGCTATACGCTGGACGGCAAGGCCTATGACTATCTGCCGCCGCACCCGCAGGATCAGGCGCGCGCCGTGCCGGTGTACGAGACGATCGAGGGCTGGAGCGAATCGACCGCCGGCGCGCGCAGCTGGGCCGATCTGCCGGCGCAGGCGATCAAATATATTCGCCGGGTGGAGGAGCTAATCCGGTGTCCGGTGGCGCTCGTCTCCACCAGCCCGGAGCGCGACGACACGATCCTGGTGCGCGATCCCTTCGCCGACTGACGCGGCCGCCCGACGATCAGTGGCGCGTGGCGTCCGCGTCGATCGCAGCCACGTTCGGCAGGAACCAGCGGGCGATCACCAGCCCGGCGGCGGAGAGGCTCGCGGCGCCGGCGACGAAGCTGTACAGCCAATAGCCCCAACCCTGATGGTTGAGGATCGGCTGGGCGAGCGTGAGGTACATCGTCGCGGCCACCGACAGCAGCACCACCAGCCGCGCGCGTTCGGCAAAGCTGCGCACCCCGGCGAAGCCGAGGCCGATCGCGATCAGCAATCCGGTGATGAGCGCCAGCATCAGACCCGATATGATCGCGCCCGGATCGGACACGGCGAAGCCCGACGTGTTGAAGTGGACGGTGGCGACCGGCCCCTGCCCGAACAATACGGTGCCGCGATCGGATGTCGGCCACGGGATCATGTAGGTGCCGGTGCCCGTCCGGGTGCGGCCCTGCGCCAGCGCCGCCTGCAATTGCGCGTTGGTCGCATCGTCGGCGTGGGAATAAGCCAGGCCGGCAAGCGGCGTGCCCCAGAACAGGAAGCCGACGACGAACAGCACGACCCCGCCGATCAGCCCGCCCAGGATCGTCTTGGCACCCGCCAGCCTGCCACCCATCGCATCATCTCCCATCGCTCGTCCCGCTCAACGCGGCAGGATCGTTATGGGTGCGTGTCCGGTCAATGCACCGGCGGGCCGCTGGCCATCAGTTTGCGGGTGAAGCCGATCAGGCCGACCTGTCGGCTGCGCTTCAAGCGCTCGGCGGTGAGGATGGCGCGTACATCGGCGACGCAGCGATCGACATTGTCGTTGATGAGGACATATTCATAGCCGTCCCAATGGCTGATCTCGCTGGCGGCGCGCTCCATGCGGGCGGCGACCACCTCGGCGCTGTCGGTGCCGCGCGAGGACAGGCGGCGGCCGAGTTCCTCGACGGAGGGGGGCAGGATGAACACGCGCACGGTATCGCCGCCCGCCTGCTGGTAGAGCTGCTGCGCGCCCTGCCAGTCGATATCGAACAATACGTCGCGCCCTTCGCTCAGCATCTGTTCGACCGGGGCGCGCGGCGTGCCGTAGCGATTGCCGAGGACATGCGCCCATTCGAGGAAGGCGCCTTCCTCGCGCATCGCGCGGAAGCGTTCCAGATCGACGAAGTGGTAGTCCACCCCGTCCACCTCGTCGCCCCGGATCGGGCGGGTGGTGGCCGATACGGACATCTGCAACGCCGGATCGCTGGTCAGCAGCTTCCGCGCGATCGTCGATTTGCCCGCGCCCGATGGGGAGGAGAGGACGAACAGCAGGCCGCGACGCGGCAGGGACAAATGAGGCATAAGCTATTGGCGCCCCTGCCCCCCCGGCGTCAACGGCCTCGCGGCAGGACGATCAGTCGACGCGCCTCGCGGCACGCCGGCGATCGAGCATCTTCTTGGCGACATAGCCGCCGGCGATGGCTAGCCCGAGCGGTCCGGTGCGGCGGAGCGCGCCGGCGGCGGTGGCGCCCAGCACCGCGCCCTTGAAGCCGCCGCTGCCATCGCGCCGATCGATCTCGCGGCCGAGCAATGCGCCGATTAGCTTCCCGATCATGCCAGTTCCTTTTCGTGGTTCGGAGAACGAAGCGTCGTCGTGCCGGGAAGGTTCCCCGGCGTCACCGCCCCAGCATCGTCTCCGGCACGACGACGCGATCGAAGGTCGCCTCGTCGACCAGCCCGAGCGCGAGGCCCGCCTCCTTCAGCGTCAGTCCTTCGGCATGGGCGTGCTTGGCGATCTTCGCCGCATTGTCATAGCCGATCTCCGGCGCCAGCGCCGTGACCAGCATCAGCGAACGATCGAGCAAGGCCGCGATCCGGTCATAATCCGGCTCCAGCCCGTCGATCGCTCGCAGGCGGAAGCTCTCCATCGCCACCGCCAGCAGGTCGATCGAGCGGAGGACGGCGGCGCCGATCATCGGCTTGAACACGTTGAGTTCCAGATGCCCCTGCAGGCCGCCGATGGTGATCGCCTGATGATTGCCGATCACCTGCGCCGCCACCATCGTCAGCATCTCGCACTGGGTGGGGTTCACCTTGCCCGGCATGATCGAGCTGCCGGGCTCATTCTCGGGCAGGCGGAGTTCGCCGAGACCACAACGCGGGCCCGAGCCGAGCAGGCGAATGTCGTTGGCGATCTTCGACAGCGCCACCGCCAGCACCGAGAGCGTACCCGACAGATGCACCAGCGGATCGTTGGAGGCGAGCGCCTCATATTTGTTCGGCGCGGTAACGAACGGCAGGCCAGTGATCGTCGCAATCTCCGCGGCGATCGCCTCGCCGAAGCCGGCCGGCGCGTTCAGGCCGGTGCCGACGGCAGTGCCACCCTGCGCCAGCAGATACATGCCATGCGTGACCGCCGGCTCGATCCGCGCCCGGCAGCGGTGGAGCTGCGCGACATAGCCGGAAAATTCCTGCCCCAGCGTGATCGGCGTGGCATCCTGCAAATGGGTGCGACCGATCTTGACGATGCCGTTCCACGCCCGCGCCTTGGTTTCGAGCGCATCGCGCAGCCCGTCGAGCGCCGGCAGCAGCCGCTGCGTCGCGGCCAGTGCGGCGGCGACGTGAAGCGCGGTGGGAAAGGTATCGTTCGAGGATTGCGCCATGTTGACATGATCGTTGGGATGCACCGGCGCCTTGCCGCCGCGCGTGCCGGCCAGCGCCTCGTTCGCGATGCCGGCGATCACCTCGTTGACGTTCATGTTCGATTGGGTGCCGGAGCCGGTCTGCCAGATGACGAGCGGGAACTGGTCGTCATGCCGCCCCGCGACGATCGCCGCCGCCGCTGCGTCGATCGCATCGGCGAGCCGCGCATCCAGCCCGTGCGCCCGGTTCACCCGCGCCGCCGCCTGCTTCACAATGGCGAGCGCATGGACGATGCCCAGCGGCATCCGCTCCGTCTCACCGAATGGAAAGTTCTCGATCGATCGCTGGGTCTGAGCGCCCCAATAAGCGGCGGCGGGCACTTCGA
>CAXTTS010000277.1:0-3629 GCA_964247265.1 uncultured Sphingomonadaceae bacterium
ACCAGCATTGATGCGGCGGCGGTGGGCGTGACGCTGGCGCTGATCGGCGAGAACATCGCGGTGATCGCATTGTGCATCGGCCTGGCGACCTTCACGATGACCACCATCGGCCTGACGATCGGACGCAAGGCCGGCGCGCGGCTGGGTAGCGTGGTGGAGGTGGTGGGCGGGCTGATCCTGATCGCGATCGGCACGATCATCCTGCTGGAACATACGGCGGTGCTCCGCTGAGACGTACGGCTCAGCGTTCGCCGGTTCCGCGATCCAGGTGCAGGGTGAATACCGGCACGACGATATAGTCGCCGCCCACCTTGCGCAGCGCGCGAAACACATGCTCCTGCACGCGATCAGGCAGAGCGCCGGCGCCGGTTCGGCTGCCCGCGGCCGATCCGATCATCTGGCGCTCGTCGTGGATCATGTCCTCCAGCCCGGCATCCACCGAATCGGCGCGCGGCCACGGGGTCGGATCATCCTCCCGGTCGACCGGGTCGGGCATGTCCATCCAGTCGCGGCCGATCGCGGGAACGGTCGGCGGGGCGACCGGCGCGCTGCTGGTTTCGGCCGGTGCGGCGGCCAGAAGCGCGGCGCAGAGGAACGGACTTGCAATCATCCGCTTACTCTACGCTGGCTTGGTCCGGGACAAAACGAAAAGCCGCGCTTGGCCAAGCCGGGGAACTGCCTTCGCGGGGGTTGCCGTTCGATCCGGAACGCAGCACGGGCGTTGGCGTTGGGTGGCGCAGCGGACTTCATCGGGGGCAAAGCGGATGCACGAAGAGCAGGACTATCTGATCTTCACGCCCGACGATGTCGATCTGAGCCGCTCTCCGCTGCGCCGCTCGCTTGCGGAACCCACGTTCGTGCTGGGCGCCTTCAATCCCGGCTTCGCGCGGCTGGGCAACGGCAATCTGCTGCTGATGGTGCGGGTGGCGGAGGCGCTGCGCGAGCCGGTGGTGGATGGCCATGCCCAGTCGATCCGCTGGACCGAGGCCGGCTATGTGCTGGACGCGCATCCGCTCGACAGCGTGGACATGAGCGACCCGCGCCAGTTCGCGATCAAGGGCCGTCCCTACCGGCAGCTGGCGCTGACCTCGCTGTCCTGGCTGCTGCCGGTGGAACTGACGCCGGACGGTCGCGCGATCATCGCCGTACATTATGATCGCGCGATCGAGCCGGTCGCGAGCTGGCAGGAATATGGCGTGGAGGATGCGCGCATCACCCGCATCGGCGAAATTTGGTACATGACCGCCTGCACCGTGAGCGCCGAGCGCCACGCCACCGCGCTCTACACCTCGCCGGATGGGGTCGACTGGGATCTTCAGGGCATCGTGCTGGATCATCAGAACAAGGACATGATCCTGTTCGAGGGCAAGGTGGACGGTCGTTTCATGGCGCTGACGCGGCCGCTGGGTGAGCTCTACTTTGCCTATCCGCCGGGCAGCCCGTTTGCCGGCGGACCCTCGATCAACCTCGCCGTCTCGCCCGACGCGCTGCACTGGAAGCCGCTGGATCGCCCCGGGCTGCGGCCGCGCACCGGCTCCACCTCGAACATGAAGCTCGGCGGTGGCAGCCAGCCGATCCTGACCGAGGCAGGCTGGCTGATGCTGTATCATGGCGTGGAGACGCGCGGGACGGTGGGCATCTACCGTACCTTCTGGGCCGTGCTGGATGCCGACGATCCCAGCCATGTCGTGCGGCTGGAGGATGGAACGCCGCTGATCGAAGCCGATCCGGCGCTGACCGCCGCGATCGCCGACCGCATGTACCTGCCGACACCGGTCGTGTTCACCACCGGCATCGTCGATGCCGGAGACAGCTATGTCGTGGCCTCGGGCGAGGCCGACCTCGCCTGCCGCATCACCCACATTTCCAAGGCGCGCTTCGCGTGAACTGGTGGGAACAGGCGGTACTATACCAAATCTATCCCCGCTCCTTTCAGGACAGCGACGGGGATGGCATCGGTGATCTACGCGGTATCACGATGCGGCTCGACTATCTGGTCGATCTCGGCGTGGATGCGATCTGGATCTCGCCAATCTATCCCTCGCCGATGGCGGATTTCGGCTATGACGTGGCGGATTATCGCGGCATCGATCCCCGTTTCGGCACGCTCGCCGATTTCGACGCGCTGCTCGCGGCGGCGCATGCGCGGGGGCTGCGGGTGCTGCTCGATTTCGTGCCCAACCATAGTTCCGACCAGCATCCCTGGTTCGTCGAGAGCCGCGCATCGCGCGACAGCGCCAAGCGTGACTGGTATATCTGGCGCGATCCGGCGGAGGATGGTGGGCCGCCGAACAATTGGATCAGCGATTTCGGCGGGCCGGCGTGGGCCTATGACGCGGCGACCGGGCAATATTACAGCCACGCCTTCCTGAAGGAGCAGCCGGACCTCAACTGGCGCAACCCGGACCTGGCGGCGGCGATGGTCGATGTGCTGCGTTTCTGGTTCGCCCGCGGCGTGGACGGCTTCCGCATCGACGTGCTGTGGCACATGGTGAAGGCGGCCGACTTCCGCGACAATCCGGTCAATCCGGATTACCGCCCAGACATGGGCGAGATGCACCGCGTGTTGCAGACGAACTCGACCGACCAGCCCGAGGTGCATGCGATCGCGGCCGAGATGCGCCGCATCGCCGACGAGGCGGGCGAAGAGACGGGGCGAGAGCGGGTGCTGATCGGCGAGATCTACCTGCCGCTCGACCGGCTGATGGCCTATTATGGCACGCCTGCCGCGCCGGGCGTGCACCTGCCGTTCAACTTTACGCTGATCGACGCGCCGTGGGAGGCGAGCAGCCTTGCCGCGCTGATCGTCGACTATGAGGCGGCGCTGCCACCCGGCGGATGGCCGAACTGGGTGCTGGGCAACCATGATCGCCCGCGCGTCGCCGCTAAGCGCGGGCAGGCACAGGCGCGGGTCGCCGCGATGCTGCTGCTGACGCTGCGCGGCACGCCGACCCTATATTATGGCGACGAGATCGGGATGAGCGACGTGCCGATCCCGCCGGACCAGGTGCAGGATCCGCGCGAGCGGCTCGAACCTGGGTTGGGCCTCGGCCGCGATCCGGTGCGGACTCCGATGGCGTGGGACGCGAGCGATCAGGCGGGCTTCACCAGCGGCACGCCGTGGCTGCCGCTGCATGAGGACTGGCCGACGCGCAACGTCGCGGCGCAGCGGGCGGACCTAGCTTCGATGCTCTCGCTGGTGCGGAGCCTGCTGGTGCTCAGGCGTGCGCATCCCGCGCTGTCGCTCGGTGCGATCGAGGATGTGAGCGGAGCGGACGATGTGCTGCGCTTTGAACGGGTCGATGCGGGCCAGCGGCTGATCGTCGCGCTCAACCTCTCGCACGAGGAACGGCGGTTCGCCTTGCCCGAGCATATCCGGATGCCGCGCCTGCTGCTGTCCACGGTGCCGCCGTGGCGGACCGGCGGCGAGGATGGTGACGGCCGCACGATCCTGCTGGCGCCCGACGAGGGCATCATCCTCATCGACGAATAGGATAGACGATGCGTATCGCCATGCTCGCGCCGATCTCGTGGCGCACGCCGCCGCGCCATTACGGACCTTGGGAATATGTGACGAGCCTGCTGACCGAGGCGCTCGTCGCCCGCGGCGTGGACGTGACGCTGTTCGC
>CAXTTS010000278.1:0-1962 GCA_964247265.1 uncultured Sphingomonadaceae bacterium
CTCCGGAACGTCAGCTGACCACCAAAATCGGACACCTTGGTCGACTTGATGCCTTAGCCAAGCTGCCGCCGCCTTTCCACTAAGCCCTTAGATCCCGCTCCTTCTGCCACGGTGTGATCGTTGATTTTGCAACGAGACTCCGCCGCGCCCCAGCCCAGCAGGCTGCGGCGCAAGCCAAGGGTGGAGCCATCCGGCCTGTCGGGAGTTCCCCGCCGCGACCAATCAGACCCGCGCCGTGCGAACCAGGGCGTGTCACGCGCCGCCGTCGCACCGCCATCGCCAGGAAAGCAGACGCCATGACCATAGCCCGAAACCGCGTGGAGAATGGCGGGCTGATCCTGTTCCTGCTCCTCATCACGATCGGGCTGACGCTCGTGATATCGAGCTTCATCGGGGCGCTGCTGTGGGCGGCGCTGGCGGCTTTGCTGTTCCAGCCCTTGTTCCAGCGGCTGCTGGCGCGGTGGCCGGAGCGGCGGAACATGGCGGCGGCGCTGACGATCCTCATCATCACGGTGGCGGTGGTGATCCCGGCGATCGTGATCGCCAGCCTGGTGGTGGAGCAGGCGGCCGGCGTCTATACCCAGATGCGCAGCGGGCAGATCAACTTCGGCGCCTATTTCCAGCGGATGCACGATGCGCTGCCGTTCCGTTTCCAGCACCTGCTGGACAGCGCGGGCTTCGGCAGTTTCGAGCGGGCGCAGGCGCAACTCTCCCAATCGGTGAGCAACAGCGTGAGCCTGATCGCGCGGCAGGCGCTGTCGATCGGGGCGAATGCGGCGGCCTTTCTGCTGGCGTTCGGCGTGGGCCTGTACGTGACCTATTTCCTGCTGCGCGACGGCGAGCGGATCGGGCCGGCGATCGTGCGCGCCTTGCCGCTGGAGCCGGAGGTCGCCGGGCGGCTGGCGGAGAAGTTCGTCGCGGTGGTGCGCGCGACGATCAAGGGATCGGGCGTGGTGGCGCTGGTACAGGGGGCGCTAGGGGCGATCACCTTCTGGATCGTCGGGCTGCCGGCCGCCTTGCTGTGGGGGATGCTGATGGCGGTGGCGGCGCTGCTGCCGGCGGTCGGCCCGGCGATCATCTGGGTGCCGGTGGCGGCCTATCTGCTGGCAACGGGCGCGGTGTGGCAGGCGGTGGTGGTGATCGCATCGGGCGTGCTGGTGATCGGCCTGGCGGACAATATCCTGCGGCCGATCCTGGTGGGCCGCGATACCGGCATACCGGACTGGCTGGTGCTGGTGACGACGCTGGGCGGGATCAACCTGGTGGGCCTGAGCGGCATCGTGGTGGGGCCGCTGGCCGGCGCGCTGTTCATCACCGGCTGGCAGATCCTGACGGAGCAGCGGCTGGCCCGCGCCGCTGGAGCAGTGCCGACGGAGCGGCCGTAGCCCTCGTGGATCAGGGGCGGAAGGCGAGGGCGCGTTCGAACACCGCCTCGAACATCGCGGTGGTGAGAACGCGGGTGTTCTGGTTGTAGCGCGAGCAGTGATAGCTGTCGATCAGGGTGAGCCCGCTCGGCAGGCGGTGTTCGGCGAGGTGGCCGAAGCGGCATTTGGGCAGGCGCCCGCCGAGCGCCTTCACTGCCGACTGGTGCGCGATCGCGCCGAGCGCCACCACCACGCGCAGATTGGGCAGCGCCCCCAGCGCGGGGGTGAGGAACTCCCGGCAGGTGTGGATCTCCAGCGGGGTGGGCTTGTTCTGCGGCGGCAGGCAGCGGACGGCGTTGACGATCGTCGCGCCGGTGAGGCGCAGTCCATCGTCGGGGCGCGCGGCGTAGGTGCCTTCGGCGAGACCGAACTTCAGCAGCGTCTCGTAGAGCAGGATGCCGGCGAAATCGCCGGTGAACGGGCGGCCCGTGCGGTTGGCCCCCTGCATCCCCGGCGCGAGGCCGACGATCGCGAGCCACGCGGCGGGATCGCCGAAGCTGGGGACGGGGGCGTTGAACCAGTCCGGATGGGCGGCCTG
>CAXTTS010000278.1:1972-3622 GCA_964247265.1 uncultured Sphingomonadaceae bacterium
CGTGGCGGAAGCCGGCGAGGCGCGGGCAGAGCGGGCAGTCGCGCGGCGGCTCGATGGCGGGGGTGGCGGCGCCGGGAGTGGCGGGGCCGGGAGTGGCGGGGCCGGGAGTGGCGGGGCCGGAAGTGTCGGGGATAGTCATCGCGCCGCCTTAGGATGGTTTCGCCGGCGGGCAAATGCGGATAGGGCGCGGCAGCATCGGGCATGGCGAACGCACCTTATCTCTACGCCGTGGCGCTCGGCTCCAACCGGCGTCATGGGCGATACGGCGATCCGCGCGGGGTGATCGGCGCGGCGCTGGCGGCGCTGGCGGGCGAGGGTATCGCGGTGCGCCGGGTGTCGCCGATCATCGCGACGGCGGCGATGGGGCCGGCGGGGCGAGGCTTTGCCAATGCCGCCGCTGTCGTGGCGACGATGCTGGAGCCGCCGGCGCTGCTCGCCGCGCTGAAGCGGGTGGAGCGCGCGTTCGGGCGACGGCGCGGGCGGCGCTGGGGCGCGCGGGTGGTGGATCTGGATATCATCCTGTGGTCCGGCGAGCGCTGGCCAAAAGGGCTGCGGGTGGCGCAGCCCGATGCGTTGGCGGTGCCGCACGCGGCCTACGCTGGGCGGCGCTTCGTGCTCGATCCGCTCGTCGCGGTGGCGGCGGACTGGCGGGTGGCGGGCCGTGGCACTATGCGGCAGATGCGGGCGCGGCTGATGCGGCGAAAGCGGATGGACTAGAAAGCGGATGGACTAGGCGGCATCGTCTGCGCTATAGGCGCGACATGCATCGCCACGCTGGCCTTTTCCTGCTTCGACTTACGCGCCCTTAGGCGCGCGATTTCGCTTGGGGCCGATGCGGCCGACCGAGCCACGGCGTCTAAGGGCCATTCCGCACCGAACGACCACCCTGCGCACGAGCAGGCACCGTGAGTGACATTGGCATGACCGACAATATCCTGGTCTTCGACACCACCTTGCGCGACGGCGAGCAATCGCCCGGATGCTCGATGAACCTGGAGGAGAAGCTCCAGGTCGCGGCGCAGCTGGAAACGCTGGGCGTGGACATCATCGAGGCGGGCTTCGCCATCGCCAGCCAGGGCGATTTCGAGGCCGTGAGCGAAGTGGCGCGGGTGTGCCAGCGGGCGACCGTCGCCAGCCTCGCCCGCGCCGCCAACGCCGATATCGAGCGCGCGTGGGAGGCGGTGCGCCATGCCCGCCGGCCGCGCATCCACACCTTCATCGCGACATCGCCGCTGCACATGCGGGTGAAGCTGAACAAGACGCCGGAGGAGGTGATCGAGGCGATCGAGCGGACGGTGACGCTGGCGCGCAACCTGTGCCCGGACGTGGAATGGTCCGCCGAGGATGCCACCCGCAGCGAGCCCGATTTCCTCGCCCGCGCGATCGAGACGGCGATCCGCGCCGGCGCGCGGACGATCAACCTGCCCGACACGGTGGGCTATGCGACTCCCGAAACCTATGGCGCGATGTTCCGCGACATGATCGCGCGGGTGCCGAATGCCGATCAGGCGGTGTTCTCCACCCATTGCCACAATGATCTGGGCCTCGCGGTCGCCAATTCGCTGGCGGCGATCATGGCGGGCGCGCGTCAGGTCGAATCGACGATCAACGGCATCGGCGAGCGCGCCGGCAACGCCGCCGTCGAGGAGG
>CAXTTS010000279.1:0-3604 GCA_964247265.1 uncultured Sphingomonadaceae bacterium
CCTCGGCCCTGCCGCCGCTCGTCACGGCCCATCCGGTCGGTCCGCGCATGGTGATCGCCGCCGCCTGCCCCGCCGCCCGCGCGCTCGGCCTCGTGCCCGGCATGGCGCTCACCCAGGCACGCGCTTTGGTGCCGGGGCTCGATGTGCGCGATGCCGCGCCGGCGGCGGAGGCGGCGATCCTCGAACGGCTCGCTTTGTTCGCCGCCCGCCGCTGGACGCCCACCGCCGCCGCGTCCGGGGCGGACGGGCTGTGGCTGGATCTCACCGGCGTCGCCCATCTGTTCGGCGGAGAGCAGGCGATGGCCCGCCGCATCTTGCGCCTCTGCACCCGCGCCGGCTTCGCTGCCCGCATCGCGGTTGCGGGAACGGCCGGCGCGGCGCACGCGCTCGCCCGCCACCTTTCCGCCCCCCTCACCGTCTGCGAGACCGGCCGGGAGGCGGAAGCGATCGCGCCTCTGCCCCCCGCCGCGCTGCGGCTGGAGCCGGCGCAGGTCGATGCCGCCCGCCGGCTGGGGATCGACACGATCGGCGATCTCATCGCCTCGCCGCGCGGGCCGCTCGGCCGCCGCTTCGGCACCAGCCTGCTCGCCCGGCTCGATCAGGCGCTCGGCCGGCAGGCGGAGCCGATCGAGCCGGTCGCGCCCTTCCATTTGCCCGCTGTCACGCTCCGCTTCGTCGAGCCGATCGCCACCGCCGATGCCATCGCCACCGCGCTGGCCGATGCGATGGCCATGCTGATCCGCGAGCTTACCGCACGCGGCCTCGGCGTGCGCTCGCTGCTGCTCGCCTGCGTCCGGGTCGACGACAATGCGCAGCATGTCCGCTGCGGCACCGCCCGCGCCACGCGCGACGGCGGCCACCTGCTGCGGCTGCTGGCGATGCGGATCGAGACGATCGATCCCGGTTTCGGGATAGAGGGCATCCGCCTCGTCGCCACCCGCACCGAGCCGCTCGCGCCGCAGGCGATCGACGGCGGGCTGGGCGGCACCCCGCCGACCCCCGATCTGGCCGAACTGGTCGATCGCATCGCCGGCCGGATCGGCGCGCGCAACCTCTACCGCGTCGGCGCGGTGGAAAGCGACGTGCCCGAGCGCAGCGTCCGCCCCGCCCCGCCGCTGGCCGAGGTCGTCGACTGGCCCCGGCGCTGGGCACGCCCGGCGCGCCTGCTCTCGCCGCCCGAGCCGGTCGAGCATGTCATGGCCGAACTGCCCGATCGTCCGCCCGTCCGCTTCGCCTGGCGCGGCCGCCACCATATCGTCACGCGCGGCGACGGGCCGGAACGGATCCACGGCGAATGGTGGCGCCGTACCGGCGAGGCCGATGCGGTGCGCGATTATTACCAGGTGGAGGATGAAGCCGGCGCCCGCTTCTGGCTCTACCGCCGCGGCGACGGCCTCGATCCGCGCACCGGCGATCTCAGCTGGCACCTCCACGGCGTGTTCGGCTGAAGGCCGCATGCCCGGGCATGACCTATTCCGAACTCCAGGTCACGACCCACTTCAGCTTCCTGCGCGGCGTCTCCTCGTGCGACGAGCTGTTCGCCGCCGCGCAACTGCTCGGCCTGCCCGCGCTCGGCATCGTCGATCGCAATTCGGTGGCGGGGGTGGTGCGGGCGATGGTCTCCGCGCGCGCCACGGGGATGCGGATGGTCGCCGGCTGCCGGCTCGATCTGCTCGATGGCGCGTCGCTGCTGGTCTGGCCGCAGGATCGCGCCGGCTGGTCGCGCCTCACCCGCTTGCTCTCGATCGGCAAGGCGCGGGCCAACCCGCAGAAGGGCGAGAAGGGCCAGTGCTTCCTCCACTGGGAGGATGTCGCCGCATGGAGCCAGGGCCTCGTCGCCGCGCTGGTGCCGGATCTGCCCGATCGCACCACCGAGGTCGCGCTCGCGCAGATGGCCGATATCTTCGGCCGCGACGCGCATCTCACCCTCACCCACCGCCGCCGCCCCGGCGATGCGCTGCGCCTCCACCGGCTCGATGCGCTGGCCCGCCGCTTCGGCGTCACCCCGCTCGCCACCGGCGACGTGCTCTACCATTCGCCCGACCGGCGGATGCTCCAGGATGTCGTCACCGCCATCCGCAACCGCTGCACGATCGACGATCTCGGCTTCCGCCGCGAACGCCATGCCGATCGCCACCTGAAAGGGCCAACCGAAATGGCCCGGCGCTTCGTCCTCTACCCGGAGGCGATCGCCGCCACGCAAGCCATCGTCGAACGCTGCACCTTCTCGCTCACCGAACTCGATTACCAATATCCCGACGAACTGGTGATGAGCGGCCAGACGCCCCAGGCCGCGCTGGAGCAGCTTACCCGCCGGGCGCTCGCGAAGGACTATCCGGATGCGTCGCCCCGCTACGCCGAACTGCTGGAGCATGAACTCAAGCTCGTCGGCCAGCTCGGCTACGCGCCCTATTTCCTCACGGTCAACTCGATCGTCCAGTTCGCCCGCAGCCAGCACATCCTGTGCCAGGGGCGCGGGTCCGCCGCAAATTCGATGATCTGCTTCGTCCTGAAGATCACCTCGATCGATCCCGTCGAGCATAAGTTGCTGTTCGAACGCTTCATCTCCGGCGAGCGCAAGGAGCCGCCCGATATCGACGTCGATTTCGAGCATGAACGGCGCGAGGAGGTGATCCAGTGGATCTACGAAACCTATGGCCACCACCATGCCGCGCTCACCGCCGTCGTCAGCCGCTTCCGCGCGCGGGGTTCGGTGCGCGAGGTCGGCAAGGCGCTCGGTTTGCCGGAGGACATGACGGGCGCGCTCGCCGGCCAGGTGTGGGGCTGGTCCACCGAGGGCGTGGGGGATCGGCATGTCGCGCAGCTCAACCTCAACGGCGCCGATCCGCGCCTCGCCCTCACGCTCGATCTGGCGCGCCAACTGATCGGCACGCCGCGCCATCTGTCGCAGCATCCCGGCGGCTTCGTCCTCACCCGCGCCCGGCTCGACGATCTCGTGCCGATCGAGCCCGCCGCCATGGTCGATCGCCGCGTGATCGAATGGGAGAAGGAGGATATCGAGGAACTGGGCTTCATGAAGGTCGATATCCTCGGCCTGGGGATGCTCGGCTGCATGCGCCGCGCCTTCGATCTGCTGGCGGAGCATAAGGGCCAGCGCCTCGATCTCGCCTCGCCCGAGATGCAGACGGATTGCGCCAAGACCTTCGCTATGATCCAGCGGGCCGACACGCTCGGCACCTTCCAGATCGAAAGCCGCGCGCAGATGAGCATGCTGCCGCGCCTCAAGCCGAAGGAATTCTACGATCTCGTCATCCAGGTCGCGATCGTGCGGCCGGGGCCGATCCAGGGCGACATGGTCCACCCCTACCTGCGCCGCCGCGAGGGCAAGGAGAAGGCGGAATATCCCAGCGAGGCACTGAGGGAGGTGCTGGAAAAGACCTATGGCGTGCCGCTGTTCCAGGAACAGGCGATGAAGGTGGCGATCGTCGGCGCCGGCTTCTCGGCGGCGGAGGCGGATGCGCTGCGGCGATCGATGGCCACGTTCAAGTTCACCGACGGCGTCGGCCATTTCGCCGAAAAGATGATCGAGGGCATGGTGTCGAACGGCTACAAGCGCGATTTCGCCGAGCGCACGTTCAAGCAG
>CAXTTS010000280.1:0-3536 GCA_964247265.1 uncultured Sphingomonadaceae bacterium
GGCTTGGCCCGCGCAATCCGTGGAGCCAGCCGCCGCGCAAGCGCCCGGCCGGCGGCACCGGCCCGACCGCGCTGGACGAGCTGCTGAAACGCGGCCGTGCTCGCTTCGGCGGTGGCGGCGGTGGTTTTCCGGCCGCGCCCAACCCGGCGATCTGGAAATATGCGGTCGGCGCGTTCGTGCTGATCTGGATCCTGTTCACCAGCATCCACACGATCGGCCCGCAGCAGCGCGGCGTGGTGACGCGGCTGGGCAATTATTCCAGCACGCTGACGCCGGGCCTGCGCTTCACCCTGCCGGCGCCGATCGATTTCGTGCAGCGGCTGGACGTGGACGATATCCGCAACATCGATGTCGGCTCCACCGCCGAGAGCGCGCAGAATCTGGTGCTGACCGGCGATCAGAACATCGTCGACCTGGCCTATTCGGTCCGCTGGAACATCCGCGATCCCGAGCTTTACCTGTTCGAGCTGGCCGATCCCGACGACACGATCCGCGAAGTGGCCGAAAGCGCGATGCGCGAGCAGCTGGCTCGCGTGACGCTGAACGACGCGATCGGCCCGCAGCGCAGCCAGATCGAGGCGCGCGTGGCCGAGCGGATGCAGGAGCTGCTCGACAGCTACCGGGCGGGCGTGGCCGTGCAGGGCGTGGCGATCAAGCAGGCCGATCCGCCGGCCGCGGTGAACGATGCCTTCAAGGAAGTGTCGGCCGCCCAGCAGCAGGCGCAATCCTATCTGAACGAGGCGCGCGCTTATGCGCTGCAACTGACCGCCAAGTCGCAGGGCGAGGCGGCCGCGTTCGACAAGGTTTATGCTGAATATAAGCTCGCGCCGGAGGTGACGCGCCGCCGCATGTATTATGAAACGATGGAGAAGGTGCTGGCCAAGACCGACAAGACCGTGGTGGAGGCGCCCGGCGTGACCCCCTATCTGCCGCTCGGCCAGCTGCGCAGCACGCCCGCCGCGCCGGCAGCGGCCCCTGCGGGAGCCGGCAAATGAGCCTGCTGGAGAGGCTGGGGCGCAATCCGATCGCCTGGGCGCTGCTCGCCATCGCCACGGTGCTGATCGCGGCCAGCGTGTTCGCCGTGGTGCCGGAGACGAAGCAGGCGCTGATCGTGCGGCTGGGCAAACCCGGTCCGGTCTATAATCCGTACCGCCGCAACCAGGCGTTCGGCCATACCGGCGCCGGCCTGATCGCGCGCATTCCGTTCCTCGAATCGATCGTGTGGGTCGACAAGCGGGTGCTGGATTTCGACATGCAGCGGCAGGCGGTGCTTTCGACCGACCAACTGCGGCTGGAGGTGGATGCCTTCGCTCGCTACCGCATCGTCGATCCGCGCCGCATGTTCGTCTCGGCCGGCAGCGAGCGGCGGGTGGGCGAGGCGTTGAAGCCGATCCTCGGCTCGGCGCTGCGCAACGAACTCGGCAAGCGGCCGTTCGCGGCCTTGCTCAGCCCGGAGCGCGGCGAGGTGATGGACAATATCCAGAACGCGCTGGCGCGTGTCGCCAAGCAATATGGTGCCGAGATCGTGGATGTGCGGATCAAGCGCGCCGACCTGCCGGACGGCACGCCGTTGGACAGCGCGTTCGAGCGGATGCGTACCGCGCGCCAGCAGGAGGCGCGATCGATCCTGGCGGAAGGCGCCAAGCAGGCGCAGCTGCTGCGCGCCGATGCCGATGCCAGCGCCGCCCGCGTCTATGCCGAAAGCTTCGGCAAGGACCCGGATTTCTACAACTTCTACCGAGCGATGCAGTCCTATCGGGTCAGCTTCGGCACGGACGGGATCGAGGCGCCGGGCGCGGCATCGGTGATCCTCTCGCCGGACAATGAATATATGCGGGAATTTCGCGGCCGGCGTTAGGCTGGCACCTTCGCCATTCAAGGCGCGTTAAGCCGGTCATCGGCACCGACGAGCCAAAATATCTGATGGTCAGGGCGGCCCTCAACCAGAATACCAAGGAGTGTTGCCATCGTGCGTTACGCTTATGCCATTACCGCCGCCATGCTCGCCGGTGGGGCGACCGCGACGATGGTTCTGCAGGCGCCGGTCGGCGCGCAGGTCGCGCAGAACGCGCCCGGCACGATCGCGGCCACAGCACCGCGCCCCGGCGCGCCGATGAGCTTTGCCGATCTGGCCGCCAAGTTGCAGCCGGCGGTGGTCAACATCTCCACCACGTCACGCGTGCCGGTGGCGCAGAATAGCGGAAATCCCTTTGCCGGCACCCCGTTCGGCGACCTGTTCGGCCAGTTCGGCCAGCGCGATCCCGGCGCGAACGGCGGTCGTCCGCAGACGCGCGAGGCGACCTCGCTCGGCTCTGGCTTCATCATCTCGGCCGATGGCTATGTCGTCACCAACAACCATGTGATCTCCGGCGGGCCGGAGCAGCAAGGCAAGAATGCGCCGACGGTGGATTCGATCACCGTGACGCTGCCTGATCGCAAGGAGTATAAGGCGCGGCTGGTCGGTCGCGACGTCGTGTCCGACCTGGCGTTGCTGAAGATCGACGCCCGGAACCTGCCGTTCGTCAACTTCGGCGATTCCACGGCGGCGCGGGTCGGCGACTGGGTGATCGCGATCGGCAATCCGTTCGGCCTGGGCGGCACGGTGACGGCGGGCATCGTCTCGGCGATCCACCGCAATATCGGCCTGGGCGGCGCCTATGATCGCTACATCCAGACCGACGCCTCGATCAATCAGGGCAATTCGGGTGGCCCGATGTTCGATCTGCAGGGCAATGTGATCGGCATCAACACCGCCATCTTCTCGCCGACCGGCGGCAATGTCGGCATCGGCTTCGCCATTCCGGCCGAGCAGGCTCGGCCGGTGATCGAGACGCTGCGCGGCGGCGGCAAGATCAAGCGTGGCTATCTCGGCGTCGGTATCCAGCCGATGACGGACGATATCGCGGCCGGCCTCGGCCTGCCCAAGGACGTCGGCGAGATCGTGGCGCGGGTGGAGCCGGGTGAGGCGGCGGCGCGCGCGGGCATCCGCCAGGGTGACGTGATCGTGAAGGTGAACAACAAGCCCGTCACGCCGGACAACACGCTGAGCTACATCGTCGCGAACACGCCCGTCGGCTCGCGCGTGCCGATCGAGCTGATCCGCGAGGGCAAGCGCCAGACGCTGACCGCCGTGGTGGGCGAGCGCCCGCCCGAGGACCAGTTGGCGGCGGCTGCCGGCGGCGACGACGATGACGGCCCGGACGGCACGCCGTCGCAGGGCGCTCAATCCACCCGCGACTCGATCGGCCTCGGCCTGCAGGCGCTGACGCCGGAGATCGGCCGCCAGCTGGGCATCCCGGCCACGGTGCGCGGGCTGGTCGTGTCGTCGGTCGATTCGTCGAGCGACGCGGCGTCCGAGGGCATCCAGCGCGGCGATGTGATCCTGTCGATCAACCAGCGGCCGACGGCGACCGTGGCCGATGCGACCGGCGCGATCAACGCCGCCAAGACGGCCGGGCGCGGCACCGTGCTGCTGTTCGTGCAGCGTGGCGCCGGCAGCCCGCGCTACATCGGCGTGAAGATCGGCGCGAAGTAGG
>CAXTTS010000281.1:0-3506 GCA_964247265.1 uncultured Sphingomonadaceae bacterium
GACGTGCTGCTCGCCACGCGCGGCGGCAAGGCGATCCGCTTCGCCGCGACCGACGTGCGCGAGTTCCAGAGCCGCACCGCCGCCGGCGTGCGGGGCATCAGCCTGAGCGGCGACGACGAGGTCATCTCGCTGTCGATCCTGCGCGGCTTTGACGCCACGCCGGAGGAGCGCGACGCCTATCTCCGTGCCGCGCCGTGGAAGGAGCGCGAGGCGGAGCCGACGATGGAGACCGCGCGGCTCGCCGAGTTCGTCGCGGCGGAGGAGTTCATCCTCACCGTCTGCGCCAATGGCTATGGCAAGCGCAGCTCGGCCTATGAATATCGCCGGACCGGGCGCGGCGGTCAGGGCATCACCAATATCGATAATTTGAAGCGCAACGGCCCGGTCGTCGCCAGTTTCCCGGCGCATAATGGCGAGCAGTTGATGCTCGTGACCGATCAGGCCAAGCTGATCCGCATGACGGTGGGCGATACGCGGGTGATCGGGCGCAATGCGGCGGGCGTGAAGCTGTTCGACGTGGCGGACAGCGAGCATGTCGTCGGCGCCGCCCGCATCTCCGACAATGAGGAGGAGGCCGACGTTGACCTGCGCGGCGACATCGCCCCGGAGATCGCGCCCTCCGACGACGCCGACACCGGGGAAGACTTGGCCGACGGCGGCGAGGGCGAGGGCGAGGGCGAGGCGTGAACCCTGCCGTGGCCTACAAGATCATGACCGCCGACCAGTGGGCGGCGTTCCAGGCGGACGGTACGTTCGCCGGTGCGTCAGTGGATCTGGCGGACGGCTATATCCACCTGTCCACCGAGGATCAGGTAGCCGGAACGCTGGACAGGCACTTCGCCGGCCACACCGGGCTGGTGCTGGCGACGGTGGACCTCTCCCTGTTGAGCGATGCCGTCAGGTGGGAGGCTTCGCGTGGTGGCGCCCTCTTCCCCCATATCTACGCGCCGTTGCCGATGGCGGCGGTGACGGCGCACCGGGCGATCGGCTGAACCGTCACCCCGCCGGGACGGGCGGCGGGGTGATATTCTCCGGCAGGGGCCATACCGTCGCCAGCTTCGCCGCGATCGCCAGCGACAGGCCGGTGAGCACCACGCAGAAGGCGGTCACGCCGGGCCAGCCACCATGCGTCCACGCGATGCCACCCGCCGAACCGAGGATGCTCGATCCGAGATAATAGAAAAACAGGTAGAAGGACGCGGCCTGCGCCCGATCTGCCCGCCCGCGCCGCCCGACCCAGCTGGACGCGATCGAATGGGCGCCGAAGAAACCCGCCGTGCCGATGCCGATGCCGAGGATCACCAGCCATAACGGCGCCGCGGCGGTGAGGACGACTCCGGCGAGCAGGGCGATCACCGGCAGCGCGAATACCCTTCGCCGGCCCAGCCGATCGGCCAACCCGCCGAACCAGGCCGAACTGAACGAGCCGACGATATACAACAGGAAGATCGCCCCCACGGCCGACGGGCTCAGCCGGTAAGGCGGGGCCAGCAGGCGGAAGCCCGCATAATTGTAGATCGTGACGAACACGCCCATCAGCAGGAACGCTTCGGCATAGAGCCACGGCAAGGCGGCGTCGCGCCGCAGCCGGCCGAGGCTCTGGCCGATCGAGCGCAGATCGTGCCGCCGCGCGGCGAATGCGCGGGAGGCGGGGGCCAGCCGCCAGAACAGCAGGCCCGCCACCAGCCCCATCGCGCCGACTCCCGCCAGCGCGATGCGCCAGCCGAAATGATCCGCCAGCACGCTGACGCCGAGGCGGCCCGACATGCCGCCGATCGCGGAGCCGGCGATGTAGAGGCCCATCGCCGGGCCGATCGCGGCGCTATCCACCTCCTCCGCTATATAGGCCATCGCCACCGCCGGGATGCCGGCCAGCGCGAGACCCGTCAGCACCCGCGCCACCAGCAGGCCGGTCCACCCCGGCACGATGCTGGCAGCCAGCGTGAGCAAAGCCGCCAGCAGCAGCGACAGGATCATCAGCGGCCGGCGCCCGACCCGATCGGACAGCAGCCCGGCGCCGAGCAACGCCACCGCCATCGGCCCGGTCGCCAGCGACACGGCGAGGCTGGCAACCTCCGCGTTCAGGCCGAAGGTGGCGCTGAACAAGGGGAGCAGCGGCTGCACCGAATAGAGCAGCGAGAAGGTGGCGAGGCCGGCCAGCAGCATCGCCAGCGACAGCGCGCGATAGGCCGGGGTGCCGCGTGCGATGCCGCTTGGGGCGACATTTTCCGCCGCCATCAAACGAAGAGGTCCACCACCTCGGCCTCCGGCGCCATCCGCTTTAACAGGAGCGTGCGGTGGCAGCCGGCGGGGTCGCGCTCGAAGCAGAGCAGCGCCGACGGCAGTTCGGCCGCCAGATCGCGCATTATCGCCGCCTGCGCCATCGCCTCGGGCAGTTCGAGCTGGCCGTCATAGACCCGCTCCAGCGTGGCGAGATCGTGCTTGCGCGCCGCCTCGCGCCCTTCCGGCGGCGTGCCGAGCGCCTTCAGGCCGACATAATCGATCCCCGCCTCGCGCAAACCATTGGCCAGCACGTTCTTGGAGAAGCCGGGGCGGCGCGAGAGGGGCACGGCGCGCACGTCGATCAGGCGCTTCACCCCCGCCGCCGCCAGCACCGCGATGAGTTCGGGCTGGGTGGCCCCTTCATATCCGATGGTGAAGATCCGCATCCTGCCTAGATAGGCAAGACGATGGGCGGTATCGACCCCCGTATGACACACCAGATACACATCATCGGCGGCGGGCTGGCCGGTTCCGAAGCCGCCTGGCAACTGGCCGAGGCCGGATTCCGCGTCCGCCTGTCTGAAATGCGCGGCGTGGAAGGCACACCGGCGCACAAAACGGACGACCTCGCCGAACTCGTCTGCTCCAACAGCTTCCGCTCGGACGATCCGGAGCGCAATGCGGTGGGGCTGCTCCATGCCGAGATGCGCGCGCTCGGATCGCTGATCCTGCGCCATGCCGATGCCCATCGGGTGCCCGCCGGATCGGCGCTGGCGGTGGACCGCGACGGCTTTTCCGCCGCTGTGACGCAGGCCGTGGCGGCGCACCCGCGGATCAAGCTGGTGCGCGAGCGGGTGGACGCGCTGCCCGCCGGCCCCGCGATCATCGCCACCGGCCCGTTGACCGCCGCGCCGCTGGCCGCCGCGATCGCCGGGGAGACGGGCGAGGATGCGCTCGCCTTCTTCGACGCGCTGGCGCCGATCGTCCATTTCGACACGATCGACATGGAGACGGCCTGGTTCCAGTCCCGCTGGAACAAGACGGCTCCTGGGGGCGACGGCAAGGACTACATCAACTGCGCGCTGAACAAGGACGAGTATCTTGCCTTCCACGCCGGGCTGATCGCCGGCGAGAAGACGGCCTATAAGGAGTGGGAGGCGAACACCCCCTATTTCGACGGCTGCATGCCGATCGAGGTGATGGCCGAGCGGGGCCTGGATACGCTGCGCTATGGCCCGATGAAGCCGGTGGGGCTGGACGATCCGCGCACCGGGCGCTGGCCC
>CAXTTS010000282.1:0-3496 GCA_964247265.1 uncultured Sphingomonadaceae bacterium
AGGAGTTCATCATCTGGGCGAGCCAGCCGTTCGGTTTCGTCAGCCTGCCCGATGCCTATTCGACCGGCAGCTCGATCATGCCGCAGAAGCGCAACCCGGATGCGGCCGAGCTGGTGCGAGGGCATAGCGGGCGGATCGCCGGCTGCATGGTGGCGCTAACCATGACGATGAAGGGCCTGCCGCTGGCCTATTCCAAGGACATGCAGGACGACAAGCCGCCGGTGTTCGAGGCGCACGACCTGCTCGCCCTGTCGATCGCGGCGATGACCGGGATGGTGGAGACGGTGACCTTCCAGACCAAGCGGATGCGCGCGGCGGCGGAGATGGGTTTCGCCACCGCGACCGACCTGGCCGACTGGCTGGTGCGGGTGGGCGACATCCCGTTCCGCGAGGCGCATCACATCACCGGCATGGCGGTGCGGCTGGCCGAGCGGCTGGGCGTGGCGCTGGACAAGGTGCCGCTGGAGAAACTGCTTGAGATAGACGAGCGGATCGATGCCCGCCTGTTCGACGCGCTAAGCGTGGACGCATCGGTGGCGAGCCGCACCAGCCACGGCGGCACCGCGCCCGACCAGGTGCGCGCGCGGGTGGCCGAGGCGCGCATGGCATTGGGGATGGACGCATGAACCGGACGATCCTGCTGGGTACGGCGCTGCTGATGCTCGCCGGCTGCGGCCAGCGCGAGATGCTGAAGCCGCCGCTGGGCGCATCGCTGCCGCCCAAGCCCGCCTTCGCCGCGACCGTGCCGACGTCGGCCGAGCTGCTGACGCCGCGCACCGACGAGCGGCCGGTGCGGAGCGAGGAGTTGCTGACCAAATCGCAGGAGCGGCCGGACGACCGCTTCGACCTTCCTCCGCCGGGCTGAGCAGATGGACCATTTCGATATTCGCGGCGGCGTGATGCACGTCGAGGACGTTCCGCTGCCCGAGATCGCGGACGCGGTGGGGACGCCGGTCTATGTCTATTCGACCGCGACGATGGAGCGCCACGCCCGCGTGTTCCGCGAGGCGCTGGCCGGGCTGCCGCAGGCGCCGCTGATCGCCTATGCGGTGAAGGCCAATCCGAACGCCGCGGTGATCGCGACGCTGGCAAAGGCCGGGCTGGGGGCGGACGTGGTGTCGGCGGGCGAATTGCTGCGCGCGCTGCACGCTGGTGTGGCGGCCGACCGGATCGTCTTTTCAGGCGTGGGCAAGACGGCGGACGAGATGCGGCTGGCGCTGCGCCACCGCATCTTCCAATTCAACCTGGAATCGGAGCCGGAGGCCGAGATGCTGTCTGCCGTGGCGACGGAGATGGGGGTGTCGGCGCCGGTCGCGTTCCGCATCAATCCGGATGTGGATGCCGGCACCCACGCCAAGATCTCCACCGGCAAATCCGAGAACAAGTTCGGCGTGGCCTATGACCGCGCGCACGATGCCTATGCGCTGGCACGCCGCCTGCCGGGGCTGACGGTGCAGGGCGTGGCGGTGCATATCGGTAGCCAGCTGACCGACCTTGCCCCGCTGGAGGCGGCGTTCGGCAAGATCGGCACGCTGATCGAATCGCTGCGCCGCGCGGGGCACGCGATCGGCGTGGCCGATCTGGGTGGCGGGCTGGGCGTGCCCTACGATCCGGCGCTGCCCGCCCCGCCGCTGCCCGCCGCTTATGGGGCGATGGTGGCGCGCGTCACCGCCGGCTGGAACGCAAGGCTGGTGTTCGAGCCCGGGCGGCTGATCGTCGCCAATGCCGGTATCCTGCTGACCCGGGTGATCCGGGTGAAACAGGGGGTGGCCGAGCCGTTCGTCATCGTCGACGCGGCGATGAACGACCTGATGCGGCCGAGCCTGTACGATGCGTGGCACGATATCCGCGCGGTGGCGCCCAAGGGCCGCCGCTTCACCGCCAACGTGGTGGGGCCGGTGTGCGAGAGCGGCGACACCTTCGCCATGCACCGCGCGATGGACGAGAGCAAAGCGGGCGACCTGCTCGCCTTCATGACCGCCGGCGCCTATGGCGCGACAATGGCGGGCACCTATAATAGCCGCCCGCTGACGCCTGAAGTTATCGTATCCGGTAACGATTGGTCGGTAGTGCGGGCGCGGCAGCCGCTGGAGGCTCTGATCGCGGCGGACAGTCTGCCGCCGTGGCTTGTCGTCGAGGAGACCGCATGAAACCCGTTCGCAAGGCCGTATTTCCCGTCGCCGGGATGGGCACCCGCTTCCTACCCGCCACCAAGGCGGTGCCCAAGGAGATGCTGCCCGTCGTCGACAAGCCGCTGATCCAATATGCGGTGGACGAGGCGCGCGCCGCCGGGATCGAGCAGATGATCTTCGTCACCGGGCGCGGCAAGAATGCGATCGAGGACTATTTCGACATCCCCTACGAGCTTCAGGCGACGCTGAAGGAGAAGCAGAAGCACGACATATTGGCGCTGCTGGAGGATAGCCGGCTGGCGCCGGGCAATGCCGCCTTCGTCCGCCAGCAGGAGCCGCTGGGGCTGGGCCATGCCGTATGGTGCGCGCGCGACCTGATCGGCGACGAGCCGTTCGCCGTGCTGCTGCCCGACGAGCTGCTGTGGAACCCGGCCTCCCCCTGCCTGGCGCAGATGGCCCACACCTATGAGCGGAAGGGCGGCAACGTCATCGCCGTGCTGGAGGTGCCCGAGGCGCATACCGACCGCTTCGGCATCGTCGATCCCGGCGCGATCGACGGCGCCGTGACGGAGGTGAAGGGGCTGGTCGAGAAGCCGAAGGGCAAGGCGCCTTCGCGGCTGGCGGCGGTGGGCCGGTACATCTTGCAGCCCGAGGTGTTCGACCTGCTCGGCAAGGGCGAGCGCGGCGCGGGCAACGAGATCCAGCTGACCGATGCGATGGCCAAGCTGATCGGGGTGCAGCCGTTCCACGCGCAGACCTTTGACGGGATGCGCCACGATTGCGGCGACAAGGCCGGCTTCATCCAGGCGAACATCGCGCTGGCGCTGGAGCGGGCGGACATCGCCGACGAGGTGCGCGCGTTCATCGCGGGCCTGTAAGGCGGGGTAGTGAGGCGGGGCTGTGAGGCGGAGCGACATGCCCGGCCGGCGCACAGGAGGGCATGACGCATAGCCTGCCGATCTTCGTTCGCCTGACCGGCCGTCCGGTGATGCTGCTGGGCGAGGGAGAAGCGGCGGCGGCCAAGCGGCGGCTGCTCGATCGCGCCGGCGCGCGCGTAGTGGGTGAGGCCGACGCGGCGGCGCTGGCGATCGTGGCGCTGGACGATCCCGATGCGGCGGTGGCGCGGCTGAAGGCGCGCGGCATCCTCGTCAATGCGGTGGACCGGCCGGACCTGTGCGACTTTACCCTGCCGGCGATCGTCGATCGCGATCCGGTGCTGATTGCGATCGGCACCGGCGGCGCTTCGGCGGGACTTGCCAAGGCATTGCGCCAGCGGCTGGAGGCCTTGCTGCCCGCCTCGCTGGGCGGGCTGGCGGACCGGCTGTTCGCCGCGCGCGACGCGATCCGCGCGCGCTGGCCGGCGC
>CAXTTS010000283.1:0-845 GCA_964247265.1 uncultured Sphingomonadaceae bacterium
AGGATCATCTCGGCGACATGGACTTCAAGGTGGCCGGCACCAGCGAGGGCATCACCTCGCTCCAGATGGACATCAAGGTCGCCGGCATCACCGAGGAGATCATGAAGGTCGCGCTCGCGCAGGCGAACGAGGGCCGTGCCCACATCCTGGGCGAGATGGCCAAGGCGCTGGACCACACCCGCGAGGAGCTTTCCGCCCACGCGCCGCGTGTCGAGACGATGCAGGTGCCCAAGGAGAAGATCCGCGACGTGATCGGCACCGGCGGCAAGGTGATCCGCGAGATCGTGGCGACGACTGGCGCCAAGGTGGACATCGAGGATGACGGCACCGTCAAGATCTCGTCCGCCGACCCCAAGAAGATCGAGGCCGCGCGCAAGTGGATCATCGGGCTCACCCAGGAGGCCGAGGTTGGCAAGGTGTATGACGGCAAGGTCGTCAACCTCGTCGATTTCGGCGCGTTCGTGAACTTCATGGGTGGCAAGGACGGTCTCGTCCACGTCTCCGAGATCAAGAACGAGCGGGTGGCGAAGGTCTCCGACGTCCTGTCCGAGGGGCAGGACGTGAAGGTGAAGGTGCTGGAGATCGATCCGCGCGGCAAGGTGCGCCTGTCGATGCGCGTCGTCGATCAGGAGACCGGCGCCGAGCTGGAGGATGCCCGCCCGCCGCGCGAGGGTGGCGAGCGTTCCGAGCGCGGTCCGCGCCGCGATGGCGAGCGCAGCGATCGTGGACCGCGCCGTGATGGCGGCGATCGCGGCCCCCGCCGCGAGGGTGGCGATCGTGGCCCGCGTCGCGAAGGCGGCGAGCGTTCCGATCGCGGCCCGCGCCGCGAGCGCAGCGAAGGCGGC
>CAXTTS010000283.1:855-3466 GCA_964247265.1 uncultured Sphingomonadaceae bacterium
GAGGAAGGCCCTGCGCCCGATTTCGCGCCGGCTTTCCTGACGCGCAACGACGACTGATCGGGGTCGACGCTTACGGGCGTCGAACCAGGAATAGCGGGCGGGACGAAGGTCTCGCCCGCCATTTCTTTTTTTGGGGGGACGTGACGAGAGGCTTCGGCGGCGTCGAGCACGCGTTCGGGGCTCGTCTTGCATTCGGATCGTCGTAATGGCCTATCGGCGATCCCGGCCGGCGATGACGCTGCGGCGGGGATGTAGTGGGGAGCTTCTGTTGCTCGGTGCCCCCCGTACCGCCGGTGTCCGATTCTGTTGCCCGGTTCGGCCCGAACCGCGCTTAAGCCTTGTAACCTATTCCCCGAAGGGCGTCAGTTACGCAGCAATCGCGAGTGCATCGTTGTCGTTAGCACTTATGGTTTTGATTGGTTTTAGGGCTCAATCAGGCCCGGCAAAAACATCGCCTTTGAACACACGTCGATCCTGGTTCGGCCCCGTCAGAAACCCCGTCGCCGGGATTTTTGGTGGAGCCGCCGGGTACTGCCCCCGGGTCCGCTGCGTCTATTATGCGACATCATTTATCACCATAGCCGGGCGAACCCGGCCTGCATGATATAGGCGCTTGGCGGCCGGATGGAAAGGGGCGAGCTAAAGCCGGCGCGTACGCAGCTCGTCGCGGATTTCGCGCAGCAGCACCAGATCGGCCGTCTCGGGCGCTGGCGCCGCGGCTGCCGCCGCCGCATCCTCGCGCTTCTGCCGATCGAGCAGCCGATGCACCGCCCGGATGAGCATGAAGATGACGAACGCGACGATGATGAAGTTGACCAGCACCGTGACGAACTGGCCGTAGCCGATCATCGCCACGCCCGCTTTCTTCAGATCCGCATAGCTGTCGAGCGAACCCGTGTAGTTGGCCGGCACGGCACCCAGCCGGAAGAAATAGTTGGAAAAATCGAGATCGCCCGTGATCTTGCCGATCACCGGCATGATGATGTCGTCCGTCAGGGAAGTGACGATCCGGCTGAACGCGGCGCCGACGATCACCGCCACGGCGAGATCCAGCACGTTGCCGCGCGCGATGAACGTCCTGAACTCCTTGAACATGGCTGCCCTTCCCTTCGGTTTGGCCGGGTGTCTCGCGTCCTGCCTGGCTTTTCAAGTCCGCCGATTGCCGCGTCGCCTGTCCGCGTCTATCTAGGCCGCCTGTTCGCCATGATAGGGTGCCCGCCATGACGCCGTTCCGCCGCCTCTCCCCTGCCCTTGCCGCGCCGATCGCGGCGCTGGCGCTGTCCGCCTGCGGGGTGAACAGCGTGCCGACCGCCGACGAGGCGGTAAAGGCCCGCTGGGCCGACGTGCAGAACGAATATCAGCGGCGATCGGACCTGATCCCCAATCTGGTTGCCACAGTAAAGGCGGCAGGCGCGCAGGAGCAGGGCACCCTGACCAAGGTGACGGAGGCGCGCGCGCGTGCGACCTCGATCAACATCACCAGCGACGACCTGAGCAACCCGGCCGAGTTCAAGAAGTTTGCCGATGCCCAGAACCAGCTGACCCAGGCGATGGGCCAGTTGCGGACCGTGGTGGAGGCCTATCCCCAGCTCCAGACCAACGAGAACTTCCTCGGACTGCAGGGCCAGCTGGAAGGGACCGAGAACCAGATCCGCGTCGCGCGGCGCGACTATAACGAGGCGGTGCAGGCCTATAACACCCGCATCCGCACCTTCCCCGATGCGATCGGCGCCAAGATCTTCTACGGGGCGAAGCCGAAGGTGCCGTTCGAGGCGGTATCGCCGAACGCGCAGGTCGCGCCGACGGTGACCTTCTGAGGTTAGGCGGGTGACGGCCCGCTGCCTGCCTCGCGGGTTTCACGCCCTCCTGCTGCTGCTTGCCCTGCTGGTGGGCGGGCCGGCATGGGCGCAGAGTTTTCCGCCTTTCACCGGCTTCGTCGTCGATGCGGCCAACGTGCTGCCGCCGGAGACGGAGGCGGCGCTGGCGGCCAAGCTCGACGCGCTGCAAAAGCGCACCGGGCGGCAGCTGGTGGTGGCGACGATCCCGAGCCTGCAGGATCGCACGATAGAGGATTATGGCTATCAGCTCGGCCGCGCCTGGGGCGTGGGGCTGAAGGGGCTGGATAATGGCGCCATCCTGATCGTGGCGCCGAACGAGCGCAAGGTGCGGGTGGAGGTTGGTTATGGGCTCACCCCGGTGCTGACCGATCTATATTCGAAGCTGCTCATCGCCAACGTGGTGCTGCCCGCCTTCAAGGCCGGCGACCTGCCGGGCGGCGTGACGGCCGGCACCGACGCGCTGATCGAGCAGCTGAGCCTGCCCGACGCGGAGGCGAAGGCCAAGCTGGACGCAGCGGTGAAGGAGCATGACGCGCGGCAGAGCGGGAGCGGCGGTTTCCCGCTGGGCCTCGCATTCTGGGGCATCGTCGCGGCCTTCGTGATCCTCGCCATGCTGCGGCGGGGCGGTGGCGGTGGTGGCGGCGGCGGTGGCACGCGCTTCCGCAGCGGGCGCGGCCTCGGCATGCCGCCGGTGATCCTGTGGGGTCCGGGCTTCGGCGGTGGCGGCGGCTGGGGCGGCGGTTGGCACGGTCGCCGCTGGTGACCTGACCTGA
>CAXTTS010000284.1:0-1504 GCA_964247265.1 uncultured Sphingomonadaceae bacterium
ACATCGGCGCGGGCACGATCACCTGCAATTATGACGGCTTCTTCAAATATCGGACAAACATCGGCGCGGGCGCCTTCATCGGCTCGAACAGCGCGCTCGTCGCGCCGGTGTCGGTCGGCGAGGGGGCGATCGTCGGGGCGGGCGCCGTGCTGACGAAGGATGTGGCCGCCGGTGCGCTGGCGCTCGTCCGCCCGCCGCAGCAGGAGAAGGCCGGCTGGGCCACCCGCTTCCGCGAGATCATGCGGGCGAAGAAGGCGGCGCGTTAAGAAAAGTTCAGGTCGCTTCAACGATAAGGATTGGCCGCGCTGCTAACCGCGCGGCCTACGATCAGGAAAGCAGGGTAGCATGTGCGGCATTATCGGTATTCTCGGTGCGGAATCGGTTGCGGATCGCCTGCTCGCGGGGCTGCGCCGGCTCGAATATCGCGGCTATGATTCGGCCGGCATCTGCACGATCCATGACGACCGGCTCGATCGCCGGCGCGCGGAGGGGAAGCTCGACAATCTCGCCCGTGTCCTGGCGGCGGAGCCGCTGCCCGGCCACACCGGCATCGCCCACACCCGCTGGGCGACGCATGGCGGCCCGACCACCAGCAACGCCCACCCCCATGCGACCGGCGAGGTCGCGCTGGTTCACAATGGAATCATCGAGAACTTCAAGGCCTTGCGCGAGGAACTTGCCGCCAGGGGTCATGTCTTTGAAAGCCAGACGGACAGCGAGGTCGTCGCCCACCTGATATCCGCGCAGGTGGAGGCCGGCGTCGATCCGATCGAGGCTGTCCGCCTTTCGCTCAAGCGGCTGCGCGGTGCCTTCGCGCTCGCCATCCTGTTCCGCCAGCGGCCGGACATGATCGTCGGCGCGCGGCTCGGATCGCCTCTGGTCGTCGGCTATGGCGACGGCGAGACCTATCTCGGATCCGATGCGCTGGCGCTGGCGCCGCTCACCCAGCGCATCGCCTATCTCGAAGAGGGCGACTGGGTCGTCATCACCCGCGAGAACGGCACCCAGATCTACGACAAGGACGATCAGCCGGTCGAGCGGCCGGTCACGATCTCGGGCGTGGTCGGCGCGATGATCGACAAGGGCAATCATCGCCACTTCATGCTCAAGGAGATTTACGAGCAGCCGGTCGTCGTCGCGCAGACGCTGAATTCCTATCTCCGCCCGCTAGAGGGCCGGGTGGCGTTGCCGGTGCCGGACTTCGATCTCGGCGGTATTCGCCGCGTGACGATCGTCGCGTGCGGCACCAGCTATTATGCCGGCATGGTCGCGAAATACTGGATCGAGCGTTTCGCCCGCGTGCCGGTGGAAATCGATGTCGCCTCCGAATTTCGCTACCGCGAGCCGGTGATGGAGGAGGGCGGCCTTGCCCTCTTCGTCAGCCAGTCGGGCGAGACGGCCGACACGCTGGCGGCGCTGCGTCATGCCCGCAGCGGCGGCCAGAAGATCGCCGTCGTCGTCAACGTGCCGACCTCGACGATGGCACGCGAGGCGGATCTACTGT
>CAXTTS010000284.1:1514-3410 GCA_964247265.1 uncultured Sphingomonadaceae bacterium
CGACCCACGCCGGCCCGGGGATTGGCGTCGCCTCCACCAAGGCGTTCACCTGTCAGCTCGCCGTGCTGGCGGCGCTTGCCGCCAACCTCGCCCGCGCCAAGGGCCGGCTGACAGACGAGGAGGAACGCCGCATCGTCCGTCATCTGAGCGAGGCGCCGGCATCGATCAACGCCGCGCTCGCTTATGACAGCGCGATCGAGGCGATGGCCGGATCGATCGCGCAGGCGCGTGACGTGCTGTATCTGGGCCGCGGGCCGGATTACCCGCTGGCGCTGGAAGGCGCGCTGAAACTCAAGGAAATCAGCTATATCCACGCCGAAGGTTATGCGGCGGGCGAGATGAAGCACGGGCCGATCGCGCTGATCGACGATCAGGTGCCGGTGATCGTCCTGGCGCCCTCGGGCCCGCTGTTCGAGAAGACGGTTTCGAACATGCAGGAGGTGCAGGCGCGCGGCGGCAAGGTGGTGCTGGTGTCCGACTATGACGGTATCGCCGAGGCGGGCGACGATTGCCTCGCCACGATCACGATGCCGAAGGTGCATCCGCTGATCGCCCCGATCGTCTACGCGATCCCGGTGCAGCTGCTGGCCTATCACGTCGCGGTGGCGAAGGGCACGGATGTGGACCAGCCGCGCAACCTGGCGAAATCCGT
The DNA here is from genome assembly GCA_964247265.1 of uncultured Sphingomonadaceae bacterium. Lineage (GTDB taxonomy): Bacteria > Pseudomonadota > Alphaproteobacteria > Sphingomonadales > Sphingomonadaceae > Alterirhizorhabdus. The sequence continues at coordinate 2,167 of CAXTTS010000284.1, forward strand.
CACGGTGGAGTGAGCGCGCGATCCGGGGCGGACGCGCCCGGTCGCGTCAGGCCGTCAGGGGGCGGAGGCGATCGGGGGAAGGGTCGACCGGATCGAAACGCTGCCAGCCGGCCGGCCCCAGCCGCTCGATCGGCTTGAAGCGCACCTTATACTGCATCCGCGCCGATCCCTTCACCCAATAGCCGAGATAGACATAGGGTAGCCCGGCCCGCGCGGCGCGGGTGATATGGTCGAGGATGATGAAGGTGCCGAGGCCGGGGCGGTCCGCATCGTCCGGCTCGAAGAAGCTGTAGATCATCGACAGGCCGTCCGCCTGCTGATCGCTCAGGCAGGCACCCACCAGCCGCCCGGCGGGATCGCGATACTCGATCACATAGGTGTTCACCGGCGTCTGCTCGACCATGTCGGCGAAATCCTGCTCGTCCATGTCGGCCATGCCGCCACCGGGATGGCGCGCGGCGAGATAGCGGCGCAGCAGGTCGAACTGCTCCTCGGTGGTCCACGGCTTGCAGGCGGTGATCGTCAGATCCTCATGCCGGCGCATCAGCTTGCGCTGGCTGGCATTCGGCCGGAACTCGCCGGAGACGACGCGGACCGAGACGCAGGCGGTACAATCGAGGCAGCTCGGCCGGTACGCCACGCCTTGGCTGCGGCGGAAGCCGATGCGGCCCAGCGCGTCGTTCAGTTCGCCCGCATGGGGGCCGCTCAACTCGGTGAACACCTTCCGCTCGGTCTTGCCCGCCAGATAGGGGCAGGGCGAAGGCGTCGTCACGAAGAAGCGCGGAAAGCGGAATTGCGCGGTCACGTCTCGCTGGAGCCCCTGTGCGTCACGACGTCCATGCCGATACGACGTATAACGACTATGGGGCGCGAAGCCTTATCTGAAAAGCGCGTTTACCATGATTCCGCGGGTCAAGGTCCGAAGACTGCTCATTTAGTCAGCTCAGGCCAGCTCCACCGGCGTCACCTCATAGCCCTCCGACATCAGGGTCGCCACCAGTCGATCGAGATGTGCCTTGTCGCGGGTCTCGCATTCCACATCCAGGCTCAGCCCCTTGGCCGGCAGGTTGGTGAAGATCCGCTGATGCGCCAGCTCCAGGATGTTTACCGCATGCTGGTCGAATATGCGGGAGACCTGGAACAGCGCGCCCGGCCGGTCCTGCAAGCGGATGCGCAGCCGGGCGAGCCGGCCCGAGCGGGCAAGGTCGCGCAGCAGCACGTTCGCCAGCAGCCTTGTATCGATA
>CAXTTS010000285.1:0-3407 GCA_964247265.1 uncultured Sphingomonadaceae bacterium
AGGTCTTGGTCGCGGCGGCGAGCTTTAGGATATTGTCGTCGCTCTGCGAATAGATGCCGCAGCTGTGGCCCTGGCCCTGATAGCTCTGGATGTTGTTGGTCATCGCGATCGCCTCGTCGATGTCCTTCACCTTGTAGAGCGTCATGGTAACTGTGAGCTTCTCGCCCGAGAAGGGGAATTGCGCGCCATAGCCCGTCTCCGGGATGATGAGGAACTGCGTGCCTTCCGGTATGTCGAAGCCGGACATGCCGGCGATCGTCGCGGCGGGCTGCGCCACCACCTTGGCGTTGATCGATCCGTCGATCCACAGCGTGTTCTGGAGTTTCTGCTTCTGCTCGTCGTTCAGGACGTAGCCGCCTTTCGCCTTCAGCTTCTCCAGCATCTCGTCATAGATCGACTCGACCAGCAGCACCGAATTGTCGGACGAGCAGGAGGCGGCGAGATCGAGCGTCTTGGAGATGCGGATCTTCTCGGCCGCGTCGTCCAGGTCGGCCGTCTCGTCCACGGTGATGACGGCGTTGCCGACGCCGACACCGAGCGCCGGGGTGCCGCTGGAATAGGCCGCGTTCACCATCGGCGTGCCGCCGGTGGCGAGCACGCGGTCGCACTGCTTCATCAGCTCATTGGTCTTGTTGACCGAGGGGATGTCGATGCTGAGGACCAGATCCTCGGGCGCGCCGAGATCCTTGAGCGCGGCGCGCATATAGTCGCAGATCATCTTGTTGGTCATCTTGGCGCGCGGGTGCGGCGCGACGATGATCGAGTTGCGGCCCTTGACCGCCGAGATCGCCTTGATGACCGGGGTCGCCTCCGGATTGGTCGAGGGCGAAAGCGCGCCGATCACGCCGACCGGCTTGGCGATCTTGACGAGGTTGCGTTCGTGATCCTCCTCGATGATGCCGACCGACTTGTCGTCGATGATGTCCATCAGGGTGGCGCGGGTCTTGCGGAAGATCTTGAGATATTTGCCGTCGTAATTGCCGAGTTGGGTCTCCTCGACGGTGAACTGGGCGATCTTCTTCGCCACGTCCTCGCGCGCGACCGACCACACCATCGCGCGGATCAGTTCGTCCACCTGCTCCTGCGTATAATCCTCGATCGCGAGCTGCGCCTTGCGCGAGCGGGCGACGAGCGCCGCGATCTCGTCGTGATCGGCCTTCTCCTGATCGTTGGCGAACGTACGGGCCTGCAATGCCATGATCCTGCTCCTGCATCGGCGCGCATCGGGGCGCGCGGGATTCGCTGCGCGTCGTTGGCGCGCCATGCTCGACCGTCCTGATGATCCTTTGTGTAAATGCACGCAAGTAGGCATAGTTGCAGGTACATCCTGCGAAAATGCAGTATGCTGGGCCATGTTCGACTGGGACGACCTGCGCATCTTCCTGAGCGTCGCGCGCGCGCGGCGGATCGCGCCCGCCGCGCGCGCGCTGGCGATGGACGCGACGACGATCGGCCGGCGGCTGGCGCGGCTGGAGGCGGCGCTGGGCGCGCCTTTGTTCGAGGCGATCGGCGGAGACCGGCGGCTGACCGAGCGCGGCGAGGCGCTGCTCGGCCATGCCGAGGCGATCGAACAGGCGGCGCTGGACGCGGTGGGCGAGAGCGGCGACCCGGCGAGCCTTTCCGGCCATGTCCGGCTGAGCGTGGCGGAAGGCTTCGCCACCTGGGTGCTGGCGCCGGCGATGCCCGCCTTCCACGCGGCGCATCCCGATATCCGGATCGATCTCGTCACCGCTTCCGGCTTCCTCAACCCCTCCAAACGGGAGGCGGACATGGCGGTGATGCTGGCGCGCCCGCGCAAGGGCCGGCTGGTGGCGGCGAAGCTGGGCGATTACCGGCTGCGGCTATATGGGTCGGCGGCGTATCTGGCCGGCCGCGCGCCGCCGCGCCGCGTCGAGGATCTCGGCCGGTACAGCCTGATCGGCTATGTGCCGGAGTTCATCTACGCCCCCGAACTCGACTATCTGGGGGAGATCGGCGCCGGGCTGGAGCCGGGGCTGCGCAGCACCAGCATCAACGTACAGCACCGGCTGGTGGCGAGCGGGGCGGGCATCGGCGTGCTGCCCGCCTTCATCGGCGATCGCGATCCGGCGCTGGTGCCGCTGCTCGACGATGCGATCACGCTGCGCCGCAGCTTCTGGCTGGTGACGCAGGGCGACATGCGCCGGCTGGCGCGGATGGAGGCGGTGGCGCACTGGCTGCGCGCCTGCGTGGAGGAGTTCGCGGCGCGGTGAGGCTATAGCTCGCGCAGCGCCCGCGCCGGCCGTGCCCGCAGCGCCGGCAGCGCCCCGAGCAGGCCGATGGCGAGCGTAAGGGCGGCACCACCGGCGAGGGTGGCGATCACCACCGTCCAGTCCGGCCCCCATTCCAGCCCGAACAGGCGGACGACCACATACCAGCCGGCGCCCGCCGCCACGGCCAGCGCGATCACCGAGACGATCGCGGCGAGCGCGGCATATTCCATCGCCTGCGCGGCGAGGATCTGGCGACGGGTGCCGCCGAGCAGCTTCAGCAGCACGGCATCGCGGATGCGCGCCTGGCGGGAGGCGGCGATCGCGCCGATCAGCACGGCGATGCCCGCCGCCACCGCGACCGACGCCGCCGCCCGCACCGCGACGGCAAGCTGGCCGAGCAAGGCGGAGACCTGCGCCAGCACCTCCTTGATGCGGATCAGCGAGACCGAGGGGAAATCGGCGGTGACGGCGTGGTTCAGCGCGGCCTCCCCAGCCGGTGCCATCGCGATCGTGGCCATGTTGCTGTGCGGCGCGCCTTCCAGCACGCCGGGCGAGAAGACGAGGACGAAGTTGAAGCCCATCGTGTCCCAGTCGATCTCCCGCAGCGAGGCGATCGTCGCCGTCACCTCCACGCCGAGCACCGACACGGTGAGCGGATCGCCGACCTTGAGGCCGAGTATGTCCGCCGCCTTCACGTCGATCGAGACGAGCGGCGGGCCGGCATAATCGTGCGGCCACCATTTGCCGGCGACGACGCGGCTGCCCTCCGGCAGATCGGCGGCGTAGGTGAGGCCGCGATCACCGCGCAGGATCCACGCGCCATCAGGGATCGTCTTCATGTCCGCCACGCGCTTGCCGGCATAGGAGACCACCGGCCCGCGCAGTGACGGCACCGTCTTCACCACCGCGCCCGGCGACACGCGGGCCACCAGCGCGCGGAAGCGATCAACCTCGCCATTGGGGATGTCCAGCGCGAAGAAGCTGGGCGCCTTGGCCGGCACCGTCCGCGCGATCTGGCCGGAGAGGTTGGTCTCGATCACCGCCAGCGTGGCGAACAAAGTGAGGCCGAGGCCGAGCGCAACGACGAGCCGGTCGGTCTGCGCGGCCGGACGGTGGAGGTTGGCGAGCGCGAGCCGCGGCAGCGGGCGACGCGGGTGCGGCAGGCGCGCGGCGATC
>CAXTTS010000286.1:0-3388 GCA_964247265.1 uncultured Sphingomonadaceae bacterium
GATTATGACGCGCTCGTCCGACGCAATGCCGCGCTGGAGGAGGCGTTTCCCGATCTGGTGCGGGCGGACAGCCCAAGCCGGCTGGTCGGCGCGGCGCCTGCGGGCCATCTTGCCAAGGTGGCGCATGCGCGGCCGATGCTGAGCCTGGACAATGCCTTTACCGATGAGGAGGTGGCGGAGTTCGTCGCCCGTGTCCGCCGCTTCCTGAACCTCGCCGAAGACGAAGCGGTGGCGCTGACCGCCGAGCCGAAGATCGACGGCCTTTCCTGCTCGCTGCGCTACGAGGCGGGCAAGCTGGTGCTCGCGCTGACACGCGGCGACGGGCAGACTGGCGAGAACGTCACCGCCAACGTCGCCACGATCCGCGACATTCCCGCGACCCTCGCCACCGACGATCCGCCCGCCATCTTCGAGGTGCGTGGTGAGGTGTATATGGACAAGGCCGATTTTGCCGCGCTGAATGCGCGGCTGCTCGCCGAAGCGGTCGATCCGGCGAAGGCGCGGCAGTTCGCCAATCCCCGCAACGCCGCCGCCGGATCGCTGCGCCAGAAGGATGCCGCGATCACCGCCACCCGCCCGCTGCGCTTCCTGGCGCATGGCTGGGGCGAGGCATCGTCAATGCCGGCCGAGACCCAAGGTGACGTGATGGCGGCGATCGCGGCGTGGGGCCTGCCCGTCTCCGATCGCCTCGCGCGGGTCGACGGAGTGGACGCCGCGCTGGCGCATTATCGCGCGGTGGAGGCGGCGCGCGCGGACATGCCGTTCGATATAGACGGCGTGGTCTACAAGGTGGACCGGCTCGACTGGCAAAGGCGGCTGGGCCATGTCGGACGCGCGCCGCGCTGGGCGATCGCGCACAAATTCCCGGCGCAGCAGGCGCAGACCACGCTCCAGCGGATCGACATCCAGGTCGGCCGCACCGGCAAGCTGACGCCGGTGGCGCGGCTGGAGCCGGTGACGGTCGGCGGTGTCGTCGTCACCAACGCGACGCTGCACAATGCCGACGAGATCGGCCGGCTGAACGTGTGGCCCGGCGACCGCGTGATCCTGCAGCGCGCGGGCGACGTGATCCCGCAGATCGTCGAGAACCTGTCGCGCGACGAGACGCGCGGCACCTGGCCGTTCCCGCAGACCTGCCCCGAATGCGGATCGGCAGCGGAGCATGAGATAGGCGAGGTGGACATACGCTGCACCGGCGGGCTGATCTGCCCTGCGCAGCGGGTGGAGCGGCTGCGCCATTTCGCCTCGCGCCAGGCACTCGATATCGAGGGGCTGGGCATCACCAATATCGAGAACTTCTTTCACGACGGGCTGATCCAGTCCCCCGCCGACATTTATCGCCTGACCGAGGAGGCGTTGCTCGCGCGCGAACGCTGGGCGGAGGTTTCCGCGCGCAACCTGATCGCGGCGATCGACGCGAAGCGCACCCCGCCGCTCGATCGCTTCCTGTTCGCGCTCGGCATCCGCCATGTGGGCGAGATCACCGCCCGCGATCTCGCGCGTCGCTATGTCTCGTTCGCGGCGTTCAGGGCGATGATCGGCGAGGCGCTCGCCCGGCGCGACGCGCTGGCGCCGGCGGTCGGCGAGACGGAGCGCAAGTTCGCCATCCGCCGCGCCAAGGACATCGCCGCCGCCGTCGAGACGCCGGGCATCGGACCGGAAGTGGCCGAGGCGTTGCTCGATTTCTTCGCGGAGCCGCACAATGTCGCGGTGGTGGACGATCTGCTCGGCGCGGGCGTCACCCCGCAGGACGTGGTGCATGAAACCCGCGCGTCGTCGGTGAGCGGCAAGACGTTGGTGTTCACCGGCAAGCTCGAAACCCTCTCGCGTGATGAGGCCAAGGCGCAGGCGGACGCGCTGGGGGCGAAGGTGGCGGCGTCGGTATCGAAGAAGACCGATCTCGTGATCGTCGGCGCGGACGCCGGATCGAAACGCCGCAAGGCCGAGGAACTGGGTATCGCCGTGATCGACGAGGCAGCCTGGGCGGAGATCGTTGCGGCGGCGCGATGATGCGCCTTGCGCTGGCCCGGGCGAGGCATCAAAACGCCGCCGATGCCGGCGCCGCCCTCCTTCCGTCGAATGCCGATTCTGCCGCTCGTCGGGATGGTGCTGGTCGTGCTGGCCGTGCTTGGCGGCATCCTGCTGGCGCGGGAACAGGACCGGGCGAACGACTGGGTGCGCCACACGCTGATCGTCGAATTGCGGATCGGCGACGTGCGCGAACTCGTCCGCACCGTGGAGTCGAGCCATCGCGGCGTGCTGATCGCGGGCAATAGCAGCTATGTCGAGGATCTGGACGCGGCCGTCGTCCGGCTGAACCGGGCGGTTGCCGATCTGCGCCGGGAGACGGCCGACAATCCGGCGCAGCAACCGGCCGGCGCGATGCTCGAACGGCTGGTGGCGGACAAGATCGCCTTCGCCCGCGCAGGCGTCGATCTGGTGCGGCAGCAGCGCCGGGACGATGCGGTCCGGCTGGTTGACCTGGGGCGCGGGCAGCGGCTGATGCACGCGATCAACCATGTGCTGGGCGGCATGAAGGCCGTGGAGTCGCGGTTGCTCGAACAGCGGATCGGCCATGTGCAGGCGCTGATCTGGTGGCTGATCGCCGGCCAGATCGCCGCCGTGCTGCTGGTTCTCGCGGTGGCGGCGCTGATGATCCGCGATGCCCGCGCCCGCTATCTGGAAATGGAACGCGCGCGGGACGAGGCACGCGACTCCGCCCGCGCGACGGAACGCGAGATGGCCGCGCGGGAGGATGCCGAGGGCCAGCTTCGCCAGTTGCAGAAGATGGAGTCGATCGGCCAGCTCACCGGCGGGATCGCGCATGATTTCAACAATATGCTGGCGATCGTGATCGGCAGCCTCGATATGGCGCGGCGCCGGTCCGGCGATCCCGAGCGGCTGTCCCGCTGCCTGGACAATGCGCGCGAAGGTGCGGAGCGCGCCGCCGCCCTCACCGCCCGGCTGCTCGCTTTCTCGCGCCAGCAGCCGCTGGCGCCGGTGCCGATCGACGCGAACAAGCTCGTCTCCGGCATGTCCGAACTGCTGCGGCGGACGCTGGGCGAGCAGATCGCGGTGGAGACGGTGTTGAGCGGCGGGCTCTGGCGCACCTATGCCGACCCCTCGCAGCTGGAGAATGCGGTGCTGAACCTTGCGGTCAACGCGCGCGACGCGATCGTCGGGACGGGGGCGGAAGGCGGCCGGCTGACGATCGAGACGAACAACGCCCATCTCGACGATGCCTATGCGCGCACCCGCAGCGAGGTGGAGCCGGGGCAATATGTGCTGATCTGCGTCAGCGACACCGGCGGCGGCATGACCCCCGAGGTGATCGAGCGCGCGTTCGATCCGTTCTTCACCACCAAGGAAGTGGGCAAGGGCACCGGCC
>CAXTTS010000287.1:0-3348 GCA_964247265.1 uncultured Sphingomonadaceae bacterium
GCATCATCAAGCACGGCGCCAAGCTGCTGTTCGCCTATGCCGAGGCGACCGTGCCCAAGATCACCGTCATCACCCGCAAGGCCTATGGCGGCGCCTATGACGTGATGAGCTCGAAGCATCTGCGCGGCGACCTCAATTATGCGTGGCCCACCGCCGAGATCGCGGTGATGGGCGCGAAGGGCGCGGTGGAGATCATCTTCCGCAAGGACATCGGCGACAAGGACAAGATCGCCGAACGCACCGCCGAATATGAAGCGCGCTTCGCCAACCCGTTCGTGGCGGCGAGCAAGGGCTTCATCGACGAGGTCATCATGCCGCATTCCACCCGCCGCCGCATCGCGCTGGGCCTGCGCAAGCTGCGCAACAAGCAGCTGGAGAATCCGTGGAAGAAGCATGACAACATCCCGCTGTGAGCGGAGATGAGGTGAAACGAGGTGATCGGCAGGCTGGGTGCGGGGCGCAGGCATCCTATATACCGGGCCTGACGAGGTGGAGATTTCGATGAACAAGGAAGTGGTGATCCTGGGCGGCGCCCGGACCGCGATCGGCGATTTTGGCGGCGCGCTGAAGGATGTCGCGCCCGCCAAGCTGGGTGAGATCGTGATCCGCGAGGCGATCGCGCGATCGGGCATCGAGGCCGGCGACGTGCAGCATGTCGTGATGGGGCAGGTGATCCCGACGGTGCCGCAGGACGCCTATCTGGCGCGCGTCGCCGCGCTGAACGCCGGCGTGCCGGTGGAGGCGCCGGCGCTGACGCTGAACCGGCTGTGCGGATCGTCGGTGCAGGCGATCGTCTCCGCCGCGCAGATGATTACGCTGGGCGAGGCGGATTTCGCGGTGGCCGGTGGTGCGGAGAGCATGAGCCGATCGCCGCATTACGTCACGGCCGCGCGCTTCGGCCAGAAGATGGGCGCGGTGCAGATGCTGGACGCGCTGACCGCGACGCTGAGCGACCCGATCGACGACTACCACATGGGCATCACCGCCGAGAACATCGCCGAGCAGCACCAGATCGGCCGCGTGGCACAGGACGAGGCCGCGGCCGAAAGCCATCGCCGCGCCGCCGCCGCACAGGCCGACGGTCGCTTCAAGGACCAGATCGTCCCGGTCGAGATCAAGACGCGCAAGGGCGTGGTGGCGTTCGACACGGACGAGCATGTGCGTGGCGAAACCACGCCGGAGGCGCTGGCCAAGCTGAAGCCGGCGTTCAAGAAGGACGGCACGGTGACGCCGGGCAATGCCAGCGGGATCAACGACGGCGCGGCGGCGCTGGTGCTGGCATCGGCGGATGCGGCGGCGGCCAAGGGGCTTTCGCCGCGCGCGAAGATCCTCGGCTGGGGTCATGCCGGCGTCTCGCCCGACGTGATGGGGCTGGGGCCGATATACGCCGTGCCGATCGCGCTTAAGCGAGCGGGGCTGAGCCTCGACCAGATCGACGTGATCGAGTCGAACGAGGCGTTCGCCGCGCAGGCCTGCGCGGTGGCCAATTCGCTGGGCTTCGATCCCGAGAAGGTGAACGTCAACGGCTCGGGCATCTCGCTCGGCCACCCGGTCGGCGCGACCGGGGCGATCCTGACGGTGAAGCTGCTGGCCGAACTCGATCGGCAGGATGCGACCTACGGGCTGGTGACGATGTGCATCGGCGGCGGGCAGGGCATCGCCCTGGTGGTGGAGCGGCTGGCCGACGAGAAGCTGGCGGCATGAAGCTCGGCCGGCTCAACCATGTCGGCGTGGCGACGCCATCGATCGTGGACGCCATCGCCTTCTACCGGGAGGTGATGGGGGCGAGCGTGGTGACGGAGCCGTTCGACATGCCCGAACAGGGCGTGAAGGTGTGCTTCGTCCATACGCCGGGCGCGGCGGGGACCGAGGGCACGCAGATCGAACTGATCGAGCCGATTGGCGAGTCGCCGGGCATTCGCGGCTTCCTGGCCAAGAACCCGGCGGGCGGGCAGCATCACCTGTGCTACGAGGTGCCGGATATCCACGCGGCACGCGACGAGTTCCTGGCGATGGGGAAGAAGGTGCTGGGCGAACCGCGCATCGGCGCGCACGGCACATTGATATTCTTCGTCCACCCGAAGGACATGGGCGGCGTGCTGACCGAGATCATGGAAACGCCGAAGGGCGCGCATTGATGCGATCCGGAATTTTGGATGGGCCGGAATTTGGATGGGCCGGAATTTGGATGGGGAAGTGAGATGACCATCGAGATCAACACCGGCGAGGACACCGGCGCCGCCCCAAAGCCGCGCGACCTGCCCGAGCCGTCGGCCAGCCCGACGCTGGCGAAGTGGGAAGCCGCCGCCGCCAAGGAGGTGAAGGGCCAGGATCTCACCTGGAACACGCCCGAGGGCATCTCGGTGAAGCCGCTCTACACCGCCGAGGACGTGACGACCGATCCGGGCCTGCCGGGCTTCGCGCCATTCACCCGCGGCGTGCGCGCATCCATGTATGCCGGGCGGCCGTGGACGATCCGCCAATATGCCGGTTTCTCCACCGCCGAGGCCAGCAACGCCTTCTATCATCGCAATCTGAAGGCGGGGCAGAAGGGGCTTTCGGTCGCGTTCGATCTCGCCACCCATCGCGGCTATGACAGCGATCATCCGCGCGTGACCGGCGATGTCGGCAAGGCGGGCGTGGCGATCGACACGATCGACGACATGAAGATCCTGTTCGACGGCATCCCGCTCGACAAGATGTCCGTCTCGATGACGATGAACGGCGCGGTGATCCCGATCCTCGCTTTCTTCATCGTCGCGGGCGAGGAACAGGGCGTGCCGCGCGCGCAGCTGGACGGGACCATCCAGAACGACATCCTCAAGGAGTTCATGGTCCGCAACACGTACATCTACCCGCCCGAGCCGAGCATGCGGATCATCTCGGACATCTTCGGCTACACGTCGCGCGAGATGCCGAAGTTCAACTCGATCTCGATCTCCGGCTACCACATGCAGGAAGCCGGCGCGACGCAGGTGCAGGAGCTGGCCTTCACCATCGCCGACGGCATGGAATATGTGAAATACGGCGTCGCGAGCGGGCTCGACATCGACAAGTTCGCCGGGCGGCTGAGCTTCTTCTTCGCGATAGGCATGAACTTCTTCATGGAAATTGCCAAGCTGCGCGCGGCGCGCGTGCTGTGGCACCGGGTGATGACGAACCTTGGCGCGAAGGACGAGCGCAGCAAGATGCTGCGGACGCACTGCCAGACCTCGGGCGTGTCGCTGACCGAGCAGGATCCGTACAATAATGTGATGCGGACGACGATCGAGGCGATGGCGGCGATGCTGGGGGGCACCCAGTCGCTCCACACCAACGCGCTGGACGAGGCGATCGCGCTGCCGACCG
>CAXTTS010000288.1:0-3342 GCA_964247265.1 uncultured Sphingomonadaceae bacterium
CGTTGATCTCGTTGTAGAACCCTTCCGGGAACAGCGGACGGATCGGGCGATCGATCAGGCGGCTGGTCAGCGTCTCCTTTTCGGTCGCGCCACGCTCACGCTTGAAGAAGCCGCCGGGGATGCGGCCGGCCGCACTGTACTTTTCCTGATAATGCACGGTGAGCGGGAAGAAATCCTGCCCGTCCTTCACGGAGCGCGCGGCCGTCACGGCGCACAGCACCACCGTCTCGCCGAGCGTCGCCATCACGGCGCCATCGGCCTGGCGGGCAACGCGGCCCGTCTCCAGCGTCAGCGTCTTGCCGCCCCACTGGATTTCCTGCTTCTTGATATCGAACATGTCGTTTCCTTCTCTCCGATGGCCGTATGCCACCGGGGCCTATGGGGGCTGCGATCAGCCCCGATCCGGGCAGGGTGCCCGGTAACCGGATCGCGGCCTCGTGCCACGATGCGGGCAGTGCCGGACCGCGCACCCGCGCTGGCCCGGAATCGAAACGGCCCCCGAGGCGGGGGCCGTCCGGATTATTTGCGAAGCCCCAGCTTCGCGATCAGCGCCTGATAGCGCGCGCTGTCCTTCTTCTTCAGATAGTCCAGCAGGCTGCGGCGGTTGTTTACCATCATCAGCAGGCCGCGGCGCGAGTGGTTGTCCTTCTGATGCGTTTTGAAATGCTCGGTCAGGTTGACGATCCGTTCGGTCAGGATCGAGATCTGGACCTCGGGGGAGCCGGTGTCGCCTTCGCTGCGGCCATGTTCCTTGATGAGGTCGGTCTTGCGTTCTGCGGTGATCGTCATGCTGTTTCCCTCGACATCTTATACGTTGAAACCGCGCACCACCCTGAGTTCCGGCCCGGAAAACTCCACCAGCGCGATCGGAACGGGTCCGTCGAACGCCATGTGGAGCCCCGATGCTGTGCCAAGGGCTGCGGCTGCCCCGATCACCTTGCGCCCCTCGCGGAGCGCCCTTGCCTGATCGGGGGAGACGGGTAGGGCCGGGATGTCGTCCAGCCCCGCCGTCAGCGGCAAGAGTATGTCTTCAAGGCGGCGCGCATGGGCCATTTCGTCGAGTTTGTCCAGCGATATCGCCCGATCCAGCCCGAACGGCCCCGCCTTCGTCCGCCGCAGCATGGCGACATGGCCAACCGTGCCCACCGCCGCCGCAATGTCCCGCGCCAGGCTGCGGATGTAGGTGCCCTTGGAGACGCGGGCGGACAGCGTGACCCCCGCCAACTGCCCGCCACCGCGCTCGGGGGAAGCAGACATGACGCTCAGCGCATGCACCGTCACCGAGCGCAGCTTCATCGCCACGTCCTCGCCCGCCCGCGCCAGATCATAGGCCCGCCTGCCATCCACCTTCAGCGCGGAATAGATCGGCGGCACCTGATCGATCGGTCCGGTGAACGCCGCCAGCGCCGCCTCCACCTCGGCGAGGGTCGGTCGCACGTCGCTGGTCTCCACCACCGGACCCTCGCGGTCCAGCGTGTCGGTCCGTGCGCCGAACGCGATCGTGAAGTCATAGCCCTTGTCCGCATCGAGCATCCGCCCGCACAGCTTGGTCGCCTCGCCCAGCGCGATCGGCAGCACGCCCGACGCCAGCGGGTCGAGCGTGCCGCCATGCCCCACCTTTGCTTTCGCATAGCCGCCAGTGCGCAGCGCCCGCTTGACGGCGGACACGATCTGGGTCGAGCCGGGGCCGACCGGCTTGTCGATGATGATCCAGCCGTGGAGCATGTCAGCCGCGCCACTCGTCCTTCAGGATCGCATAGACCGCGCTCGATCGGACATGGCCGTTCCACGTCAGCAGATGGTCGCGCAGCACGCCCTCGCGGGTCGCGCCCAATTTGCCCATCGCCGCCTGGCTGCGCATGTTGCGCAGGTCGACGCGAAACTCGCAACGGGTGAAGCCGCAGGCGAAGGCGTGGTCGATCAGCAGCCGCTTGAACCGCGCATTGATGCCCGATCCGCGCGTTTGCGGCGCCAGATAGGTGTTGCCGATCTCCAGCGTGCGGTGCGCCGCCGCGATGTGGAGATAGCCCGTCATCCCCACCAGCACGCCTCCGGCGAAGGCGCCGAACACCAGCCGGTCGTCGCCCTCGATCAACCGGTCGAATGCGGGATCGAAGTCCGCGCCGCGATAGCTGGTGAAATAGATGTCCCAGATCGCATCGTCCGCCGCACAGGCCGCGCGCAGCGGCTCGCGGTGGCTCTCGTCCAGCGGCTCCAGATGCACCACATCGTCGGCCAGCCGCACCAGCAGGCGATCGGCCCGCGCCGTGTCAGCCATCATCGCCGGGCTCGCCCAGATCACGGGCCACCTTCGGATCGCGCAACAAGGCATCGATGCGGCCGCCCTCGTCGAAGCTTTCGTCGGGCAGGAATTTCAGCTTGGCGGCGAAGCGCGCGTTCACCCGTCGCGCCACTTCGCTTTGCAGATAGGCGGTGTTCGTCCGCAACGCCTTGATGACGACGGCCTCGTCCGCCCCGGCCAGCGCCTTCACGAAGGCGGTCGCGTGGCGCAGGTCGGGCGACATGCGCACCTCGGTGATCGCCACCATCGTCGCGGCCAGCGTCGCATCATGCACGTCGCCGCGCATCAGCACGTCGGACAGAGCGTGGCGGACCTGTTCGCCGACGCGCAGGACGCGGATCGACTGGCCTTCGGGGGTTTCGTTGCGGCGCATCTTGTCTCGTAGGATCGGGGCGATTATAACGAACGGGCTGCTGACATCTCTGTCATCTCCTGAGCCCGGGTGCTGTAACACCCGGGCTCAACTCATATGGGGTCCGGCGCTGTAACCCCGGACCCCCGCACCGGCTAACGGCGACTCAGCTCGATGATCTTCACCACCAGGCCGAGGATCGCGACGATCAACGTCGCCACGCCAAGCGCCAGCGCTGCTGCTTCCTGCTCTATCTGAACCACCTCCTATCGGCACCCAAGCTAGGCACCGATAGGAAGCTTACAGGAACAAATAGGGAACGTTCAAACGGCTTAAAGCGTCCGCTCGCGTTCCTCGACCTCGAACGTCTCGACGATGTCGCCCGGCTTGATGTCGATCGAACCCTCGATCGTGATGCCGCACTCCAGCCCGGCACGCACCTCCGGCACGTCGTCCTTGAAGCGCCGCAGCGATGCGATCGAACCGTTGTAGACGATCACGTCGTCGCGCAGCACGCGCGCCCGCAGCTTCTGGCGGATGTAGCCATCCACCACCAGCAGGCCGGCCGCCTTGCCGTGCTTGCCCGCCGAGAAGACCTCGCGGACCTCGGCGCGACCGACGACATGCTCCAGATATTCCGGCCCCAAGGTGCCGGCCATACCGGCGCGGATCTCGTCCAGCAGATCGT
>CAXTTS010000289.1:0-3317 GCA_964247265.1 uncultured Sphingomonadaceae bacterium
ATCGCGATCAACGGCGGATCGGCCGGGGGCGAGCTGATGGGCGTCGTCGCCAACACCGATCCGGGGCTGTGGGGCGCGGTGGTGGCCGACGTGCCGTTCGTCGACGTGCTGAACACGATGCTGGACGACAGCCTGCCGCTGACGCCGGGCGAATGGCCGGAATGGGGCAACCCGATCACCGACCCGGCGGCGTTCGACCTGATCGCCGACTATTCGCCTTACGACAATGTGACGGCACAGGATTATCCGCCGATGCTCATCACCGGCGGGCTGAACGATCCGCGCGTGACCTATTGGGAGCCGGCCAAATGGGCGGCGCGGCTGCGCGCGACCAAGACCGACGACAATGCGCTGCTGCTGAAGATCAACATGGGCGCCGGGCATGGCGGCAAGAGCGGCCGTTTCGATGCGCTGCGCGAGACGGCGGAGGCCTATGCCTTCGTGCTGACTCAAATGGCGGACGGATGACGCTGTACGAAACCACGATCACCGCCGGGGCGGGCGACATCGACGAACTCGGCGATGTGAACAATGCGGTGTGGGTCCGCTGGATCCAGGATGTCGCGACGCTGCACTGGCGGGCGGCGGCGGACCCGGCGCATGTCGCGGCGTATCTGTGGATCGTGGTGCGGCACGAGATCGACTATCTGCGCGCGCTGGCGGAAGGCGCCACGGTGACGGCGCGAACCTGGGTGGGCGATGCACCCAGAGGCGCGCGCTTCGACCGGTACATCGAGTTCATCGGCGCGGACGGCAAGGCGCATGTGCGATCGAAGACGACCTGGGTGATCGTCGATCGCGCCACCCTGCGCCCGATCCGCGTGCCGGCGGAGGTAACGGCGCGGTTCGCGTGAACCACGACAAGCTGTGATACGGCGTTCAACGCGGGCCCGGACAAGCCCCGCCAGCTTACGGTCGCGGCGCCCGACCAGCCTGAGGTCGATCAGGCGGGCTGTGCCGCAAGCGCCGGCTCACGCCGGCTGGTGCCGATGACGAACGCCAGCGACGCCAACAGCCCGAACGCGCCGGCCAACACGAAGGCGGGCGCATAGGTGCCTGCCTGCTCGCGGATCACGCCCGCGCCGAACGCCGCCACCGCCGCACCCGTCTGATGCGCGACCAGCACCCAGCCGAACATGATCGGCCCGTCGCGATCGCCGAACGCCCGGTTGGCGAGCTTGACCGTCGGCGGCACCGTCGCGATCCAGTCGAGCCCGTAGAAGATCGCGAACACGCCCAGGCTCACCGGCCCGAAATCGATGAACGGCAAAGCCAAAAGCGAAAGGCCGCGAAAGGCGTAATAGATGGCGAGCAGCCGGCGCGGATCGTATCGGTCGGTCAGCCAGCCGGACGCGGTGGTGCCGATCAGGTCGAAGAAGCCCATCGTCGACAGCAGCCCGGCGGCCGCGACCGGGGCGATGCCGTGATCGCCGCAGAAGGCGATCATGTGCGTGCCGACCAGTCCGTTGGTCGTCAGCCCGCAGACGAAGAAGGTGCCGGCAAGCAGCCAGAAGGTCGACGAGCGCGAGGCGCGGACCAGCGCCTCGATCGCCAGCCACGGCGTCGCCGCCTGCTTCGTGGGCGCTGGTGGCGGCGTGGCGGCATCCTCGCCGAAGCGGCGCACGCCGCGGCTTTCCGGCCGTTCGGGCATCAGCAGCGCGACCAGCGGGATCAGCGCGGCGCAGCCGAGGCTGACGGCGAGCGCCACCGGCTTCCACGCGCCGGCCGAGGACAGCCAGGCGAGGAACGGCAGGAACAGCAGCGATCCCGTCGCGGTGCTGGCGCTGAGCAGCCCCATGACCATGCCCTGCCGCGTCGCGAACCAGCGGTTGACCACCGCCGCGCCGAGTACCGACGTGACCGCGCCCGAGCCGATGCCCGACAGCACGCCCCAGCTGAGCATGTAGTGCCACGGCGCGGTCATCCACTGGCTGGCGAAGGTGGAGGCGGCCATCAGCGCGAGACCGCCGAGCATGGTGCGCCGGATGCCGATGCTCAGCATCAGCGCGGCGGCGAACGGGCCGACCAGCCCGTAGAGCAGGATGCCGATCGCCGCCGACAGCGAGATCGTCGCGCGATCCCAGCCGAAGTGCAGCTCCAGCGGCACCATCATCACGCTCGGCGCCGAGCGGAGACCGGCGGCGAACAGCAGCGCCAGGAAGGTGATGGCGGTGACCAGCATTGCGGGATGGTATCGACGAGCCACGGCAGCCTCCGACCAGAGCCATCCTCGTACGGACTGGTCGCGCATAAACCGAACGAGAAAATCTTGGGGTCGGCCTTATGCCTCCAGCGCGTCCAGCACGGCCGTGATCGCGGCGGGCGAGGAGACGAAATCCATGTGGCGGCAGGCTATCTCGACGCGGTGATCCGCCTCGCCGGGCAGCCCGCGCGACGAGGCGGGGGAGACGATGCCGTCCTCGGCCGACCACATCGCCCAGGTGGGCACCGGCGGCTTCACCGCCAGATCAACCGGCACCGGCGGCGCCTCGATCGGGTGGCGGTTGATCCATTCGTACAGCCGCCACGCGCGATTGGCGTGGAGATCGCCCGAGAACGGACTGCCGAGCGTGATGACCCGGTCAACCGCATCCGGCCGCAGTTTCGCGAGTTCGCGCGCATACAGCCCGCCCAGGCTCCAGCCGACGAGTGACACGGGCGCCGCCAGCGCGTCGATCCGCGCCAGCATGCGATCGAGCAGCGCCGGCGTCATGCCCTGGTTCAACCCCAGCTCCCAGCCATGCGCGCGATAGCGGGCGGCGGTGAGGGTGTGGCGCAGGCGCGCGGTGAGATCGTCGGTGGCGAGGAAGCCGGGCAGCACCAGCACATCCCTGCCGCTGCCGTCGCGCGTGCCGACATCGCCCAGCGCGCCCGACCAGGGCGGGTTCTGGAAGAACGCCGCGACCTCGCCCAGCAGGTTGCCGAGCGGCGGCGGGTCGCGGGGCGGAAGGGGTTCGGCCATGTCAGCCGCCTCGCACATCGCCGCCGGCTTGTCGAACCGGGTGGCGTCCACGCGGGCAGAACCCGCCGTTCAGGCTCATCATGCCGCGCGCCGCCTGATCGAGGTGCAGGTGATCGGCATGCGCCGCATTGTAGTCGGGCGACAGGGTGGTGGCGAACAGGCGGCAGGCGCCATCGCGCACATCGTGGAGGAAGCCGGCCTTCGCCCCCTGCCCCCGCCAATCGCGCGCCACGGTGATGCGCGTGCCATCGGCCAGGCGGAAGCCGGCGATGTCCACCGCATCGGCGGTGCTGTGCTCGCTCCAGCGGCCGCTCGACCGGCCGTAGATGCGGCGGCAGCTGTAGCTGCCATAATG
>CAXTTS010000290.1:0-3307 GCA_964247265.1 uncultured Sphingomonadaceae bacterium
CGCCGCGCCCCCCGCGTGCTCGCCCCCCCCGTCGAACGCCGCGCGCGATCGCTCCGCCCAGCGCATCGATCGCGCCATCGCAGCCGCCTGCACCTCGATCGTCGAGGTGGTCGGCACGAGTTCGTCGAACGCCATCACGATGTCCGATCCCAGCAGCCGCTGAATCTCCATCGATCGCTCCGGCCCGAGCATGTGGCGCGATCCATCGAGGTGGCTCTTGAACGCCACCCCCTCCTCCGTCACCTTCGACAGGGCCGAGAGCGACATCACCTGATAGCCGCCGCTGTCGGTCAGGACCGGCCGCTGCCAGCCGGAAAAATCATGCAGCCCGCCCAGCCGTGCCACCCGTTCGGCGCCAGGGCGCAGCATCAGGTGGTAGGTGTTGCCCAGGATGATGTCGGCCCCCGTCGCGCGCACGTCGACCGGCTTCATCGCCTTCACCGTCGCGGCGGTGCCGACCGGCATGAAGGCGGGCGTGCGGATCTCGCCGCGCCGCATCGCGATCGTGCCGGTGCGGGCGGCGCCATCGGTGGCGGAGATGGCGAAGGCGAAGCGCGTCATGCCGCAGCCCCATGCCGCCGCCACGGCCTGCTGTCGATAGTGGCGGCGATGCCACCTTCCCCGCCGCCCTCCGGCTTGCTACCGTCGGCATCAAGCCCCAGGGTCGCACCGGAGGAGCGAGCGCGATGGACTGGCAGGACAGCGCCACCGGAGACACGCTGATCGGCCGCCCGGCCGGGCGGATCGACGAGGGCAGCTGGGAGGATTTTCTGGGCGGCATCATGCAACGCATCGCGCGCGCCGCCGATGCGCGCACGGGCTTCGTCCTCGATCTTTCCGGGGTCGACTATATGTCGTCGCGCGGCCTGCGCGTGCTGACGCTCGCCAAGCGGGAGGGCGATGCGCGCGGCGTGGCGCTCACCCTCGCCCGCCCCAATGATCGGATGCGGGAGATCTTGGCGATCAGCCGCTACGACAAGATTTTCGCCGTCGTCGACGCCCTGCCCGCAGGCGCACCGCGATGAAGATGCGCTTCTGGGGCACGCGCGGTTCGCTGCCGGTCGCGCCCCGCGCCGATGCGATCCGCCGCAAGGTCGCCCGCGCGCTGCTCGCCGCCGGTGGCCGCCGCTTCAACGACGAGGCCGAGGCGATGGCATTTGCCAGGGACGAACTCGATTTCGCCACCGGCCGCTCCTATGGCGGCGCCACGGCCTGCGTCGAGATCGAGGGCGCGGCGGACGGCAGCTTCATCGTCTGCGACATGGGCTCCGGCTTTCGCGATTTCGGCATCGATGCCGCGCGGCGATGCGCGGCGGGCCACCCCAAGGTCTACAACATCTTCCTGTCGCACCTGCACTGGGATCATATCATGGGCTTTCCCTTCTTCGGGGCTGCCTTCGATCCCGGCGCCACGATCGTGATCCACGGCGGCCATGCCGATATCGAGCGGGCGCTGCGCCGGCAGCAGGAGGAGATCAGCTTCCCCGTTGCGTTCGACTGGCTGAAGGCGGATATCCGCTTCGTCACCCTCACCCCGGGCGAGCCGTATCCGGTGGCCGGCATGACGGTGCGGATGATCGAGCAATGCCATTCCCACCTCTCCTACGGCTACCGTTTCGAGCAAGACGGGCAGACGGTGATCTTCTCCACCGATGCCGAGCATCGCATCGACGACATGGAGAATGAGCGCGCGTTCGAGGCGTTCTTCACCGGCGCCGATATCATCGTCTGCGATACGATGTATTCGCTGGCGGACAGCGTGACGATGAAGGCGGATTGGGGCCATTCGAGCAACCTCGTCGCGGTCGATCTGTGCCATGCCGCCGGCGCCGGGCGGCTGGTGCTGTTCCACCACGAGCCGACCTACAGCGACGAGGACATCCTGCGGATGCATGAGGAGACGATCCGCTATGAGGAGATCAATCGGCAGGATCGGCCGCCGCTGACCGTCGTCTGCGCCTATGACGGGCTCGAACTCGACGTCTGATCCCCCCTCGCTGGCCGACCGGCGGCCGTGGCGCGTGCGGCTCGCCGGGCTGGCCGCCGCGCTGGTCGCCACCGTCCTGCTGCTGCTGGCGGGCAGCGACGCCACCGGCAACATCCTGTTCGATCGCTATCAGCGCCTGTTCCCCGCGACGCTGCGCGATCCGGTCGTCCGCGTCGTGCTGATCGATCCGGAAAGCCTCAAGGCGGTCGGCCCGTGGCCTTGGCCGCGCTACCTGATCGCCCGGCTGACGGAGGAGATCGCCGCGCGCGGCGCCACCGCGATCGGCTTCGACATGCTGTTCCCCGAGCCCGATCGCTACAACCCCGATCGCGTGGCGGCGCTCTATCCCGAGCTGTCTACGCCGGCGCGCGCGGCGATGCTGGCGGTGCCGTCGCAGGATGCCGTGATGGCGGACGTGATCGGGCGGCACCCGGTGGTGCTGGCGCGGCTCGGTCTCGCACCCGGCAGCGTGGATTATGCCGCCGGAGCACAGACCGATCCTGCGCGCCTGCCGGTGAACGCCGCTTTCGCCGGGCCGCTGCCGCGCGCCATTCCGGCCTTTCCCGGCGCGCTGGCGAACATCCCCGATCTGGACGAGGTGGCGGCCGGACAGGCGCTCATCAACGGCGCGCCCGATCGCGACGGGATCGTGCGGCGCGTCCCACTCGTCGCGCGGGTGGCCGGCGCTGCTACGCCGGGGCTGGCGCTGGAACTCGCCCGGATCGGCCTCGATCTCAATAGGATCGTGCCGATCGTCTCCGCCAGGCGGCTGCACGCGATCGCGCTCGGCGGGCGGCGCGTGCCGGTGGATGCGGACGGACGGATGCGGCTGCATTTCGGCCGGCTTCCCGCCGGCAGCGTCACCTCGGCCGCCCTGCTGCTCCAGCGCGGCTACCCGGCCGATGCGTTTCGCGGCAGGATCGTCATCGTCGGCCTGGGCGCCGCCGGCACCGCCGACGTCATCACCACGCCGATCGATCGCGAGGCCTATGGCACCTTCGTCCAGGCGCAGGCGGTGCAGGCGATCGTCGCGGGTGGCGCGCTCGCCCGGCCGTGGTGGGCCGGCGGGCTGGAGTGGAGCATCGCCGCCGCGCTCACCATTGCTGCTATCTTCGGCGTGCCCCAGCTGCGGCGCCGGGCGATCTGGCTGACGCCGCTGCTGGCGGTGGCCGGCATCGTCGGCACCAGCCTGGCCGCCTTCGGCTTCGCCCACCTGCTGCTCGATCCGCTGCGGCCGCTGCTGGTCGGCATCGCCGCCGCGATCGCCGTCGCCGCCGCCCTGTTCGCCGAACAGGCCGCGCGTCAGCGCCGCCTGCGGGC
>CAXTTS010000291.1:0-3265 GCA_964247265.1 uncultured Sphingomonadaceae bacterium
GGTGGCCGAGCGTCGCCCGCGCGGCCGCCCGCGCAAGGTGGCGGCGGTCGAGGCCGATGCGCCGTCCGAGCGGCTGGAGATGGACCGTCTGCCCCCGGCGATCTCGGCCGAACCCGTCGCGCCCGCCGCTGGCGGCGATGCCGCTGATGCCGATGCCGGCGACGATGGGGAGAAGCCCCGTCGCCGCACCCGCCGCCCGCGTGGCGAGACGGCGCCGGTCAGCGCCTGACCGTTAAAGCAGGCGGACAGGGCCACCCGTCCGCCCCTTTTACGGTTGAAGAATCGGGGAGGCGCTGTTAGGGGCGACGCCTTGCGCCGCAGGTCCCGCCTTGCGACGGACCCCTATTGCGTGTGGCCACGGCTGCGCACCAAGACCGGAGATTGACTTTCCTATGCAGATTCTCGTTCGCGACAACAATGTCGACCAGGCCCTCCGCGCGCTCAAGAAGAAGCTGCAGCGCGAAGGCGTCTATCGCGAGATGAAGCTGCGCCGCCATTATGAGAAGCCGTCGGAGAAGCGTGCGCGCGAGCGTGCCGCCGCCATCCGCCGTGCCCGCAAGCTGGAGCGCAAGCGCATGGAGCGTGACGGCGTCCGGTAAGCTTGCCCGCCCGCCCGGCAACGGGCAGGATGATCCGCACTTGCCCTCCGACCAGCGAGCCGCCTCATGTCCGTGACCGCCGTACCCCTGCGCCCGATCGCCAAGGGATCGCTGACAAAGCTGTGGGCCGGCATCGGCCTGCTCGTCGCGGCCGGCATCGGTACGGCCTGGTACAGCACGAGCGCGCAGGTCGCGATGGCGACCCCGCCGGCGGTGTTCCTGGCGCAGAACGCCAAGCGCTCGGACGTGAAGACCACGCCCTCGGGCCTGCAATATCAGGTGATCCGCGAAGGCACTGGTCCGCGCGCCACCGCGCAGGATGTCGTGCTGGTCGATTATGACGGCAAGCTGGCGAATGGCGAGACGTTCGATGCCAGCGCCCGCCACGGCGGCCCTGCCACACTGCCGGTCAGCGGCCTGATCCCCGGCTGGGTCGAGGGGCTGCAGCTGATGAACCAGGGCGCGAAGTACCGCTTCTGGATCCCGCCGGAACTCGGCTACGGCCCGCAAGGCGCCGGCGACGGCGTAATCCCGCCGAACGCGCTGCTGGTGTTCGACGTCGACGTGCAGGCGATCATGCCGCGCAGCGCGCTGGGTGGCATGGGCATGGGCGGCATGGGCGGCGCCCCGCATGGCGGCATGCCGACGGAGCCGATGCCGGGTCAGTAGACCGGCGACGCCAGACCAACGCCGATTCAACGAAAAGGCCGCCGGTGCAGCACGCACCGGCGGCCTTTTCGTTAGACCGTCCGGCTCGATCCGCCGCTAGGCCGCCTTCTCCGCCGCATTCTCCGATTTCTCTTCCAGCAGCACCTTTATCATCGCGACCATCGGATCCGCGAGCGCCAGACCCAATATGCCGAACAGGGCGCCGAACAGGATCTGCGCGCCCAGCACCAGCGCCGGCGCGAGATCGACCGATCGCCGCGCGACCATCGGCACGATCAGATAGCCGTCGATCAGCTGCACGACGCAGTAGATCACCACCGCCCAGATGCCGGTGTGAAAGCCGGCGGAAAAGCCCACCAGCACGATCAAGACGCCCGACACGATCGCGCCGATATTCGGCAGGAAGGCGAGCAGGCCGGTGAGAATGCCGAGCAGCGCCGCCATCGGCACGCCGACGATCGACAGCGCGATGCCGACGAACACGCCTTCCACCGCCATGCCGATCAGCCGGCCGAACATCAGCCGGCGCAGCGTGTGACCCATCCGCGCGGACGTGTGGTAGAAGCCCGCGCGCTTGGTCAGCGGCAGCATCCAGGCGATGCCGCGCTCGTACAGCCGCGGTTCGATGGCGATGAACACGCCGATCACCAGGATCATCGCCAGGCTGGACACCGCGCCGAGCGCCGTGCCGACCGCCGCCGTGACCTGGCCGAGCGATCCCATCAGCTGCTTGGCGATCTCGCCGCCGCCACCGCCGCCGTGCGGCACCAGGCCCATGCCGGTGCCCCAGGCCATCAGCCGGTTGACCTGCGCCATCACGACGACGCGGAGGGTCTCCGCCTGGTCGGTCAGCTGCGATCCGGCGAAGAAGAAGGTCCAGATCAGGAAGGCGAGCGTGGCGAGGCACACGATGGCGAGCCGGTAGCCGCGCCCGATCGGCAGGATGCGTCCCAATAGCCGCGTGCCGCCATCGAGCATCGAGGCGAAGACGAGGCCGCCGACGATCAGCAGCAGCGGCTGCGCCAGCCACCACAGCAGGATCACCGCGACCCCCAGCCCGATCCAGACGACCGCCTTACGCAGCTCGTGCCGGGTGACGGGATTGCTGAAGTCGGCGGGGCCGGGCTCCTCGGGTGCGCGGGGCTCGACGACTTCGCTCATGGTGCCTCGCTTATTTCACATGATCCGGCCGCAGGCTGGTGCCGGCGCGGCTGCCGCGCATCGCGGTGAACCAGCTCAACGGATTGAACAGGCTGGAAGTGCCATCGAGCGAAAAGGTGATGAATTCGGCCCGCCCGCCGATATTCTCGATCGGCACCGGGCCGCCGAGCCCGTGATTCTCCATCGACACGCGGCTGTCGGCGGACTGGTCGCGATTGTCGCCCATCAGGAACAGGTGGCCGGCGGGCACCTTCACCGGCGCCATGTCGTCCACCGGCGGGATGTCGCCCAGGTCGATGGTGTTGAAGCTCACGCCGTTGGGCAGTGTCTCGCGCACCAGCGGCATCTGGCAGTAAAGCTTGCCGTCCGGCCCGGCCAGCCGCAGCGGCGCCACCATGTCGGTGTCGCACGGCACGTTGTCATCCACCGGGATCATCGCCGGCTTCAGGAACTGGCGCTTCACCGGCACGCCGTTGATCGAGACGGTGCCGTTGGACAGGCTGATCGAATCGCCGGGCAGGCCGATCACGCGCTTGATATAGTCGGTATATTGGTCGCGCGGCTTCACGATCACGATGTCGCCCCGCTGCGGCGTGCGGCCGAACAGGCGGCCGTGGATGAACGGTATCGAGAGGTAATCCGGCTGGCCGTAGATATCGCGCTCCCCGAACATGCGGCCGAGCTCCAGCCCGATCGAGCCGGGCACGCGCGTGATGCTGGGCGATACGTAGGACCAGCCATAAGGGAATTTCGTCACCACCAGCCGATCACCCTTGATGAGCGTCGGCATCATCGATTCGGACGGGATGTAGAACGGCTTGGCGATGAAGCTGTGG
>CAXTTS010000292.1:0-3262 GCA_964247265.1 uncultured Sphingomonadaceae bacterium
CGGGCCGGTGGAGCGCGGGTTCTATTGGCTTGGCGGGATCGACCCCGCGGCCGAGCAGGGCTGGCGCCGCTATGCGCTGCACATGTTGATGTTCCAGCTGGTCACGACCTTGCTCACCTATGCGCTGCTCCGCGGCCAGGCGGTGCTGCCGCTGGATCAGCGGGCGCTGGGCGGCGTTGGCGCCGACGGTGCGATGAACACCGCCATCGCGTTCGTCACCAACACCAACTGGCAATGGTATGGCGGCGAGGGAACGCTGTCGAACCTTAGCCAGATGCTGGCACTGGCGCTGCACAACTTCCTGTCCGCCGCCACCGGCATTGCCGCCGCCTGCGCCGTGTCGCGCGCCTTCGTCCGAGGCGGGGTGCGGACGCTCGGCAACCTGTGGGCCGACGTGACGCGGGCGACGCTGTATATCCTGCTGCCGCTGTCCCTGGTCGTTGCGGCGCTGCTGCTCATGATGGGCGTGCCGCAGACGCTGGCGGCCTCGGTGGACGCGACGACGCTGGAGGGCGCGAAGCAGACGCTGGCGGTGGGGCCGATCGCGTCGCAGGAAGCGATCAAGATGCTCGGCACGAACGGCGGCGGCTTCCTCAACGCCAATTCCGCGCATCCGTTCGAAAACCCGACCGCGCTGACCAACCTCGTGCAGATGCTGTCGATCTTCCTGATCGGCTTCGGCCTGACCTGGACGTTCGGCAAGGCGGTGGGCAACACGCGCCAGGGCTGGGCGATCCTCGCCGCGATGCTTGTGCTGTTCCTTGCCGGCGTGGCGATCACCTACTGGCAGGAAGCGGCGGGCAATCCGGTGCTCCACACGCTCGGCGTCGCCGGCGGCAATATGGAGGGCAAGGAGGTCCGCTTCGGCATCGTCGGCATTGTTCGCGGTCGTCACCACCGCCGCATCGTGCGGTGCGGTGAATGCGATGCACGACAGCTTCACCGCGCTGGGCGGCATGATCCCGCTGTTCAACATGCAGCTGGGCGAGGTGGTGATCGGTGGCGTCGGGGCGGGCATCTATGGCTTCCTGCTGTTCGCCATCCTCGCGGTGTTCGTCGCCGGGCTGATGGTGGGCCGCACACCCGAATATGTCGGCAAGAAGATCGAGGCGCGCGAGGTGAAGCTGGCGGTGCTGGCCATCGCGGTGCTGCCGCTGGCGATCCTCGGCATGACGGCGATCAGCGCGGTGACGACCGCCGGCCTCGCCGGGCCGCTCGCCAAGGGGCCGCACGGCTTCAGCGAGATCCTCTACGCCTTCACCTCGGCGGTGGGGAATAACGGCTCGGCCTTTGGCGGCATCACCTCTGGTACGCCCTATTACAATGCGATGCTGGGGCTGGCGATGTGGATCGGG
Organism: uncultured Sphingomonadaceae bacterium; assembly: GCA_964247265.1. Lineage (GTDB taxonomy): Bacteria > Pseudomonadota > Alphaproteobacteria > Sphingomonadales > Sphingomonadaceae > Alterirhizorhabdus. Next base: position 1,356 of record CAXTTS010000292.1, read on the forward strand.
CGGTTCTGCGTGATCGTGCCGATGCTGGCGATCGCCGGCTCGCTCGCCGCCAAGCGCCACACGCCGCCGTCGGCCGGCTCGTTCCCGACCACCGGCGGATTGTGGGTGGGCCTGCTGGTCGGCATCATCCTGATCCTCGGCGGTCTCACCTTCCTGCCGAGCCTCGCGCTCGGCCCCATCGCCGATCATCTCGCGATGATCCACGGCCAGCTCAACTGAGGGTATCATCATGGCCCGCGCCGCTACCAAATCCCTGTTCACCGCCGCGCTGATCGTGCCCGCGATCGGCGATGCCTTCCGCAAGCTCGATCCGCGTCAGCTCGTCCGCAATCCGGTCATGTTCGTCACCGCCGCCGTGGCGCTGTTGCTGACGATATTGCTGCTGATCGGGGGCGACGGGCTTGCGCCCGGCTTCAAGCTCCAGCTCGTCATCTGGCTGTGGCTGACCGTGTTGTTCGGCACGTTTGCCGAGGCGATCGCCGAAGGACGCGGCAAGGCCCAGGCGGCGAGCCTGCGGGCGGCCAAGGCCGAACTTTGGGCCAATCGCCTGATCGGCGTCGGCGAACTGGCCGAGAAGGTGCCGGCGAGCCAGCTGCGCGCTGGAGAGCATGTGCTGGTGGAGGCCGGCGAACTCGTGCCGGCGGATGGCGAGGTGGTGGCCGGCGTGGCCAGCATCAACGAGGCGGCGATCACCGGCGAAAGCGCGCCCGTGATCCGCGAGGCGGGCGGCGATCGCTCGGCCGTGACGGCGGGCACGCGCGTGCTGTCCGACAGCATCAAGGTGCGCGTCACCGCCGATCCCGGGAAAGGCTTCCTCGATCGCATGATCGCACTGGTGGAAGGCGCGGAGCGGCAGAAGACGCCGAACGAGATCGCGCTGACCATCCTGCTCGTCGGCCTCACGATCATCTTCCTGATCGCGGTGGGCACGGTGCCCGGCTTCGCCAGCTATGCCGGCGGCCGCGTACCCGTCGTCATCCTCGCCGCGCTGCTCATCACGCTGATCCCGACGACGATCGCGGCGCTGCTCTCGGCAATCGGCATCGCGGGCATGGACCGGCTGGTGCGGTTCAACGTGCTCGCCAAATCGGGCCGCGCGGTGGAGGCGGCGGGCGACATCGACGTGCTGCTGCTCGACAAGACCGGCACGATCACGATCGGCGACCGGCAGGCGAGCGAGTTCCGCCGGGTCGGCACCGTCAGCGACGGGGAACTGGCCGATGCCGCCCTGCTCGCGAGCCTTGCCGACGAAACGCCGGAGGGCCGCTCGATCGTGATCCTCGCACGCGAACGGTTCGGCATCGCGACCACCGCCCTGCCGGAGGGCGCCGAGGTCATCCCGTTCACCGCCCAGACGCGCATCTCCGGCGTGGCGATCGACGGCGGGCTGATCCAGAAGGGCGCGGTCGAATCGATCCTGAAGGCCAATCCCGGCCTGGGCGGCACGCCCGCCGCCGCCGAACTGCGCCGCATCACCGACGAGATCGCCCGCGCCGGCGGCACTCCCCTGGCGGTCGCCAAGGATGGACGGCTGCTGGGCGCGATCTTCCTGAAGGACGTGGTGAAGGCCGGCATCCGCGAACGCTTCGGCGAGCTGCGCGCGATGGGCATCCGCACGGTGATGATCACCGGCGACAACCCGCTGACCGCCGCCGCCATCGCCGCCGAGGCCGGGGTCGACGATTTTCTCGCGCAGGCGACGCCGGAGGACAAATTGGCGCTGATCCGCCAGGAGCAGCAGGGCGGGCGGCTGGTGGCGATGTGCGGCGACGGCACCAACGACGCGCCGGCGCTGGCCCAGGCCGATGTTGGCGTAGCGATGAACACCGGCACGCAGGCGGCGCGCGAGGCGGGCAACATGGTCGATCTCGACAGCGATCCGACCAAGCTGATCGAGGTGGTGGGCC
>CAXTTS010000293.1:0-3212 GCA_964247265.1 uncultured Sphingomonadaceae bacterium
CCTCGATAGCGTGGACGATGTCGCCGCCGCGCTGGCCGAGGTGCTGGAAGGCTAGGGTGCCAAAAGGCTAGCTTGGCGGCGTCAGTGCGGTTCCTCGCCGCCCGACACGTTCAGCGACTCCGCCGTGATGTAGGCGGCCTCGTCCGAGCAGAGGAAGGCGACCGCATTGGCCGTATCCTGCGGCAGGCCCGGCCGCCCCATCGGGATGCGCGCCGCCATGTCCTTCACATATTGCTCCACCGACTTGCCCTGCCGTTCGGCGAAATAGGCGTTCTGCCATGCGCCGAGCCCGGTGGTGACGTGATTGGGACAGACGTTGTTCACCGTAATGCCATGCTCGCCCAGCTCCGTCGCGGCCGAACGGACGAGGCCGACGAGGCCGTGCTTGGACGAGGTATAGGCCTGCATGTTCGGAAAGCCACTCTTGGCCGCCTGGCTGGCGATGTTGACGATCCGGCCGCCGCGCCCCTGCCGCACCATGCGCTGCGCCGCCGCCTGAAGGCCGAAAAAGGCGCCGGTCAGGTTCACCCCGATCACCGCGTTCCACTCCGCCTCGCTCACGTCGAGCAGGGGCTTCACGATATAGCCGATGCCGGCATTGTTGACCCAGATATCGAGGCTGCCATGCGTCGCCACCGCATGATCGCCCAGCGCCTGCACCTCGTCGCGCAGGCGGACGTCGCAGGCGAAGGTCGATACCTTAACCCCCTTGGCGGCGATCGCGGCGGCGATCCCCTCCATCTCGGTAGAGAGGCCGATCATCGCATCGGGCGTCGCCGCGTCGCGCGAGGCGCCGACATCGGACAGGACGATGTTCGCCCCCTCCGTCGCCAGCCGCAGCGCGATCGCCTCGCCTAGCCCCGCCTTGCGGCCCGAGCCGGTGATGACCGCGGTCTTGCCCGCGAGCACGCCGCTCACGCCGCCGCCTCCACCTTGCGCGTGACGATGAAGATGGGATCGGCCCAGTCCTGAAACTCGGCAGCGATGCGGCCCATTGCCTCGGTGCTCGCCTCGGTGCCGAACAGGTCCATGTCGGCGACGTCGATCACTTCGATATACTGATATGGCGATGGGCCGCCGTCCAGCACGCCGGTCGCCTGGAACAGCGTGAAGCTGTCGACGGAGTTCAGCGCGTTCACCGTCGGCAGGTCGGTTGCCAGCGCCCAGGATTCGTAATCGGCGGGGCTCTTGCCGGGCTTCAGATTCAGCAGAACGATAATCCGGGTCACGCGCGCGTCTCCTCTTGGCATAGTCGATCAAGGGTGGCATATTGTTATAGTCATATAGCAAATGAGGGAAGTGATTTCCGGCATGGCACGCACAGACACTCCCACCGTCAGCTATGAAGGACCGCCCGATTATCGGGTGATCGGTCGCCACGGCGTGTTCCCGGAGATGGGTCATGACGAGATCGAACGGGTCAACTTCCTGGCGCAGATGAACCGCCATCTCTCGGCGCGGGTGGTGCCCGGCGTGAAGGCGGCCTTCGACACGGAGGTCGCACCCGCCGCCGTCAAAGCGGCCGGCCGCCCGCTCGCCGACCGGCACGAAGCGCGCAAGGCGCTGCTCGATCATCCCGCCTTCCGCTTCTGGTCCGCGATCCGGCGCATGACGATGGAGCAGCGTCAGCAGGCCGGCCGCTGGACCGCGATCCGCCAGCGCGAGGAACTGGCCGAACGGGCGGCGGAGCTGACCCGCGGCGACGACCGGCTGGAACTGGACCCCACGCTCCCCATCCCGCGCTACGTCTCGGCGGTGGACCATCACTGCATGCCCGGCAGCTATCATCAGGAGGCATTCCCGGGGGACGTCACCAACGGCGCGAATTACGATCACGGCAATTTCGTCACCACGGCGGGCCTGCTCGGCAAGTTCGCCGATGGCGGCGGCCACGCGGTGGTCAAATGGGTCCGTCGCAACCTGCCCGATTTCACGCCGCGCACGATCCTGGAGATCGGCGGCACCGTCGGCCATTCCAGCCTGCCGATCGCGCAGGCCTGGCCGGAAGCGGAGATGACGGTGGTGGATCTCGGCGCGCCGGTGCTGCGCTACGGCCTTGCACGCGCCAAATCGCTGGGCGTCGACAATATCCGCTTCGTGCAGGCCTCCGGCGAAGATCTGCCGCGCTTTCCGGACCAGAGCTTCGACTGGATCCAGACGACGATGTTCCTCCACGAACTCTCGACGCGCTCGCTCGCCAACATCCTGCGCGAGACACGGCGGCTGCTGAAGCCGGGCGGCATCGTCCTCCATGTCGAACAGCCGCAATATACGGCCGAGATGCCGCTGTTCGAGCAGGTGATGCGCGACTGGGACGCTTATTACAACAACGAGCCGTTCTGGAGCCGGATGCACGAACTCGATCTCGACCAGGCGATGGTCGATGCCGGCTTCGCGCGGGAGCAGCTGATCCACGGCGGCGTGACGGCGGTGGTCGACCGGGATCTGTTCCCCGACGCGGCCGACGACGAGACCGAGGATTATGGGCGCAAGGCCGCCTGGCACGTCATCGGCGCGCGCGTCTGATGAGCATCGCCGACGCCATCGCCGAAGCCGGCGCCAAGCCCGCCGGCAAGCGCCCTTTCTTCCTCGATACCGAGATCGAGACTGTCCTCGCGATCACGATGGCCGCCGTGCAGGAGCTCGCCGTCAGCCGGCAGCGCGTGGACACGCTGGAGCGCCTGCTGGCGCAGAAGGGCGTGCTGACGCGCGACGAGATCGAGGCCTATGCGCCCGATCCTCAGGCGGCGATCGAACGGGCGCTCTCGACGCAGGAATACATCGCGCGCGTGCTGCGCATCATCCAGCAGCGCAACGAGGCCAATGAGGCGCCGGGCGACATCGCGTCCGAGGATGTCGCCGAGGAAATCGGAGCCGACGAGATCGGGGCCGACGGTTGAGCGAGTTCGATGTCACGGTGCCGGTGCTCGTCGTGGGTGCCGGCGCGTGCGGCGCGGTTGCGGCGCTCGCCGCGGCGGCGACGGGCGCGGCGGTGATGGTGGTGGAGCGCGACGACCGGCCGGGCGGATCGACCGGCATGTCGCAGGGCCTCGTCTGCGCTGCCGGAACGCGGAGCCAGGCCGCACACGGCATCGCCGACGATGCCGACACGTTCTTCGCTGACATCATGGCCAAGGTGCGGGGCGAGACCGATCCGGTCATTGCGCGTGCTCTTGCCGACAATAGCGCGCCGGCGCTGGAGTGGCTGATCG
>CAXTTS010000294.1:0-3212 GCA_964247265.1 uncultured Sphingomonadaceae bacterium
CATCAGAACCGACGTCATCAGGCCAAGCGAGCCAAAGCCCTGCGCCACCGTGTCCGACTGCACGTCGCCATCGTAATTCTTGCACGCCCAGACGAACTTGCCGCTCCATTTCAGCGCCGACGCGACCATGTCGTCGATCAGGCGATGTTCGTAGACGATGCCCTTCTCCTTGAACTTCGCGGCGAACTCGGCGTCGAAGATCTCCTGGAACAGATCCTTGAAGCGGCCGTCATAGGCCTTCAGGATCGTGTTCTTGGTGGAAAGATAGAGCGGCCAGCCGCGATCATAGGCGTAGTTCATGCTGGCGCGGGCGAAGTCGCGGATCGACCCGTCCAGATTGTACATGCCCATCGCCACGCCGGCGGCGGGGTAGTCGAACACCTCATGCTCGATCACCTGGCCGTCTTCGCCGGTGAAGGTCATCTTCAGCTTGCCGGGACCGGGGATCAGGAAATCCGTGGCGCGATACTGGTCGCCGAACGCGTGGCGGCCGACCACGATCGGGTCCGTCCAGCCGGGCACCAGGCGGGGCACGTTCTTGATGACGATCGGCTCGCGGAAGACGACGCCGCCCAGGATGTTGCGGATCGTGCCGTTGGGCGACTTCCACATCTTCTTCAGACCGAACTCCTCCACCCGCGCCTCGTCGGGGGTGATGGTGGCGCACTTGACGCCGACGCCGTGGCGCTTGATCGCCTCGGCGGCATCCACCGTCACCTGGTCGCCCGTGGCGTCACGATTCTCGACCGACAGGTCGTAATATTTCAGCTCCACGTCGAGATAGGGCAGGATCAGCTTCTCGCGGATCCACTGCCAGATGATCCGGGTCATCTCGTCGCCATCGAGTTCGACGAGCGGGGTTGCTACCTTGATCTTGGCCATGAGCGAGAGCCTCCGAGGGGCGTGAGAGTATCGTAGCGTCCTAGGCAAAGGCGGCGGCGGGATCAACGGCGCGATGCCGCTTCCGCCGATGACGCGCTGGCGGCGGGCCACGCGCGATTGTCAGCATCCGCCCCCCATCCTAAACAGGCGCCATGACATCTCTCGAAAAGCCCGACATCGTCACCTCCACCGTCAAGTGGCGCTTTCCCGCCGTCCATCCGGAGGGGCGCAAGTTCGCGCTCATCTCCGCCGTCATCACCCTGTTCTTTGCGTGGATGGCGTGGGAGACGCTCGCCTGGCCGATGGCGGGCGTCACGATCTGGGTGCTCGCCTTCTTCCGCGATCCGATCCGCACCTTCCCGCGCGGCAACGGCTACATCGTCGCGCCGGCCGACGGCCTCGTCACGATGATCGTCACCGTGCCGCCGCCGCGCGAGATGGCCGGGCCGGAGGGGCTGGGCGACGCACCGATGACGCGGGTCTCGATCTTCATGTCGGTGTTCGACGTCCACATCAACCGCACGCCGATCGCCGGCACGATCAAGCGCGTCGTCTATATATCGGGCAAGTTCCTCAACGCCGATCTCGACAAGGCGAGCGAGGAGAATGAGCGCCAGCACCTGCTCGTCGAGGCGAGCGACGGCACCCGGATCGGCTTCACCCAGATCGCGGGGCTGGTGGCACGGCGGATCGTGCCGTTCGTGAAGCCGGGCGACATCGTCGCCGCCGGCCAGAGGATCGGCCTCATCCGCTTCGGCAGCCGCGTCGACGTCTACCTGCCCGCCGGCACGCTGCCGCGCGTCACCCTCGGCCAGCGCACGATCGCCGGCGAGACGGTGCTTGCCCGGATCGGCGAGACCGAACGGGTGGAGGGCGTCGCGCAGTGATATCCGCGTGGCGTTGAGACCGGAGCGCCCGGCGCGCCGCGGCATCCCGTTGCGCGCGCTCGCGCCGAACGCGGTGACGGTTCTCGCCTTGTGCTTCGGGCTGACCGGGGTGCGATTCGCGATCGGCGGCGAGTGGGAGAAGGCGGTCGCGGCGATCATCATTGCCGGCGTGCTGGACGGCATCGACGGCCGCATCGCCCGGCTGCTGCGGGCGCAGAGCCGATTCGGCGCGGAGCTCGATTCGCTGTCCGACGTAATCGCCTTCGGCGTCTCGCCGGCGATCATGCTCTATCTCTGGTCGTTGCAGACGGTGCCGCGTTTCGGCTGGCTGTTCGCGCTGGCGCATGCGGTGTGCTGCGCGCTCCGCCTCGCCCGTTTCAACGCCGCGATAGATACCGGCGTTCAGCCGCACAAATCAGCCGGCTTTCTCACCGGGGTCCCGGCGCCGGTAGGAGCGGGACTGCTGTTCCTCCCCATCTACGTCTGGCTCGACACCGGCGTCGAATGGGTGCGCGAGCCATTGCTGGTGGCACCGTGGGCGGCGCTCGTCGCCTTCCTGATGATATCGAGCCTGCCGACCTACAGCTGGTCTTCGCTGCGATTGCGGCACGGGGTACGGCTGGCGGCGCTCGTATTTGTGGCATTGCTCGGCGGTGCGCTCATCAGCGCACCGTGGACTACGCTGACCGCCATCGCGCTCTGCTACATCCTGTCGATACCGTTCAGCGTCCGCTCCTACGCCCGCTTCATGCGGCAGCGCGCAGCGGCAGACCGGCCGCCGCCAAAACCCTGACGTCCTCGAGCCGGCGCAGGCGGACGCGCGCCGACGGCAGGGGAGGCAAGCCGGCGGAGAGGCCGAGCGCGGTGCGGACATCTCCGAAATTGTCGCCGATCGTCGCCACGATCACGCCCAGCGCTGTCAAGCTGGCGGCGGAAAAGAAGATCGTCGCAAGCACTTGCACCATGTCAGTCTCCGATACCGGCGGCGCTGTGGCTAAACTGCGCTTAATGAAGGCCCAACCGGGGAACGTCCTCGTAGTTCCATATGTTCATGATCTGTTCCTGTCGTCAAGCCTTGATTTGTCGCTGAAAGGCCAGTAAGCGCGCTTCCATTCCACATGCGGGGCAACATACCGGTGCCGGGCTCGTCCCGGTTCCGCTCCGCAGAGGCAAAACCGGAGGAGAAAGATCCATGGCGGTTCCCACCGTCTCCATGCAGTCGTTGCTCGAAGCGGGCGCGCATTTCGGCCACCAGACCCACCGCTGGAACCCGAAGATGAAGCCCTACATTTTCGGTGACCGCAACGGCGTCCACATCATCGACCTGTCGCAGACCGTGCCGCTGTTCGCGCGCGCGCTCGACTTCGTCGCGCAGTCGGTCTCGTCGGGCGGCAAGGTGCTGTTCGTCGGCACCAAGCGCCAGGCGCAGGAGCCGATCGCCGA
>CAXTTS010000295.1:0-3191 GCA_964247265.1 uncultured Sphingomonadaceae bacterium
GAGGCGATCAGGGCCTCCTCGATCTCGTCGAGCGTCTCACGATCTAGTGCGGCCTTGGTGAACAGGCCGGCGAGGTTCTCGCCGAGCTTGTCCGAGGTTCGGCGGAAGCCACCGACGATCTTCTGATGCCAGGGTGTCTGGGTCATGCGGGGGAGCCGATCAAGGCGTCGTCCTCGATATGGGTGATGCGAACGAGCTGCGTCGTGCCGGGAGGAGCGGGGGACAACATACTGACCTTGGCGAAATTTCGCGCATGGCCGCTAATGCCGTCACGCTCCACCAGCACCTGCTGGACGCTGCCGATCAGGCTGGCGAGCCACGTCGAGCGGCGGCTGGTCGAGGCGTCGCGCAACGCCTTGGCGCGCTGGCGGATGACCTCGCCAGACACTTGCGGCATCCGCGCGGCGGGGGTGCCGGGGCGTGGCGAGAAGGGAAAGATGTGGCCGAACACGATGTCGCAATCGTCGATCAGGGCCAAAGTGTTGGCTGCCATCTGCGGGGTTTCGGTGGGAAATCCGGCGAGAATGTCCGCACCTATGGCGATTTCGGGCCGCTTCGCCTTCAGGCGCGATACGATCCCGACCGATTGCGCGCGGCTATGACGGCGCTTCATTCGCTTGAGGATCATGTCGTCGCCGGACTGGAGCGAAAGGTGGACGTGCGGCATCATGCGCGGCTCCTCCGTCAGCAAGGCGAACAGCCGGTCGTCGATCTCGATCGGGTCGAGCGACGAGAGGCGCAGGCGGGTCAGGCCGGGAACATGACGCAGGATGCGCTCCACCAGGGCGCCGAGGCCGGGCGCGCCGGGCAGGTCCGCGCCGTAGCTGGTGAGATCGACGCCGGTAAGGACCACCTCGCCATGGCCGGCGTCGACCAGGGCCGCGATGCGATCGATCACCGCGCCGGCGGGCACCGAGCGGCTGTTGCCGCGACCGTGGGGGATCACGCAGAAGGTGCAGCGATGGTCGCACCCTGTCTGCACCTCGACAAAGGCGCGGGCATGTTCGGCGAAAGCGTGGGCCATGTGCGGCGCGTGCTGGCGGACGGCGAAGATATCGGACACGCGCACCTCCGCCGTGTCGGGCCTTTCGAAGCGGAAGGCGGAAGGGGCGTGCTTGTCGGCATTGCCGATCACGCGCGACACCTCCGGCATGGCGGCGAAGGTGGCGGGCTCGATCTGCGCGGCGCAACCGGTGACGAGGATGCGCGCATCGGGGCGATCGCGACCGGCCTTGCGGATCGCCTTCTTCGCCTGCCGCACCGCCTCCGCGGTGACGGCGCAGCTGTTGACGATGACGAGATCATGCTGGTCGGCGGCAAGCACACGCATCGCCTCGCTCTCGGCGATGTTGAGGCGGCAACCCAGCGTAATGAGTTCGGGGCCGTTCACAGAGCGGTCTCGCCGGTGAAGACGTGCGTGGCGGGGCCGGTCATCAACAGGTGGCCGGCGGCATCTTCGGCCAGCGTCAGGCGTCCGCCGGGGAGATCGAGGCGGACGGTGGCGTCGAGCAGACCGAGCCGACGGCCGGCGGCGAAGGTGGCGCAAGCGCCGGTGCCGCAGGCGCGGGTGAGGCCGGCGCCGCGCTCCCACGTCCGCATCGCGACATGGTCGGGGGCGAGGATGGCGGCGACGTTGACGTTGATCCGCTCCGGGAACAGCGGATCGTTCTCGATCTCCGGGCCGATCGCGGCGAGATCGACGGCATGAGGATCGGGCACGAAGAAGACGAGATGCGGATTGCCGACGTTCACCGCCGCCGGCGCTTCGAACGCACCCCAGGCGGCGGGCAGGCGGCGCGTATCCATCGCGTAGGCAAGCGGGATGGCCTCCCATTCGAAACGCGGCACGCCCATATCGACCGACGCACCATCTCCGGCCAGGCTGGCGGTGAGGATGCCGGCGGCGGTCTCGATCGTGCAATCTCGCCCCAGCAATACCGCCACGCAGCGGGTGGCATTGCCGCAGGCCTGCACCTCCGATCCGTCGGCGTTCCAGATCCGCATGGTGACATCGCTGGCGGTGGCGGTGGCGGTGGCGATCAGGATCAGCTGGTCGCAACCGATGCCGGTGCGCCGATCGGCGAGCGCGCGCACCCGGCGCTCATCCAGCACAACCGGCCCGGACCGCGCATCGATCACGACGAAATCGTTGCCGAGACCATGCATCTTGTGGAAACGGAGCGCCATCCGCGCGATCTAGGGGCCGGGCGGGCGGAAGTCCACCGGACGGAAGGTCCGCAGCGAGCCGTCCGGCGGCAGGCCGTTCCCGTAACAGGGGCCGGCGCACCCATTCACGGCATGTTCCTGCGGCTCTCCGCGAGAATTCGCTGCGAATGTTCAATCAATGCGCGAGATTGCTTGATCGCGGTCGAAAGGCCGTCGTCCGCCACTTTGGGACGGCTGCCCATCCAGCCTTCGCGGATCCATCTGGCTTTATCGGCGTGGCGGTTCGCCAGATCCATGTGGCGTCTGCTGGCTTCTTCGTCCGTGCAGGCGAACGCAAGCGCTCTTTCCTGGGCCGCGCGCGCTTGGTGATATGCCAGGCTGTCGGGCATAGAGGCTCCTGCTTTCAAGCGGAGGCTTTCTCGATACCTTCGGTCACCGACATGCTCGCAAAGGAGCCGGCGATGGGCCTTCTTACTCCATCCGCCTCCGATCCTCGCACGAAATCCGGGGCGTGCCGGCAAACAGCGCATCCGCTCACCTCGGCGCAGCGGCTTGGCAGAAGCGGTTGACCTTGTGTTTCGCGCCGTGCCGGGCTAAAGGCCGCGCCGATCGTTCCGCATTGAACGTGAAGGCAGCGTCCGTGGGCGCACGCCGGCCGGCGAGGTTTCGCCCGCCGGCGTTTTATGCGTTGGCAGGGAGCCGGCAAGGTTCCGCCGGCCAACGTTACATGCGTTCGGGGCGGGGCGGCAGGGTTTTCGGGCGATCCGCGCCCCGGGAGTAGGCGATGTTCGAAAGTCTGAGCGATCGGCTGGGCGGCGTGTTCGATCGCCTGCGCGGCCGTGGCGCGCTGAACGAGGCGGACGTGCGCGCGGCGCTGCGCGAGGTGCGGATCGCCCTGCTCGAAGCCGACGTGGCGCTGCCGGTGGTGCGCCAGTTCGTCGATGGCGTGACCGAGAAGGCTATCGGCCAATCGGTGCTGAAATCGATCACGCCGGGCCAGCAGGTCGTCAAGATCGTCAACGACG
>CAXTTS010000296.1:0-3142 GCA_964247265.1 uncultured Sphingomonadaceae bacterium
CAAGGTCTATCGCCGGCTGAACGACATTCCGGCCGCCTGGGGCACGGCGGTCAACGTCCAGGCGATGGTGTTCGGCAACATGGGCGACACCTCCGCGACGGGCGTGGCCTTCACGCGCGATCCGGCGAAGGGCGATCGCGCCTACTATGGCGAGTTCCTCATCAACGCGCAGGGCGAGGACGTGGTCGCCGGCATCCGCACGCCGCAATATCTGACGCGCGCCGCGCGGGAAGCGGCGAAGGCCAAGCCGCTCTCGATGGAGGAGGCGCTGCCGGAGGTGTATGGCGAGCTGGCCCGCGTGTTCGACCTGCTGGAGACGCATTATCGCGACATGCAGGATATCGAGTTCACCGTACAGCAGGGCACGCTGTGGATGCTCCAGACGCGATCGGGCAAGCGCACCGCCAAGGCGGCGTTGAAGATCGCGGTGGACATGGCGGCGGAAGGGCTGATTACCGAGGAGGAGGCGGTCGCCCGCGTCGATCCGTCGGCGCTCGACCAGCTGCTCCACCCGACGCTGGATCCGAAGGCGCCGCGCGACGTGATCGCCAAGGGGCTGCCGGCATCGCCGGGTGCGGCCAGCGGGATCGCGGTGTTCGACAGCGACACGGCGGAGAAGCGCAGCGAACTGGGCGACTCGGTGATACTGGTGCGGACGGAGACCAGCCCCGAGGATATTCACGGGATGCACGCGGCCAAGGGCATCCTGACGGCGCGCGGCGGCATGACCAGCCATGCTGCCGTGGTGGCGCGCGGCATGGGGCGGCCGTGCGTCTCGGGCGTCGGATCGCTGGCGATCGATGCGAAGGCCAGGAGCTTTCGCGTCGGCGGGCGCGAGGTGCGCGAGGGAGACATCATCACCATCGATGGCGCGACCGGCGAGGTGATGCTGGGTTCGGTCGCCACGATCGAGCCGGAACTGGTCGGCGATTTCGCCACCTTGATGGTGTGGGCCGACAAGGTGCGCCGGCTGAAGGTGCGCGCCAATGCCGAAACGCCGGAGGATTGCCGGGTGGCGCGCCAGTTCGGCGCGGAAGGCGTGGGGCTGTGCCGCACCGAGCATATGTTCTTCGACGCGGCGCGGATCACCGCCGTGCGCCAGATGATCCTGGCGGAGGACGAGAAGGGCAGGCGCGCGGCGCTGGCGAAGCTGCTGCCGGAGCAGCGGGCGGACTTTACCCAGATTTTCGAGATCATGGCCGGCCTGCCGGTGACTATCCGTCTGCTCGATCCGCCGCTGCACGAGTTCCTGCCGCATGAGGAGGCCGAGTTCGCCGAGGTGGCGAAGGCTGCCGATGTGTCGGTCGACGTGCTGAAGCGGCGGGCAAGCGAACTGCACGAGTTCAACCCGATGCTGGGCCATCGCGGCTGCCGGCTGGGCGTGACCTATCCCGAAATCTACGAGATGCAGGCGCGCGCCATCTTCGAGGCGGCGGTGGACGTGGCGGAGCGCAGCGGCGCGGCGCCGATCCCCGAGGTGATGGTTCCGCTGGTCGGCACGCGGCGCGAGCTGGAGCTGATGAAGATCGTCATCGACAAGGCGGCGGAGGCGGTGTTCGCCGCCAAGGGCCGGCGGGTCGAGTACCTCGTCGGCACGATGATCGAGCTGCCGCGCGCCGCGCTGAAGGCGGGCGAGATCGCCGAGGTGGGCGAGTTCTTCTCCTTCGGCACCAACGACCTGACCCAGACGACGCTGGGCGTATCGCGCGACGATGCGGCGCGGTTCCTGTCCGTCTATGTCGAGAAGGGGATCTACGCGAAGGATCCGTTCGTCAGCCTGGACGTGGAGGGCGTGGGCGAACTGATCGAGATCGCCGCGACGCGCGGGCGGGCGGCGCGGCCGGGGATCAAGCTGGGCATCTGCGGCGAGCATGGCGGCGATCCCGCGTCGATCGCGTTCTGCGAGAAGACCGGCCTCGATTATGTCAGCGCATCGCCCTACCGCGTGCCGATCGCACGGCTGGCGGCGGCGCAGGCGGCGCTGGCGCGGGGGTGAGCGACGGGGGCTGGGCCGCCCCCGCCGTCGGTTACAGGCCGCTTTGAAGGGCGGCTGACGCTACGCTACGAACATATTCCGATCCCGCGCGACGAACTCACGCGCGGGCGATGGCGGATGCGCCGGCGAGCGCCTCCGCCGAGAAACCGAAGCCGAGCAGATCGGTGGCGACATGCCGCGCCCTCCGGTCGCCCCGCCGCTCGAAGCACACGAAGCGGCGGAGCGTTTCGAGCCGGTCGTCGGCGAGCGGCTGCGGCCCCTCGACACCGGTAAGCAGGCTGAGGAAACGCGCGAGGGGAGACGTGCGCGGCATGATCGCGCCGCGATCGGCATCGCGCCGGGCGAGCAGGGCCACGCGATGCTCCAGCGCGGTCAGGCTGCGGGCGGCGGGCACCGTATCGTGGCGGCTGAAGCTGGCGGGGTCCGGCAGGTGCATCTCACGTCTCCTTGGATGGAGGCGTTATGCCCGCCTGCCTGAACGGCAGCTGTGACCCGGACCACAAAGCGATTTTATTTACCGCATCAGGCAAAGCGGGTGCGGTGTTCCTCCAGCCGGCCGCTGGCGAGCATGGCGGCCTGTTCGCGCCATTCCTGGCGGGCGATGGTGCCGGGCTCCGCGCCGAGGCGACCTTCCAAAGCGGCGGCCTCCGCATCGCTCATCCGGCTGAGGTCGGCATAACGGTGGATGCCGGCCTCGTTCAGCCGCGTCTCGCCGGCATGGCCGACGCCGCTTATCAAAGTGAGGTCGTCGCGCTGGCCGCTGGCGGCGGCGGCGATCGATCCGGCGGTGGCGGCGCCGACCGGCGGGGCGTGCCGTTCCAGCTCGGCGATGCGGGCGTTGGCGGCAGCATCGCGATCGACATGCGCCCGTTCCAGCGCGATGCGGGCATCGCGTTCGGCCTCATATTGGCGGCGCCATTTGCCGCCGCCCGAGCGCGACAACAGGCCGAGCAGCCAGCCGAGGATCAGTATGAGGGCGTAGATCGCCAGCTGGTTGAACGAGACGGCCATCGCGGTTGCTCCTGTTACGGAGCCATAACGGTGGCCGCCCGATCGCGTTCCTACTTGCTGATGAGGTTGTCCGAGATCGAGCAGGCGGCCGGGCCGAGGATGACGATGAACAGCACCGGCAGGATGAAGCAGATC
>CAXTTS010000297.1:0-3137 GCA_964247265.1 uncultured Sphingomonadaceae bacterium
GCGATCGCCCGCATGGACGAAACCGCCAGGCCTGCCTTGCTGCTCTTCCCCCGCTTCGGCTTCGCTGAGGATGTTCGCCCGATCGGTGCGGTGGAAACGTTCGTCCGCCTCACCCAGGCCTCGACAAATTACGTCGCGCTGGGAGAAGCAGGGTTCAACACACTGACAAGGCTCGTCAAAGCCGTGCCCGCGCTGGCGATCGATTATGCCGATACCGCCAGCGGCCTGCGCCTCGTCGAACGGCTCTGGGCTGAGACCGCGCGATGAAGGCGGCTCGCGATCTCGTCGCGATCCTGGCCGATCCGCAGTTCGCGTTGTCGCTCGATCCCTCGCGCTGGACGGCGCTGCTCACCGCCGCACGCGCCGAACAGTTGATCGGCAGCCTCGCTCATCGCCTACATGGGTTGCGGCTGCCCGCCACCGTCGCCACGATCCTCGCCGATGCCCGCGCCTCCGCCGCGCAGGCCCGCCTCAAGGCGTTGTGGGAGGCCGAGATGGCCCGCCGCGCGCTTGCTGGCCTGGATGTGCCCGTCACCCTGCTGAAGGGCACGGCGTTCGTCGCCGCCGGCCTCGATGCCGGCGTCGGGCGGTCGATCGGCGATCTCGACATCCTCGTGCCGCACGCGTCGCTGCCTGCCGTCGAGCAGGCGCTGCTCGCCGCTGGCTGGGAATGGCTGAAGGACGACGCCTATGATGACCTCTACTACCGCCGCTGGATGCACGAGCTCCCGCCGCTAACGCACCCCGAACGCGACCGGATGATCGATGTCCACCACACGATATTGCCGCCCACCGCCCGGCCGACGCCCGATGCCGCCGCGCTGATCCGCGATAGCGTCGCGCTGGAGAACGGCCTTCGCACGCTCTCGCCGGCCGACATGATGATCCACGCCGTCGCGCATCTGCTCGCCGATGGCGACCTGGCGGGCGGCCTGCGCAACCTGTGGGACATCGACCGTTTGCTGCGCGAGTTCGCCGACCGGCCCGGTTTCTGGGCCGACCTCGCAGCGAGCGCGCATCGCCACCAGCTGCGCCGTCCGCTCGCCCGCGCGCTGCGGCTTGCGGCGCAGCTCTACGGCACGCCGGTCGATCCGCAGATCGCCGGGCGCCCGCGCCTCACGGACGCGCTGTATCGCCGCCGCCTGCTCGCCCGCGATGGCTGGGGTCGCGAGACCCGCAAGCCGCTGCGGCTGGCCTTCTACGTCCGCTCGCACTGGATCAGGATGCCGCCGCTGCTGCTGGCGCGCCACCTGCTGACGAAGGCGCGGCGTTAGCCGATCCGCGCCAACGCCGGGATCAGTTCGTCATAGTGAGCGATGAGGATCGTCGCGCCGAGCTGCTGCGGCGGCCGGTCCGAGAAACCGAACGACACCGCCACGCAGGGCAGCGCCGCCGCCTTTGCCGTATCCGTGTCGGTGATCGAATCGCCGACGAACGCCGCCCGTCCGCCGCCCGCCTGTGCGATGGCGGCGAACAACGGGGCAGGGTCCGGCTTGCGCACCGGCAGCGTATCGCCGCCGACCAGAGCGGCAAAGCGGCCGTCCCAGCCGAGCGCGGAGATGAGCTTGCGGCTCAGCGACTCGATCTTGTTCGTGCAGATCGACAGCCGCACGCCCATCGCCGCCAGCCGGTCGAGCGATGCCTCCACCCCGTCGAACGGTCGCGTGCCATCGGCGATATGCGCTTCATAATATTCGAGGAACCACGGAAAGCCGGTGTCCACCAGCTGCTCGTTAACCGCGCCGGTGGCCGCCAGCCCCTTCTGGAGCAGCGCCCGGGCGCCATGCCCCACCATATGCCGCACCGACTCGCCCGGCACCGGGGGGCGACCCAACCGGCCAAGCGCGTGGTTCAGCGCGGCGGTGAGGTCGGGCGCGGTGTCGGCAAGCGTCCCGTCCAGATCGAACGCGACGACATCGAAGGGGAAGCTGGGCATCGCTCGCCTGTGCCCCGCGCCTTATGGAATAAGCAAGCGTGACGTGGCAAAGGCGAGGGATGTCACGCCCGCCCTTCGCCGCCATCATCCTTGCTGCCGGTAAGGGCACGCGGATGAAATCCGATCTCCACAAGGTGCTGCACCCGATCGCTGGGCGGCCGATGCTGGGCCATCTGCTCGGCGAACTGGAGACGCTCCAACCCGCCGCGCAGATCGTCGTGGTCGGCAGCGGACGGGAGCAGGTGGAGAAGGTGGTGGCGCCCTTGGGCGTCGCGGTCGCGGTGCAGGAACCGCAACTCGGCACCGGCCATGCCGTGCGGCAGGCCGAAACGCCGCTGGCCGGCTTCGTCGGGGATGCGATCATCCTTTATGGCGACGTGCCGCTGGTGCAGGCCGAAACGATGGCGCGTATGCTCGATCGCCTGAACGCGGCCGATGCGCCGGCGGTGGTCGTCCTCGGCTTCCGGCCGGTCGATGCGCTGGCCTATGGCCGGATCGCGGCGGATGGCGACACTATCACGAAGATGGTCGAGTATAAGGATGCGACGCCGGAAGAACGTGCGATAAGCCTTTGCAATTCAGGGCTTATGGCGGTTCGCTCCGCCGATCTATGGCCGCTTCTGGCGCGCGTCGGCAACGATAATGCGGCGCGCGAATATTATCTGCCCGACATCGTCATGCTGGCCGCCGCCGACGGCCGTCCCTCCGCGGTGATCGTGGCGGAGCCGTGGGAGGTTGCCGGCGTCAACAGTCGCGTCGAATTGGCCGAGGTGGAGGCGGCGTGGCAGCACCGCCGGCGCCAGCGCGCGATGGCCGAAGGCACCACCCTCGTCGCGCCGGATACGGTGTGGTTCGCGCATGACACCCGGATCGGTCGCGACGTGACGATCGCGCCGAATGTCGTCTTCGGGCCCGGCGCATCGGTCGCCGATGGCGCGACGATCCACGCCTTCAGCCATATCGAGGGCGCGACGATCGGGGCCGGCGCGGAGATAGGCCCTTATGCCCGGCTGCGGCCCGGTGCGGACATCGGCCTCAAGGCCAAGGTGGGCAATTTCGTCGAGATCAAGCAGGCGCGGCTGGGCGAGGGCGCAAAGGCCAACCATCTGAGCTATATCGGCGATGCCGATGTCGGCGCCGGGGCGAACATCGGCGCGGGCACGATCACCTGCAATTATGACGGCTTCTTCAAATATCGGAC
>CAXTTS010000298.1:0-3129 GCA_964247265.1 uncultured Sphingomonadaceae bacterium
ACTGGTACGTCTGGGCCGATCCCCGGCCGGACGGCACGCCGCCGAACAACTGGCTCTCCGTCTTCTACGGGCCGAGCTGGACGTGGGACGCGCGCCGCAGACAATATTATCTGCATAACTTCCTGCCGTCGCAGCCCGACCTCAACGTCCACAATCCGGCGGTTCAGGCGGCGCTGCTGGACACCGCGCGCTTCTGGCTGGATCGCGGGGTGGACGGCTTTCGCCTCGATGCGATCAACTTCGCGATGCACGATCGCACGCTGGCCGATAACCCGCCGGTGCTGGACCCGGCCGTCGTGAAGATCCGACCGTTTGACTACCAGCATCACTGGCGCAACCAGTCCCAGCCGGAAATGCCGGCCTTTCTGGAGCGGCTGGGGGCGGTGGTGCGCAGCTATCCAGGCGATCGCTTCACCGTGGCGGAGGTGGGCGGCGAACTGGCCCCTGCCGAGATGAAGGCGTTCACCGCGGGTGGCACGCGGCTCGATTCCGCCTACGGCTTCGATTTCCTCTACTCCGGCGCGCTCACGCCCGAGGTGGTGCTGGATACCTTCGCCGCATGGCCCGGCAAAGTGGGGGAGGGGTGGCCGAGCTGGGCCTTCTCCAACCACGATGCGCCGCGCGCCCCCTCGCGCTGGGGCTCGGCGGCCGATCGCGACGGGTGGGCGCGGTTGACCCTGACGCTGCTGATGGCGCTGCGCGGCAACATCTTCCTCTATCAGGGCGAGGAGCTGGGCCTGTCGCAGGCGGAGCTCAGCTTCGCGCAGCTGCGCGATCCGGAAGGTATCGCCAACTGGCCGCTGACGCAGGGACGCGACGGCGCGCGCACGCCGATGCCGTGGGTGGCGGATGCGCCGCACGGCGGCTTTTCGACCGCCGAGCCGTGGCTGCCGGTGCCCGCTGCCCACCTCTCGCTGGCGGTCGCCGTGCAGGAGGCGGACAGCGGATCGGTGCTGCATCTCTGCCGCCGGCTCGTCGCGCTGCGCCGGGACAGGCCTGCGCTGCGCCTCGGCACGGTGCGGCCGCTGCCGGCGCCTGCGCCGCTGCTCGCGTTCGAGCGGGTCGAAGGCGGCGAGCGCATCCTGTGCCTGTTCAACCTCGGCACCGCGCCGGCGGCAAGCGAATTACTGCTCGGTGGGGGTACGCTGCTGCTTGCGGTCGGCGACGTGGATCGCGACAACGGGCGCCTGGGGCCGCTGGCCGCATGCCTGATCGGCCGGAAGGAGAAATGATGTCGCGTGCCGCCAATGCGCTGCTGCTGTTCGGGGCGACCGGCGATCTGTCGCGACGCATGCTGCTGCCGTCGCTCTACAAGCTGGACGCCGACGGGCTGCTGCCGGCCGACCTGACGATCGTCGCCACCGCCCGCAGCGAGATGGACTCGGCCGCCTTCCAGGACATGGCGGGCAAGGCGCTGAACCAGTTCGTCGATGCGGCGCGGCTTTCGCCCGATGCGGTGGGGCGCTTCATCGGCCGGCTGCGCTACGTCGCGGTGGACGCATCCGACCCCGGGCAATTCGCCGCGCTGGCCGAGGCGGCGGGGCCGCAGACCGGCGACATGGCGATCTTCCTCTCCACCGCGCCGCAATTGTTCGAGCCGACGATCGCCGGGCTGGCGGCGGCGGGCCTTGCCGGCGATCAGGTTCGCATCGGGCTGGAAAAGCCGCTCGGCACCGATCTCGCCTCGTCGCGCTTCATCAACGATGCGGTGGCGGCCGTCTTCCCGGAAAGCCGGACGTACCGGATCGATCATTATCTCGGCAAGGAGACGGTGCAGAACCTGCTGGCGCTGCGTTTCGGCAACGGTCTGTTCGAGCCGTTGTGGAATGCCGGCGGCATCGATCACGTCCAGATCACCGTGGCGGAGACGGTGGGGCTGGAAGGCCGCGTCGGCTTCTACGATGGCGCCGGCGCTCTGCGCGACATGGTGCAGAACCACATGCTGCAACTGCTCGCGCTGGTGGCGATGGAGCCGCCAGCCCAGTTCGACGCCACGGCGGTGCGCGACGAGAAGGTGAAGATCTTCCGCTCGCTCCGCCGGATCGCGACGAACGAGGCGGCGACCCACACGGTTATCGGCCAGTACGGCGCCGGCGCGGTCAGCGGCGCGGTGGTGCCCGCTTATGCCGACGAACTGGGCCGGCCATCGGGCACCGAGACGTTCGTCGCGATCAAGGCGCATGTCGACAATTGGCGCTGGAAGGGCGTGCCCTTCTACCTGCGCACCGGCAAGCGTCTGCCCGCGCGCCATTCCGAGATCTTCATCCAGTTCAAGGGCGTGCCCCACTCGATCTTCGCGTCGCGCGGCGCCGTGGTGCAGCCGAACAAGCTCGTCATCCGCCTCCAGCCGGAGGAGACGATCCGCCTGCTGGTGATGGCCAAGAAGCCGGGCCTCGACCGCGACGGCATCCGCCTGCGCGAGGTGCCGCTCGATCTCGGCATGGCCCATGCCTTCGCCGACACCAACCGGCGGATCGCCTATGAGCGGCTGCTGCTCGATCTGATTGAGGGCGATCCCACTTTGTTCGTCCGCCGCGACGAGGTGGAGGCGCAGTGGGAATGGGTGGACGGCATCCGCGCCGGCTGGGAAGCCAATGCGATGACGCCCAAGCCCTATGCCGCCGGCACCTGGGGGCCATCGGCCGCGATCGGCCTGACCGAACGCGATGGGGTGACGTGGCATGATTGACGCAAGGGTAGCCGCGATCACCGCGCGTATCGTCGAACGATCGCAGCCGACCCGCGCGCGCTATCTCGCGCTGATCGGCGAGACGCGGGCGCGGGGTGGCGAGCGGGGCAATCTGGCGTGCGGCAATCTCGCCCACGGCTTTGCCGCCTCGGGCGAGGACAAGCCGGCGATCCGCGCGGGCGGTGCGATGAACATCGGCATCGTCACCGCTTATAACGACATGCTCTCCGCCCATCAGCCTTATGGCGCCTATCCCGACCGAATGAAGCTGTGGGCGCGCGAGGTGGGTGCGACCGCGCAGGTGGCGGGCGGCGTGCCGGCGATGTGCGACGGCGTGACGCAAGGGTATCCCGGCATGGAGCTGTCGCTCTACAGCCGCGACACGATTGCGCTGTCCACCGCCGTCGCGCTCAGCCACGGCATGTTCGAGGGCGAGCTGC
>CAXTTS010000299.1:0-3126 GCA_964247265.1 uncultured Sphingomonadaceae bacterium
TCGGCGAGGCGACCGACGTGCTGCTGATCGACGAGAATCTGTGCGTCGGCTGCGATAATTGCGAAAAGGCGTGTGCGGACAGCCATGAAGGCCTGACCCGGCTCGATCGCGAAGCGGGGCGCACGTATGCGCACCTCCACGTGCCGACGTCGTGCCGCCATTGCGAGCATCCGCACTGCATGGCCGATTGCCCGCCCAACGCGATCCATCGCGGCCCGGATGGCGAGGTGTTCATCGACGATACCTGCATCGGCTGCGGCAATTGCCAGCGCAACTGCCCTTACGGCGTGATCCGCATGGACAAGGTTCCGCCGAAGAAGCCGAGCCTGCTAAGCTGGCTGTTCTTCGGGGCGGGACCGGGGCCGGGCGAGCCGGACAAGAAATGGTCGTACAAACATGCCGAACCGGGCGTGGAAAAGCCGAAGAAGGCGATCAAGTGCGATATGTGTTCGGGGATTGAGGGCGGCCCCGCCTGCGTGCGCGCCTGCCCCACCGGGGCGGCCATCCGCGTCTCGCCGGAACGGTTCCTGACCGTCTCCAAGCTGGAAAAGGGGGATGCCTGACGTGGCTGTACGGGGGGTACAACAGCTCAAGGCCGTCACCTCGCAGCATGAGGGGTTCCTGCGCCATGCCGGCTTCCGCTGGCTGAAGATCGCGCTGACCATCTCGCTGCTGGCGATCGTCGTCTATGCGTTCGACGATGTGCAGCCGCGGCCGAACGGCGGCAGCGCCTACGGCTATTTCCTCGGCACGGTCGGTCTGTTGCTGATCCTGTGGCTCACTCTGCTCGGCGTGCGCAAGCGGGCGATGACGCGGGGCCGCTGGTCGCTGAAGGCGTGGACCTCCGCGCACGTCTATCTCGGCCTGTCGCTGATCGTGATCGCCACGCTACACACCGGTTTCCAGTTCGGCTGGAACATTCATACGCTGGCTTATGTGCTGATGATGCTGGTGATCTTCTCCGGCATCTACGGCATCACCGCTTATTCCGCGCTGCCCCGCGCGCTCAGCAACAATCGCGGCGAGACGACGCAGACTCAGATGCTGGACAATCTGCGGATGATCGATCGCCAGCTGCACGATGTCGCCCAGCCGCTCGATCATCGCCATGCCGAAATGGTGCGGATGAGCCTGGACGACGATCCGTTCGGCGGCGGCGCCTTGGCGCGGCTTACCGGTCGCTATCCCCGATGCGGCACCCGGCGGGCGCAGGCGGCCATCCGCGAGGAGACCGGGCCAAACCCGGCGATCGGCAACGATCCGCTCGAAAAAATCGACGTGCTGCTGGAACGCAAGGAGGCGAACCTCGCCCGTATGCGCAATCATCTGCGGCTGAAGGCGCTGCTGGAGGTGTGGCTCTATATCCATGTGCCGCTCACCTTCGCGCTGATCGCCGCATTGTTCGCGCATGTCTTCGCCGTCTTCTTCTACTGGGGGTGACGGCCACATGACCTTCATCGTTCGCCAGATATCGCGCACCGCAGACGGCCGCGAGATCATCCGCCCGCGCAGCTTCGAGCAGGCCGAACTCAGCATCGGCCGCAATACCGAGTGCGACATCCACCTGCCCGATCTGGCAGTGACGCTGCGCCACGCGGTGATCCGCCAGACCGCGCCCTCGCGGGCGGAGATCAGCGCCACCGCCGGCCTGCCGTTCGACGTGGACGGGCGCTCCACCGAGCGCGCGGAGATCGATGCGCAGCGCGGCGCCAACATCCGCATCGGCGCGCATGTGATCGCCGTCTCGCGCGAGACGGACAGCGACGCGATCGTGCTGACGGTGGAGCGGGTCGGCGCGCTGTCCGACGCGACCGAGGCAAAGGACGAGGCGGCAGTCTTCTCGCTTGGCGCGGCGCTGCCGGGCAAGCGAGTGATGGCTTGGAGCCTCATCGCGGCGGTGCTGGCGCTGTTCCTCGCCTGGCCGTTGTGGAGCTTCTACACCAATAGCCAGGCGGCGAACCGCGACCGGCCGGTCGCCTTCCATGCCGACGAGATGTGGTCCTCCGGCAAGCTCTCGCTGGTCCACGCGCAGCTGGAGAATAATTGCAAGGCCTGTCACGCCCAGCCCGGCGTGGCGGTGCGCGATACGTCGTGCGTGGCGTGCCACGATGCCGTCCACGATCATGCCGATCCCCGGCGGCTCGCCGCCGCGCGCTTCGAACCGAACGCCGGCATGAAGGTGCAGATGGCGTTCAAGGCGGCGTTCAACGTGCCCGAGGGCCGCTGCGTCGACTGCCATACCGAACATCAGGGCGCGACGGCGATGCCGGTGACCGCGCAGAAATTCTGCTCCGATTGCCATGCCCAGCTGAAGGAGCGGCTGACCGATACGACGATCCTGGACGCATCGGACTTCGGCACCGATCATCCGCAGTTCCGTCCGGCCGTGCGCACCAGCGCCGAGCCGCCGATCGTCCAGCGTCTGTCGCTCGATGCGCGGCCGATCGAGGATAATGGGCTGAAGTTCCCGCACAGCGTGCATCTCTCCACCACCAACGGGGTAGCCCGGATGGCGCAGACGATGCAGGTGGAATATGGCTTCGGCAAGAGCCTGGCCTGCGCCGACTGCCATGTGCCCGATCCCTCCGGCACGCGTTTCCGCCCCGTTTCGATGGAGCAGAATTGCCAGATGTGCCACTCGCTCGCGTTCGACAGGATCGGCGGCACGGTGCGGACGCTGCGCCATGGCGATCCCGCGCAGGTGGTGGCCGATCTGCGCGCTTTCTATCGTTCGACCGGGCCGGTGCGGCCGATCAACCTGGATGGCAACGCACGCCGCCGCCCCGGCGACTTCGCCAGCGCGGCCACGTCCGGGCGCTTCCAGTTCGCCGCCGCGACCCGCTACGGTCGCGCGGTCGGCGCGATCAGGGCGACCTTCTCCGAAGGCGGCGTGTGTTTCGAATGCCACAAGGTCGTGTCGCCGGCGAAATCGGGAACCGGCACGTTCGGCATCGTGCCGGTCAATCTGCCCGATCGCTACATGAAGAAGGGCTGGTTCGATCATGCCGCGCACCAGACCGAAAGCTGCGTGAGCTGCCACGCCGCGCCGACCTCGGCGAGTGCGGGCGACCTGCTGCTGCCGAAGATCGAAAGCTGTCGCGCCTGCCACGGCGGCGAGACAGCGCA
>CAXTTS010000300.1:0-3125 GCA_964247265.1 uncultured Sphingomonadaceae bacterium
GGCAGACCGCGAAGGCGAGGATGCCGTCGCGCGCATAGCCGCGCGCGATCGTCTTTGTCACCGCGACCATCCCCGCCTTGGATGCGGCATAATGCCAGTGCGCCGGACTATCCCCACGATAGGCCGCCCGGCTGGCGACGTTGACGATGCGCCCTCCGCCCTGTGCCTGGAAGTGGCGCACGGCGCGGCGGCAGAGTTCGGCGCTGGCGGTGAGATTCACCTGCATCGTCCGCCCCCAGGCGGCGGACCAGTCCGCATCCGGCCCGTCGAGCGGCGCCGCCTCGAAGATGCCGGCATTGTTCACGAGGACATCGATGCGGCCGCCCAACTGATCGAGCGCCGAATCCCACAGGATGCCGGGCGCCGTCGGGTCCGCAAAGTCGGCGGCGAGCGCACCGTCGCCGCCGGTGGTGGACTGGCCGAGCACGCGCGCATCCTCATCCGCGAAGCGGGAGAGGATGGCGGCGCCGATGCCACGGCTGGTGCCGGTGGCGAGGATGTTGATCGTCATGCCGCCAGCGATACGCGCGGCGGCGTTGCGAGAAAAGGCTCAGGCGGCGATCTCGCCGATGAAGGCGCTGGTCGATGCCTCCAGCCGGGACAGCTGCGCGCCGACCGCGCCGAAACCGCTTTCGAGATGATCGATCTCGCCCGCCACCGCCACCGTGTCGGCGCGGATCGCGGCGATCGTCATCGCCATCGAATCGGCGGCCAGCGCGGTCTCGTCGACGGCGGCGGTGATCGCCGTCACCGTCTGCGCCTGCGTCTCCATCGCGGTGCGGATGCGGTGGGCGGAGGATTGCACCTCGCCCACCGTGTCGCGGATCGAGCCGTTGGCGTCGAGCGTCTGCCGCGTGGCGGTCTGGATCGCGGCGATCTTGGCGGCGATGTCGTCGGTCGCGCGTGCGGTCTGCGCGGCGAGGCTCTTCACCTCCTGCGCCACCACGGCGAAGCCGCGCCCGGCATCGCCCGCGCGCGCCGCCTCGATCGTGGCGTTCAGCGCCAGCAGGTTCGTCTGGCCGGCAATGTCGCGGATCAGGCCCAGAATCGACTCGATCGCCTTGGCGTGATCGCTCAGCACGGCGGACACGGCGACCGCGCTTGCGGATTCGCCGGCGGCGCGGGTGGCGATGCCGGCGGCCACCTCCACCTCGCTGCGCGCCTCCTCGATCGCGCGGATCAGGCCGGCCGCCGTCTGCGCCGCCTCGCGCATCGCGAGCGCGGATTCCTCGGCGGCGGACGCCACCTCCGATGCCTTGCCCAACATCCCGCGCGCCGAGACGGAGGCACCGGCCGTCTGCTCCCGCAGGCGCTGCGATTCGCTGAGCGTCTCCTGCACCACGCCGGCGATATCCTGGTGGAAGTCGGCGCTTTGCTGGCGCAGGTGGCTCGTCGCGTCGCGGCGGCTGGCCAGCACCATCTGCGCCGCAGTCACGTCGCATTCGAAGATCTTCAGCTGCTGGATCACCTTCGCCGCCGACACGAACGTGGCCGGCTCGTCGGCGAACAGCCCCGCCAGCGCATCGAGGATCGCGACGGCATGCAGCGACAGCATCCGGGAGAAAGCGGCGGTCGGCACCTGCATCGCCATCAGCGCATTGGCCTGCGACGCGATCATCGTCACCCAGGCAGCATCCACCGGCCCGGCAAACTTGCGGCCGACCAGATCGATCGAGGCGCGCATCAGCACGGCGACGTCCTGCGGACCGCTGCCCTGCACCAGCACGCCTCCCGCCCCACTTATATAGAAGGTTTCGCTGGCGGACATGATGACGTCGGACGCGCGCGCCCACAAAGCGCGCAGGTCGCGCTCGAAGACGCCGTCGCCATTGTAGAGCGACAGCCGCAGGGCGATCTCGTCTTCCGCGAGCAGCGGCGCGGCGGCACCGGCGAGGGCGGGCAGGCTGGAATGTTGCATGATTGGCGGCGGCCCCGGGTGCGATATGGTCCGGCCGGCCTAGCCGACATTGGTAAACACGCGGTAAGGACCGGCGGCGTCCCATCCCTGCGGCCAAACCCGGCCGGACGGTTGCAAGCCGGCGACGTTCGGGTAAAGACACCGGCAACAGCATCCAGGGGGACGCCATGTCTCGTAACGCCGCTCGTCCATTGTCGCCCCACCTGTCGATCTGGCGATGGGGGCCGCACATGCTCGTCTCCATCCTGCATCGCGCAACGGGCACGGCGAATGCGATCGGCGGCGGCCTGATCTTCATCTGGTGGCTGGTCGCGGCGGCGAGCGGCCCGGCGGCCTATGCGAACTTCTACGCGGTGGCGACGTCGTGGATCGGCTATCTCGTCGCGATCGGCCTCACCTGGACGTTCTTCCAGCACATGTTTTCCGGCATCCGCCACTTCGTCATGGATTCCGGCGCGGGCTACGAACTGAAGACGAACCGCAGCTTCGCGACGGCGACGATCGTCGGCTCGCTGGCCGTCACCCTGCTGCTCTGGGCGGCGATCTACCTGGGGAGCGCGCACTGATGGGTACGGGAACCGGCATCGGCCGCGTCCGCGGGCTTGGCTCGGCCAAGCATGGCGCGCTGCACTGGTGGCACCAGCGACTGACGGCGGCGGGCAACCTCGTCCTCGTCTTGTGGTTCGTGGTCTCGCTGTTCCGGCTGCCGCTGCACGATTATGCCACGATCACCCACTGGATGGCCTCTCCGCTGGTGGCGGTGGCGCTGATCCTGATGACGGTTTCGGTGTTCTGGCATCTGAAGATCGGCTTGCAGGTGTTCATCGAGGATTATGTCCATGATGACGGGTTGCGCGTGGCGGCGATCGCCGCGCTGAATTTCTATGCGGTCGGCGGCGGTGCGCTGGCGATCTTCTCGATCCTGAAGATCGCTCTGTTGGGGGTGAAGGGCTGATGGCCGAAGCGTATAAGATCATCGATCACGTCTATGACGCGGTCGTCGTCGGCGCAGGCGGGTCGGGCCTGCGCGCCACGATGGGCTGCGCCGAAAAAGGGCTGAAGACGGCCTGCATCACCAAGGTGTTCCCCACCCGCAGCCACACGGTCGCCGCGCAGGGCGGGATCGCCGCCAGCCTCGGCAACAACACGCCCGATCACTGGACGTGGCACATGTACGATACCGTCAAGGGATCGGACTGGCTGGGCG
>CAXTTS010000301.1:0-3073 GCA_964247265.1 uncultured Sphingomonadaceae bacterium
CCTTCGAGGGGCCGGTCTCTAGGTCCAGGTGGATGAAGAAACGGGGGTCACGTCAACTGCGGCGAGGCAGCGTTGCGCAAGAAGGTGCCGGATGGCGTGCACGGCGGCTGATTACCGACACCGACGGGACGTGTCACTCGGCAAGCTACCATTAAAACGACGGGCGCTGCCTATGGCGGTGCCAGTCGTCTGGCCGCTGCCGGCGTGAATTAGCGGCAGGTTTGGGAAACCGCGTAGGCGGCTTTGAATATCGCTTTGTTGACCTTCCCGACCACGGGGTATCAGTCGGCCCGCAAACGAGTGGGCAACCAAGCTGTGACGTATGTCCGGTGCCGTAGTCCAAGCACCTCACAGGCTGGGTGAAAGATGGGCGTGGCCACGATGCTCATGCTGGCCGGCATCTTCGTGCCTGTCGTTCATTTCAACGATCAGTAGGTTGACCGAGCCGGAGCGCACTCCGCGCTCCGCGCGCACCACGTCGGCGAACGCGCGCACGGCGGCGGTCGGCCCGCGCAGCATCACGCTTTCCATGGTGTGGTAATGATCGAGGCGGATGGCGGTGCTGGCGGCAACGAGATCGTGATGCTCATGCTGCATCCCGGCCAGTCGCTGCGCGAGGGCGCGAATGCGCCGGTCGAACACGTAGGACAGATTGGCGACGCAGCAGGCGGCGTCGGCCTGCTCCTCCCGCCACCGCTCGATCCCGTCACGCACGAGATCACGCACCGCTTCCGATCGGCTGCCGTAGCTGCGCGCGCGCCTTATATCTTCAAGGGCTGCACCAAGCCCGTCACCAACCGATATCGTGATCCGCTGCATATCCACCCGCTTGTTCATGGTGGACCAGCATACGTCAGTTTTCCACTCGGCAAAGGCCCGGATTGCTGTAAGCAATATTCCGGGGATTTGCTTAAAATAGGGTGGCGATGGGGCAGATATACCGATCCGGACGTATGCTGCGTGATATCCTCACGGTCCCATCGTGCATGACCATGATCTGTGCGCTGGCGGCGGTTTCTTCGCCGGCTGCCGCGCAGCAGACGGGCGCTGGAGACACCCCCACTAACCAAGACATCATCGTCTATGGTCGCGCTCTGGCACAGATCGGCATCGCCACGTCTGGATCGCAGGGTGTGGTCGGCTACAAGGACTTTGAGGACAAGCCGCTCAGCCGGGTAGGCGAACTGGTCGAGAACGTGCCCGGCGTGATCGCCACGCAGCATTCGGGCACGGGCAAGGCCAACCAGTATTTCCTGCGCGGCTTCAACCTCGATCATGGCACCGATTTCGCCGGCTTCGTCGATGGCGCGCCGGTGAACTTTCGCACCCACGGCCACGGGCAGGGCTATCTCGACCTCAATTTCCTGATTCCTGAGCTGGTCGAGCGGATCGACTATCGCAAGGGGCCTTATTTCGCCGACGTTGGCGATTTCTCGGCGGCCGGGACGGTGAAGTTCACCACCGTCGATCGGCTCGCACGTCCGATGATCGAGGTGACGGGCGGCAGCTACGACTATTACCGGGCGCTGGCCGCCGGCAGCAGCACGCTGGCCGGGGGCGATCTGCTCGTCGCGCTTGACGGCACCCGCTCGAACGGGCCGTGGGATCTGAACGAGGATCTCAAGAAGGTGAATGGCCTCGTCAAATATTCACGGGGCACGGTCGATCACGGCTGGAACCTCGGGCTGACGGGCTATCATGCGACGTGGAACGCTACCGATCAGGTGCCGGAGCGAGCGATCGACAGCGGGCTGATCGGCCGCTTCGGCAATATCGATCCGGCGCTGGGCGGGCGCACCACCCGGATCGGGCTGACCGGCAACGCGCATCTTGGCGCGACAGACATCAACCTCTACGGATTGTACTACCGCTTCCTGCTCACCTCCAACTTCACCTACTTCCTGAACGATCCGGTGAATGGCGACGAGTTCCAGCAGCGCGACCAGCGCGGCCAGTTCGGCGGATCGATCCGTCATGGCATTCCGACGACGATCGGTACGATGCCGGTCACCTTCGCGGTCGGCGGCGAGGGCCGTTGGGATCATATCGGCAAGATCGGCCTCTATCATTCGCTCGCCGGCCGGACGAGCGGCACCGTCCGGCAGGACAAGGTCGATGAATATAGCGGTGCGCTCTACGTCGAGGGCACAGCATCCCTGACCGACCGGCTCAGGTTGACGCTGGGGCTGCGCGGCGATCTTTACGGCTATGACGTGCGTGCGCAGACGATCGCGGCAAACAGCGGCAAGGGATCGGACGGCATCCTCAGCCCGAAGGCGGCGCTCGCCTGGCGCGCGACCGATCATTTGGAACTGTACGCCAATTATGGCGAGGCGTTCCACTCCAACGACGTGCGCGGCGCCAGCATCCGCATCGACCCGGTGACGGGCGATCCGGTCGATCGCGTGCCGGTGCTGGTCAAGGCGCGCGGCTACGAACTGGGCGCGCGTGCTGAATTCAGCCGCTTCACCGTATCGCTGGTGGGCTATCATCTTAGCCTCGGCTCCGAACTCGTATTCGTCGGCGATGGCGGTACGACCGAGCCGAACGATGCGACCCGCCGCTACGGCGCGGAGGCGACATTGTTCTGGCGCCCGACCGACTGGCTGACGCTTGATGCGTCCGGCGCCGTCACCCATGCGCGCTTCCACGATGTGACGCCAGGCCAGGCGCGGATCCCCAACTCGGTGGACGAGGTGATCTCGGCCGGGGCGGCGCTCGATCTCGGCCACGGCATCACCGGCTCGCTGCGCGTCCGCCATTTCGGCGCGGCACCGCTGATCGAGGACGGGAGCGTGCGCTCCAACCCCACCACGCTCGTCAATCTGGGCACCTATTATACAGCCGGACGGATCAAGATCGGCGCCGACGTGCTGAACCTGTTTGATGCGCGCGACGCCGACATCACCTACTTCTACGCGTCCCGGCTGAAAGGCGAACCGGCCGGGGGCGTGGAAGATCGGCATATCCACCCGGTCGAGCCGCGTCAGTTGAGGGTTTCGATGCGCTACAGCCTGTGAGGGCGAACTCCGCGACCGGTTGGCCCAACTAGCGGCATTGCGGTGGCCCAGCG
>CAXTTS010000302.1:0-3064 GCA_964247265.1 uncultured Sphingomonadaceae bacterium
TTCTCGATCGATCGCTGGGTCTGAGCGCCCCAATAAGCGGCGGCGGGCACTTCGATCGGGCCGAAGCTGTCGGTTTCGGTGCGGCTGGTCATATTGCGGGTTCCTTTGCGTGCGGAACGCCGGGTGACGCGTCCCGCTCCGCCAGCACGCCGGCGAATTGCGCCGGATCGACATTGCTGCCGGACAGGATGACGATCGTGGCGGCGTCCACCGGCACGCGCCCGGCCAGCACCGCCGCCAGCGCCACCGCGCCGCCCGGCTCCACCACCAGCCCGAGCGAAAAGGCGTGGCGCATCGCGGCGCGTATCTCCGCCTCGCCTACAGCCACGCCGCGCGCGCCCGCGGCGTCGAGGATGCCGAACGTCAGGTCCGCCACCCGCTTCGTCTGGAGCGCGTCGCAGGCGGTGGGCGGCGCATCGGCTGGCACCTCGACGATCGCCCCGCCGGCAAGCGACCGGGCCATATCGTCCCATCGCTCCGGCTCGACCACGACGATCTCGGCACCGGGAAGGGCGAGCGCGATCCCCGCCGCCATCCCGCCGCCGCCGCACGGCACGACGATGCGGCTGATGGGCCGGCCGAGCTGCGCCTCCGCCTCCAGCCCGATCGTGCCCTGCCCCTCCACCACATCGGGATCATCGAACGACGGCACCAGGACGGCGCGGCGTTCCGCCGCCAGACGCGCCGCGATCGCCTCGCGGCTTTCGCGCGCGCGATCGTAGAGGATGATCTCCGCCCCCAGCGCGCGGGTGCCGGCCAGCTTCACGGCGGGCGCATCGGCGGGCATCACGATCGCCGCCGGCATGGCGAGCAGCCGTGCCGCCAGCGCCACGCCCTGCGCATGGTTGCCGGACGAGAAGGCGACCACCCCGCGCGGGCGATCGGCCGGATCGATCAGGGAGAGGCGATTATAGGCGCCGCGCAGCTTGAACGCGCCGCCCCGTTGCAGCGACTCGGCCTTGATCCAGCCGCCCGCCGATGCGCCGGGCGGATCCAGCGGCAGCAGCGGCGTCCGCGTCACGATCCCTGCGAGCCGGTCGGCTGCGGCGCGCACGCCGGACTGGCTCGGCGGCGAAAAGGCGGGCTTCGGCGTCAACGGCGTTCCTTCGGCATACGACATTGGTGGCAAGGATAAATGCAACTTTACAGGGGGGAAGGCTGTTCCTATATCGCGCCTTCGCTGCCCCATGGGACTTCCAACCGCAAGGCAGCCTTCTTGCCAACTGACGCTCCTGGAGGTCCCTTGAATTGCACAAGCATCATAGCGCGCTGGGGCTAGCAACCGCCCATTCGAACGCCGTTCGCGGCATCGACATCGCCAAGCTCGGCCCGGTTCAGCCGGTCACGCTGCTTCGTCCGCACGCCGCCCGGCGTGCCGCCCGGTTCTTCGTCGAGAAGTTCAAGGGCAGGTCGATGTATGCGGTGAAGGCCAATCCCTCGCCGGAGCTGCTGCAGATCCTGTGGGATAGCGGCATTACGCATTTCGACGTCGCGTCGATCGCGGAGGTGCGGTTGGTCGCCCGCACGCTGCCGGGCGCCACCCTGTGCTTCATGCACCCGGTGAAGGCCGAGGAAGCGATCGCCGAGGCGTATCACAGCCACGGCGTGCGCACCTTCTCGCTCGACACGGTCGAGGAGCTGGAGAAGATCGTGCGCGCCACTGAGGGCGCGACCAACCTGACGCTGTGCGTGCGGATGCGCGTGTCGTCCGAACTGTCGAAGCTCAGCCTTGCCTCCAAGTTCGGGGTGGAGGCGCGGGATGCGCGCGACGTGCTGATGGCCACCCGCCAGGTGGCCGATGCGCTGGGCATCTGCTTCCATGTCGGCAGCCAGGCGATGAGCCCGCAGGCCTATGTGCAGGCGATGGGCCGGGTGCGCGCGGCGATCGTGGAAGCGGGCGTGACGGTGGACGTGATCGACGTGGGCGGGGGCTTCCCCTCCGTCTATCCGGGCATGGAGCCGCCGCCGCTGGAGGGCTATTTCCGCGCGATCCACGACACGTTCGAGAGCCTGCCGATCAGCTATTCGGCGGAACTCTGGTGCGAGCCGGGCCGCGCACTGTGCGCCGAATATGCGAGCCTGCTGGTGCGCGTGGAAAAGCGGCGGGGCGACGAGCTCTACATCAACGACGGCGCCTATGGCGCGCTGTTCGATGCGGCGCATGTCGGCTGGCGTTTCCCGACGACGCTGCTGCGCGAGCCGAAGAGCGAGACGCGCGACATGCCGTTCAGCTTCTACGGGCCGACCTGCGACGATATGGATCATATGGCAGGGCCGTTCCTGCTGCCGGCCGATACCCGCGCCGGCGACTATATCGAGATCGGGATGCTCGGCGCCTATGGCTGCGCGATGCGGACGGGCTTCAACGGCTTCACCGCCGGGGAGAGCGTGATCGTCGACGACGAGCCGATGGCCAGCGTCTATGCCGCGCCGATGCCGCTGGCGATCCCGTCGAACGTCATCAAGCTGTAACCACCGACGGCAACTGGACCTGTGGACGGGGCGCAGTGCGCTCCGTCCCCTTACGGGTTTCCGCGTCCCCTCAACGACGCCGGCCGATGACCTATTGGGAGTTCCCATGACCGACGCCATCAACGATACCCGCAAGGCCGAACTGCTGTCCAAGCAGGTGGAGCATATCGATATTCGCAGCTTCGATGCACGGCCGATCATCGATGCGATGGGCAAGATGAGCTTCACCAGCCGCGATCTCGCGCGCGCCACCCGCATCTACAATCAGATGCTGGCCGACAAGGATTGCACGATCTTCCTGGTGATCGCCGGCTCCTCCTCGGCCGGCGGCTGCATGGACCTTTATGCCGAACTCGTCCGCTCCAACATGGTCGACGGGATCGTCGCCACCGGCGCCTCGATCGTCGACATGGATTTCTTCGAGGGGCTTGGCCACAAACATTATCAGGCGCTTGAGGTGCCGGACGACGATACGCTGCGATCGCTGCTGATCGACCGGATCTACGACACCTATATCGACGAGGAGCAGCTGCAGCACGTCGACCACACGATCTTTGAGATCGCCGAGACGCTGGAGCCGCGCCCTTATTCC
>CAXTTS010000303.1:0-3003 GCA_964247265.1 uncultured Sphingomonadaceae bacterium
CGCTCGGCCAGATCGCCTGTCACCCGCAGGAAATCCTAGATAACATCGCCGACAAGGCCCATCTCGAACCCGTTCATGGTTCGATCGCGATGGACCTGTTCGAAAATGAATTCACCGGCCATGTGTGCCGGCAGATCCTGACCGCCGGTCACAAGACGCTTGCCGCCGACGGGGGCGGGGCGATGACCAACGACACCTGGTATACCGGACCCGGCATTCTCCAGTCGATCATGGTCGGCGAGTATCCGTCGCACATGCTTATCGCGCATACGCCCGTGGACGACGGGGTCGTAAAAGTCTGGTACGGCCTGATGGTGAAGGTTGCAAATGCCGAGCCGGACGAGGCGGATATCGCGCAGGCCCACGGCTATGAGGAAGCGGGCGTCGATGCGTTCGCGCAGGATTTCGAAATCTGGGGCAACAAGCGCGCCTGCATCCATCCGATGATGGTCAAGGGCGATGGCCCGTTCGACAAGGTGCGAATCTGGTATCGCCAGTTCTACAATCCGCGCGCTCGGGCCGGAGAGTTCCAGAAGCGGGTCGATGGCCGCTATGTCGCCAAGGGCACGAAATCCGCGCCGTGGGACAAAGCGGGCTAACCCCGGTCAGACGGCGGTGGATCCGCCGTCTACCACCAGCGGGTGTCCGGTGACGAAGCTCGCCTGATCGGAGCACAGCCACAACACCGCGGCTGCGATCTCCTCGGGCTGGCCCATCCGCCCCATCGGCGTCATCCCGTCGATCACCTTGCGCATCTCGGCGTTGGCAGCGAGGGGCGCCGTCATCGGCGTCTCAATCACGCCAGGACACACGGCGTTCACCCGAACGCCCTGCTTCGCCCAGCGCAACGCGCCATGCCGGGTAAGCCCGACGACGCCATGCTTTGTCGCGACATAGGCCGGTTGCCCGCCGTTGCCGACCAGACCATTGATCGACGAGGTGTTGACGATCGCGCCCTTGCCCTGCCGCACCATCACCTCTGCTTCCTCGCGCATGCAATACATCACGCCCGACAGGTTAATCGCGAGGCTGCGCGCCCACACCTCGTCTTGGTATTCGTCCGCTCCGATGTTGCTGATCGCCGCATTGTTGTGTGCGAAATCCAGGCGACCATATTCGCTCACGGCACGGGCGACGAGTGCCTTTACCTGGGCGGCGGAGGAAACGTCGCAAATCTGGAAGATCGCGGTGCCGCCGGCCGCTGCGATCATGTCCACCGTGGCGGTTCCGCCGCCCTCATTTATGTCGGACACGACGACGGCTGCCCCGGATGCCGCGAAGGCGATAGCGGTCGCCCGCCCGATCCCGCCGCCAGCGCCGGTGATCATCGCGACTTTCCCTGCGAATTCGTAAATCATATGAACACCTCTACTTGCTTTGCGTAAAGATTAGCATAGTGTGCAGCGCAAACATAGGGTAAACCGTAGGAGGGGCACGTTGCTCGACGAGCTGTTCACGCCAACGGCATTCGGCGCAATCCACTTGGCCAACCGAATCGTCATGGCGCCGATGACGCGCGATCGCGCCGGTCCGGGTGATGTGGCGACCGATTTGATGGCCCGGTATTACGCCCAGCGTGCCGGCGCGGGGATGATCGTGACCGAGGGGGTCCAGCCAAGCCCCGTCGGCAAGGGATATTGGCGCACGCCGGGCATCCACAGCGCGGAGCAGATCGAGAGCTGGCGGACGGTGGCCGATGCGGTGCACCGCCGGGGCGGCCGGATCGTCATGCAGTTGATGCATTGTGGTCGGGTGGTCGTTGCGGCGAATCGCGGTTTCGAGGCGGATGTGATCGCCCCGTCGGCGCTGGCCTGCCCCACAAAGGTGCCGGGACCAAATGGCGTGCCGGCGCCGACGGCCACGCCGCGCGCGATCGAGATCTGCGAAATGCCCGCGCTGGTCGATGAATTCGCGACCGCCGCCAGCAACGCGATCGCCGCCGGGATGGACGGGATCGAGCTGCATTGCGCAAGCGGCTACCTGATCAACCAATTCCTCAATCCGGCCAGCAACCAGCGCGACGACGACTATGGCGGCACGGCCGAGAACCGCATCCGGTTTCCGCTGAGAGTCCTCGTCGCGCTGGCGGATGCAATCGGCGCGGATCGCGTCGGTTTACGCATATCGCCGGGCAATCCCTATAACGGTATGGACGTGGCCGATCCGGCCGCCACGTTCGCGCCGTTCGTGCAGGCGGCCGATGCGATGGGGCTGGCTTATCTGCATGTCGTCGATATGGGGCTGGCCGATCTCGACACGCTGGCGATGCTACGGGCCAACTGGTCTGGCGCGATCATTGCGAACAACGGTTTGACAGCGGCATCGGCTTGCGCGCTGCTCGATACCGGGGCGGTGCAGGCGGCGAGTTTCGGTCGTGCGTTCATCGCCAATCCCGATCTCGTCGATCGGATTAGCACCGGCGCCGCGCTGGCGAAACCCGATTACAGCCTGCTCTACACCGGCGAGGCGCAGGGCTACACGGATTATCCCCCCTCTCCGAGGAGACCGCGTGATGGCAAGGCTGGACCATCTGCTTGCGCCCGGAAAGATCGGGTCGCTCGAAATCCGCAACCGGATGATGGTGGCGGCGATGGGCGTCAGCCTATCCCAACCGGACGGATCATGTGGCGAAAGGCTGATCGCCTATCATGAGGAGCAGGCGAAGGGCGGCGTTGGTCTGATCGTCTCGGGCGTCACGGGCGTCGCCTGGCCGGTCGGCGCGGTGCTGCCCAACCAGACGGCAATCTCGGACGACAGGTTTCTCGATGGACTGACCGAGTTGACCGATCGTGTCCATCGCCACGGCGCGAAGATCGCCGCGCAGCTGCATCATGGCGGTCTGGTAGCGGGCTATTCGAGCGATGCCTTCGACGAGCCGTTGTGGGCGCCGAGCGTCCCACCCGTCCTGGCAGGGGATTTCATCAGCTACTTCCTCCCCGATGAGATGGCGACGTTCGCTGGAGCCAAATCGCCAAAGCTCAAGGTTCTGGAACAGGCCGACAT
>CAXTTS010000304.1:0-202 GCA_964247265.1 uncultured Sphingomonadaceae bacterium
GTGAATCACGACCAGAACCGCCGCGCCACCGACTTCTTCAACAGCCTGCTAGAGGCGGACCAGGCTGAAGAGGCACTGGACAATGCCCGTATGGCGATGCAGCGCGTGCCAGCGGGTAGTGTAGCCAATATACGAGCGAGCAGTTCCAGCGGCTGATGGCCGACAATGGCGTAACCTGCTCGATGAGCCGGTCGGGCAACGT
>CAXTTS010000304.1:212-2973 GCA_964247265.1 uncultured Sphingomonadaceae bacterium
GGACACCTACGTCGAGTGGCAGCACATCGCCCCGGGCAAGGCTCTCCCGAGCGGAGTCGAGAGGGCGTAGCAGAACGGCTTCGTGGAAATCGTTCAATGGTCGCTTGCGCGGCGAGCACCTGTTCTCCTCGCTCGCTGTGGCAAGGCGGATCATCGAGGCATGAAGGACGGACTGCAAGACCGTGCGTCCGCACAGCGGCCTCGGCGGCATGGCACCCACCGAGTTCACCAACCGACCCTGCTTAGGGCATGAGAACACCGGAGCTAACTTGCCAGCGCCTGAAAACGAGGAGCGGCTCACTCTCTATCTGTGCTGCGACTGGCAATAAGATCGCACCTTTGACAAGCCTGGATATCCTAGCGGTTCGCCCTGCAAAGGTAAGCTCCCTAATTGATTCGAGCGCATACGCATCAAGAGCGCGTTAATTAGTTACATGCCGCGTGGCCGCCGCTTATATCTTCGAGCAAGGCGAAGGGGTGCCACCGCCTCGCCGACGCTCGTCGATTGACCCCCGAGCGCGACGACCGGATGCAGCCTCCTCATCGTCCTATGGGATAGAAGATCGATTTCTCGTGCTGATATTCGCGTAGCCAATCGGGGCCATATTCCCGGCCGATGCCGGAGCGCTTGTAGCCGCCGATCGGCGCGTAGCTCATCTTGCCGGTGCCGCCGTTGAGCGCGACGCTGCCCGCGCGAATGCGCAAAGCCATCTCGTAGGCTGTGGCGGCGTCTGCCGTTTCGATGCCGCCGTTCAGGCCGAAGCGACTGTCGTTGGCGATCGCGATCGCTTCGTCGTCCGTGTCGAAGCCGATGATCGCGCCGACGGGGCCGAAAATCTCCTCCTGCGCGATCGTCATGCTGTTCCGCACATCGTCGAACAAGGTAATCTCGGTGAAGAAGCCTTTATCAAGCCCCGACGGCCGGCCGCCGCCATAAGCAAGAGTCGCGCCTTCGTCGCGGCCGAGCTGAATGAAATGCTCTACCTTCGCGCGCTGCGACTCGCGGATCAGCGGCCCCATCAGCACGGTGGGATCCGCCGGATCGCCGATCTTCCAATGGGCCGCCACGGCCTTGGCGGCTTCGACGAACTGGCGGCGGATCGAGTTGTGGACCAGCAGGCGGGTGAGCAGCGCGCAGCCCTGGCCGCAATTCACCGACAGGATCGCCACCGCCTTCGTCGCCGCGGCGGTGACGTCGGCATCCGCACGCACGATCAGGGCGGACTTGCCGCCGAGTTCGAGATGCACCCGCTTCAATGTGGGCGCGGCCTGGGCCATGATCGCGGCGCCGACACCCTCGGACCCGGTGAAGGTGACGAGATCGATGCGTGGATCGGTGGTGAGCAGCGTTCCCACATCGGGACCGCCGGTGACGACGTTGAGCACGCCCGGCGGCAGGCCGGCTTCCTCCGCCACCTCGCCGAACAGCAAGGCGGAAAACGGGGTGAACGGCGATGGCTTCAGCACCAGCGTGTTGCCGGCGAGCAAGGCGGGCACGATCTTGGAAAGATTGAGCAGGAAGGGAAAGTTGTAGCCGGTGATGCCGGTGACGACGCCGACGGGTTCGCGGACCACGGTGGTGCCGCCGATGGCGCGCGGGCCGGCCGGATCGAACAGGTTCGGCACGGTTTCGATCGGCAGGCGGATCGTGTCGTCACGCGTGGAATGTTCGAGTGCGCTCAGCAGGTGAGCGAGCGGGGCATCGACCTGCATCGCATTGGTGATGCCCTGCGCGCATCCGACCTCCGCGACGATGAGCGACACGATACGGCTGCGCCGCGCCACCAAGGCGGCATGCATCCGGCGGAGCGCGTCGGCCCGCTCGTGCATCGCCATGCGCGGCCACGGGCCGGAATCGAAGGCATGGCGTGCGGCGGCGATCGCGGCATCGGCGGCGGCGGCGTTGCCGACCGGGGCGTGGCCGATCACGGCCTCCGTCGCGGGGTTCAGAACGGCATCGGTGCCGCCACCCGCCGCCACCCATTGGCCGTCGATATAGAGGCGATCGAGATCGGTGAACGGCACGTCCATGCTTCGGCTTTCTGTAAAGGGGTGGTTCAGCCGGCGAGCAGGCCGGGCGGAACATTGTAGCGCCAGCAATTCTCCTCATAGCGCGAGGCGATGCGCCAGCCGTCGGCGGTGCGGACGAACTCGTCGCGATACCATAAGCCGACGAACATCATGTGCCCATCGGGCTGCAACGCCATCGGGTTGGTGCACACCGTCCTGCCATGAGCGCGGTCGCCATCGACGGTGATCTTGCTGGTGGAGATGATATGCTGGGTCGCCTGCACGGCGGCCATGCTTTCGGCGAGAAAGGCCTTGATCTCGGGCAAGTGGCCTTTGATGCCGACCATCTCGCTATAGTCGATGATCGCATCGGGCGTGAAGATGGCGTCAAGCGCATCCCAGTCTCGATTGTCGATCGCGTAGCAATAATCGACCATGAGATCCTGGATCGCCATGCGGTCGGCTAGTTCACCCAGATCCATGCGCCTGTCTCCGTCTTTGTCGCGGGACGTTAGCAAGGCACGGCGGCGGCCAACCTATCCGAGGGTAGAGTGAGGCAGGATGACGATCGTAATCCCGCCACTTGGTAGGTGAGGGGGTGCGCGGAGCGGAGGAAAAGCCGGTCGTCCTGCCGCAGCCGCAGGAACACCGATCGTTGAGACAGGGCGCCCGCGCCCGAACGCGCCGCACCGGCATGACAGGAGATCTTCATGGCCCTTCCCGCATTCACCGAAGCCGATTTCGTCCTGTC
>CAXTTS010000305.1:0-2941 GCA_964247265.1 uncultured Sphingomonadaceae bacterium
CGATCATCCGCTCGATCTCGCGGCGGGAGGCGATGCCGGCGCGGGCGAGGAGCTTGGCGATGCGCTGCCCCTCGCCGGGCGCGGCGGCCTCGGCCGGGCGCGGGGCGGCGGGGGCACGCTCATGCCGTGCGGCACCCCGACGGGGCGCCTCCATGCGCGGCGATCCGGCCCGCCGATCGGCGCGCGTGGCGAACACCGGGCGCTCGCCGCGCTCGGGACGATCCGGCCGTGCTGCCGCACGGTTGGTCACGGCACGATCGCCGTTTCCCGGCGATCGGGCGCGGAACGTACCCGTGGTGGTTCGATCGCCCCTACCCGTCTGTTCCGCTACCACAAGCCCGCAGGGCTGCTCACCGCCGAGCGCGACCCGGCCGGTCGCGCGACGATCTACGATCGCCTGCCCGCCGGCCTGCCGCGCGTGATCCCGGTCGGCCGGCTCGATCTCAACACCGAGGGGCTGCTGCTGCTGACCACCGACGGCGAGTTCAAGCGCCAGCTGGAGCTGCCCGCCACCGGCGTGGAGCGCACCTACCGCGCCCGCGTGTTCGGCGACGTCAGCCAGGCGCAGCTGGAGGAGCTGATCGACGGGGTGGAGATAGAAGGCGTGCGCTAC
Organism: uncultured Sphingomonadaceae bacterium; assembly: GCA_964247265.1. Classification (GTDB taxonomy): domain Bacteria; phylum Pseudomonadota; class Alphaproteobacteria; order Sphingomonadales; family Sphingomonadaceae; genus Alterirhizorhabdus. The sequence goes on from CAXTTS010000305.1 coordinate 614, forward strand.
GGCGCGATCGACGCCAATCTGGAACGGCGCACCGGCCGCAATGGCTGGGTGGAGATGCGCCTGAGCGAAGGCAAGAACCGCGAGGTGCGCCGCGTGCTCGAATATCTCGGCCTGCAGGTCAGCCGCCTGATCCGCACCGCTTATGGGCCGTTCGTGCTGGGCGAGATGGCGGCGGGCGAGGTGGACGAAGTGCGCCAGCACGATCTGGTCGCCTTCCGCAAAAGCCTGAAATAGGCGGCCTTAGCGATGCGGATCATCTCTGGCCTGTGGCGCGGCCGTGCGCTCATCGCGCCGCCGGGCGACGCGACCCGGCCGACGGCGGATCGGACGCGCGAGGCGCTGTTCTCGATGCTGGCGAGCCGGCTGGGCGACTTCGGCGGGCTGCGCGTGGCGGATTTGTTTGCCGGCACCGGCGCGCTGGGGCTGGAGGCGTTGTCGCGTGGCGCGGCCCACTGCACCTTCGTTGAGCAGGACGGCAAGGCGCTCGACGCGTTGCGCGCGAACATCGCCAAGCTTGGTGCGGCGGGCGAGGTGCGCGCGCAGTCGGTCGCCGCGCTCGGGCCGGTGGCGCTCGCTTATGATCTGCTGATGCTCGACCCGCCTTATGAAAGCGGCGGCGGCGGCGCGCTGCTGGAGCGGCTTTCCCGGCTCGGCTGGGTGGCGCCGGGTGGCTGGGCCAGCATCGAGACATCGCGCACGGAGACCACATCGGCGGGCGGCTGGACGGTGGATGCGGAGCGGATCCACGGCAAGGCGAAGCTGACGATCCTGCGCCGCGATCCCTGATCCGCCGCTGCGCCGAATATCGGTCCGCACAGCCTGACGAGTGCGATGCGGCACATCAGCTCCTGCGAACGCGGTTAATGCCGTCTTGCGTCGCTGCAAGATGATCGGACGAATTCAGGATGGTCGCCCACGATCGAGATCAGGATGCGCTGGCCCGTGCGCTCGCGGCCCATGCGGGCGTCGATTGGGATGGGCTGGGTGATTATCCCGGCTACATCAAGGCATTGTGGCGCGAGCAGGCGTGCGCGCTGCGTGAATTGATCGAAACGGACGGCTCCACTCGCCGGGATCGGATCACGCCGCCGCGCTGAGCCTGCTTGCTTCCGCGCTTGCCGTTCCCTACCTGTTCGCCGGTGAACGAGACCGTCCCCGCATCCGAACCCGCCTATCTGCGCGGCCTCAACGCCCCCCAGCGCGAGGCGGTACTGACGACCGAAGGCCCGGTGCTGGTGCTGGCCGGCGCCGGCACCGGCAAGACGGCGGCGCTGACGGCGCGGCTCGCCCATCTCGTCGCGACACGGCGGGCGTGGCCGTCTGAAATATTGAGCGTCACCTTCACCAACAAGGCGGCGCGCGAGATGCGCGAGCGGGTCGGCCGCATATTGGGCGACGCCGTGGAAGGGATGCCGTGGCTGGGCACCTTCCATTCGATCGCCGCCAAGATGCTGCGCCGCCATGCCGAACTGGTCGGCCTGCAATCGAACTTCACCATTCTCGACACCGACGACCAGCTGCGCCTGATGAAGCAATTGATCGTCGCGGCGGAGATCGACGAGAAACGCTGGTCCGCGCGGATGCTGGCCGGGATGATCGACCGCTGGAAGAATCGCGGCTGGACGCCCGCCGAGATCGATGCCGCCGAAAGCGAGGGCTTTGCCAACGGGCGCGGGCAGCAGCTTTATGCGGTCTATCAGGCGCGGCTGAAGGCGGTGAACGCCTGCGATTTCGGCGATCTGCTGCTGCACATGCTGGTGATCCTGAAGACCCACCGCGACGTGCTGGCGCACTATCAGCAACGCTTCAAATATGTGCTGGTGGACGAATATCAGGATACGAACAGCAGCCAGTATCTCTGGCTCCGCCTGATCGCGCAGGAGCGCAAGAATATCTGCTGCGTGGGTGACGACGACCAGTCGATCTATTCGTGGCGCGGCGCCGAGGTGGCGAACATCCTGCGCTTCGAAAAGGACTTCCCCGGCGCGGCGATCATCCGGCTGGAGCAGAACTACCGTTCCACCCCGCACATCCTGGCCGCGGCATCGGGCCTGATCGCGAACAATGGCGGACGGCTGGGCAAGACATTGTGGACGGCGGAGGCGGACGGCGAGAAACTGCGCGTGATCGGCGTGTGGGACGGGCCGGAGGAAGCGCGCCGCGTGGGCGAGGAGATCGAGTCGCATCAGCGGCGCGGCGGCACGCTCGACCATGTCGCGATCCTCGTCCGCGCGCAGTTCCAGACGCGCGAGTTCGAGGATCGCTTCATCGCGATCGGCCTGCCCTATCGCATCGTCGGCGGCTTCCGCTTCTACGAGCGCGCCGAGA
>CAXTTS010000306.1:0-2919 GCA_964247265.1 uncultured Sphingomonadaceae bacterium
GCGATCGGCTGCCGCTGCGCGATGCGGCGCGGTTGCTCGACGCCACCGGCCTGCGCGCGGCGCGGCGCGCGGTCGCTCGGCTGTTGCAGCATCGCCAGCCGACCGCCTTCGCGCATGAGACGCCGGGCGGGCGCATCGCCCATCATCTCAACCTGCTGGCCGATGATACGGTGGTCGCGCGGATCGAGGAACTGGACGACATGCCCGACCGCGACGGGCGCAGCCGCGATGCGATGACCGGGCTGGTCGATCTTGCCGGCCTGCGCCGGTGGATCGAATCGTCGCCGGTGATCGCCGGGCGGCGCGATTGCATCCTGATCCTGATCGCGCTCGGCCGGTTCGAGATCATCAATTCGGCTTATGGCGTGGTGGCGGGCGACGCGCTGCTGCGCGGCGTGGCGCGGCGGATCGAGCGGCAGGCGCTGGAGGGCGACGGCCGCTCCGCCTGCGTCGCGCGGATCGGCGGCACGGAGTTCGCCGTCGCGATCGATGGCGGCGCGACGCTGGAGGAGGCGACGACGATCGCCGACAGCCTGGCCGCGACGATCAGCCGCCCGTTCGCGGCCGGCGAGCGCATCGCGCGGCTTTCATGCCGCATCGGCGTTGCCGGGGCGGAACCGGGCGACGATGCCGATGCCATGCTGCGCCGCGCCGGTGCCGCGCTCGACCAAGCGCGATCGGGTGAGCCGGGTGCGATCCGCGTGCTGGATGCCAGCGGCGAGGCGGCGGCGGTACACCACAGCCGGCTGGAGACCGACCTGCGCGAGGCGCTGGCCCGCGACGAGATCGAGCTGCTGTTCCAGCCGCAGGTGTCGATCCCCACCGGCGCGATCGTGGGGGTGGAGGCGCTGGCGCGCTGGCGCCACCCGGAACTCGGCTCGGTGGGTGCCGTCACGTTGTTTTCGGTGGCGGCGCGATCCGATTTCCTGCTGCCCTTGTCCGAGCATGTGCAGCGCAAGGCACTGGCGCAGGCGGCCGGATGGGGCACGGCGCTAGGCGGGCTGCGGATGGCGGTGAACGTCACCGCATCGGACGTGGCCCAGCCGGATTTCGCCGCGCGCTTCCTCGCGATGGTCGACGAGAGCGGCTTTCCGCGCGACCGGCTGACGGTGGAGCTGACCGAGAGCGGGCTGATCGAGGATCTGGGCGAGGCGGCCGGGCTGCTGGCGGTGCTGCGCGCGGCGGGCCTGCGCGTGGCGGTGGACGATTTCGGCACCGGCTATTCCAGCCTCGCTTATCTGAAGGCGCTGCCGCTCGACTATCTCAAGATCGACAAAAGGCTGGCCGACGATATCGGCGGCTCCGCACGCGATCGGGTGGTGGTGCGTGGGGTGATCGAGATGGCGCGGTCGCTCGGCCTGTCGGTGGTGGCGGAGGGGGTGGAGACGCGCACCCAGCTGGCGCTGCTCGCCGCCGAGGGGTGCAATTACTATCAGGGCTTCCTGTGTTCGCCGCCGGTGGAGGAGGGCGCGCTGGTGGCGCTGGTTCAGGCCGCGGCGAAGGCGCCGGGACGCGCGCCGAGGTAGCGGCTCCACGCGAAGAACAGGCCGGAAGACGCGGCGGCGCACAAGGCGACCAGCATCGTGCCATCCGGCGGAAAGGCGGCGGCGGGCTGGCAGACCCGCCAGGCCAGCATCGCCGCGACGGGCAGAGCGAGGCACCAGATGGCGGTGTGGCGGCCGATCGAGCGGGCGAAGACGAGGCCGATCGCCAGCAGCATGCCGATGCCCGGCAGGCCGAAGAACAGGATCGCCACCAGCAGCAGCGGCGCCGCCCACGCCAGACTGCCGAGGCCCAACGCGCCGATCACCCAGGCGATGAAGCCGGCCACGCTGCCGGCCAGCACGCAGGCAGCGATGCGGCCGGCAAGGGCGAGGCGTTGGGTGATCGTCATGGGTGCACCATGCGGGGCGGTGGTTAACGGAGGGTGACGATGCCGGCCGAGAGGGAAGGCCCTCACGCCAATATCTTCGCCAGCCCCTTCGACAGTTGCAGCGCCCCGTTCAGCCGCGATTTCGCGTCCGGCCAAGGGCGTGTGATGACGAGCTTGCTGTCCGGCCGCAGCTTGGCCGTGTCCTTCAGCCGCTGCACATAGCCGATCAGGCCGGGCAGATCGGGGAAGGTATCGTCGCGGAAGGTGACGAGGGCGCCGCGCGGGCCGGCATCCAGCTTGGCGATGCACGCCTTGCGGCAGTTCATCTTGATCTGGATGACGGTGAGCAGGTTCGCCGTCGCATCGGGCAGCTTGCCGAAGCGATCGATCAGCTCGGCGGCGAACGCCTCGACGCCCTGCGCATCCTCGATCTCGTTCATGCGGCGATAGAGGCCCATACGCAGATCGAGATCGATGACATAATCGTCCGGGATGAGAATCGGCGCATCGACGTTGATCTGCGGCGAAAACTCCTTGGCCGAGGCGCTCGCTTCCTGGCGGATGCCGCCGGCCTTCGCCTCCATGATCGCCTCCTCCAGCATCGACTGGTAGAGTTCGAACCCGACCTCGCGAATGTGGCCCGACTGCTCGTCGCCGAGCAGGTTGCCCGCCCCGCGAATATCAAGATCGTGGCTGGCCAGCTGGAAGCCGGCGCCCAGCGTATCGAGATCGGAGAGGACGTGGAGGCGCTTCGTCGCCGTCTCGGTGATGGTGCGCGTCGCCGGCGTCGTCATATAGGCGTAGGCGCGCGTCTTCGACCGGCCGACGCGACCGCGCAGCTGGTAGAGTTGGGCGAGGCCGAACTTGTCCGCGCGGTGGATGATCAGAGTGTTGGCGCTCGGGATGTCGAGACCGCTCTCGACGATCGTGGTGGAAAGCAGCACCTCGAACTGCTTGTCGTAGAAGGCGCTCATCCGCTCCTCCACCTCGGTGGGGGACATCTGGCCGTGCGCGACGACATAGCGCACCTCCGGCACCTCTTTCCG
>CAXTTS010000307.1:0-2879 GCA_964247265.1 uncultured Sphingomonadaceae bacterium
GTCCAGAAGAAGCTGATCGAGCAGATCGCGAGAAACAGCCGTGGAATGTGCATCGTGCCGGAGACCAGCGCGACCGACGAGCGCACGATATGATAATCGAGCGGCGGTAAATCCCGGCCGAGCGGCGGGGCCGGCGGCACCTGCCGCCCCGCGAGCCAGCCGAGCAGCGACACGCCGAGAACGATCATTGCCGCCGCGCGACTGTCGATGAAGCCGGCCAGGATCGTGCCGGCGAGGATCGCCATATAGGTGCCCGCCTCCACCAGACCGGTGCCGCCCAGCACCTCGTCCGCTTCGAGATGCTGCGGCAGGATGGCGTATTTAATCGGCCCGAAGAAGGTGGAATGGACCCCCATCGCCAGCACCGCCGCCAGCATCACGGGAATGGAATGAAGCAGCAGGCCCGTGGCGCCGATGACCATGATGCCGATCTCGCACGTCTTCACCAGCCGCACGATGCGCGCCTTGTCGCGCGTGTCCGCCAATTGGCCCGAAAGCGCGGACAGCAGGAAGAAGGGGATGGTGAACAGCCCTGTGGCCAGCGCGTTGAAGCCCGCTTCCACCCCGGGGTTCGAGTAGATCTCGAACGTGGCGATCAGCACCATCGCCGTCTTGAACAGATTGTCGTTGAACGCGCCGAGGAACTGTGTGGCGAAGAGCGGCAGGAACCTGCGCCGGGCGAGCAGCCGAAAGGAAGGAGTCATGCGGGCGTGGGTTCGCTTCGTCGTTGCGGGACGGGCCATAGCCCAAGTGCGGCGGCGCGTCCAAGCGATGCTTCGCGGGGGCGGATCGGGATTATCGCGCGCCATCTCCCCAAGCGGCGCGGCACGCGCTAAGGCGGGGGCGACATGCTGACGCTGCCCAACATCCTCACCCTCTCGCGCATCTTCGCGGTGCCGATCCTCGTGTCCCTGCTGTGGCACCCCGGATGGTACGATTATGCGCTGGCATTCGGCCTGTACGTGCTGATCGGCCTGACCGATTATTTCGACGGCTACGTCGCACGGGCGCAGGGGACCGTATCGAAGCTGGGCATCTTCCTCGATCCGATCGCCGACAAGATCATGGTGGCATCGGTGATCGTGATGCTGGTGGCGTTCGACAGCGTGGCGACGCACGAGCCGCTGATCGCCGGCTGGCACGTGATCGCGGCGCTGGTGATCCTGCTGCGGGAGATCGCCGTATCGGGATTGCGCGAGTTTTTGGCGCAACTGCAGGTGTCGGTGCCGGTCAGCAAGCTGGCCAAGTGGAAGACGACGTTCCAGCTGATCTCGCTCGGCGCGATCATCCTGGGGGGGGCGCTGATGCAATTTCCGTTCATCCGCACCGTGGGGCTTATCAGCCTGTGGGCGGCGGCGGCGCTGACGCTGCTGACCGGATGGGATTATCTGCGCGTCGGCCTCAAGCATATGGATTGAGCGTCATGGCATTGGACATGCTGTATTTCGCCTGGGTGCGCGAGACGATCGGGCGCGATGGCGAGCGGATCGATCCGCCGGCCGGGGTGGCCACGATCGCCGAACTGCTCGACTGGCTGGCGGCGGGCAGCGAGGCCCATGCGCGGGCATTTGCCGAGCGCGGCCGGTTGCGGGCGGCGCTGGACCAGGAGTTCGCCGCGATCGACGCGCCGCTGGGCGATGCGCGCGAGGTGGCGATCTTTCCGCCGGTGACGGGCGGATGATCGCGGTGCGGGTTCAGGCCGGGCCATTCGATCCGGGCGCGGAACTGGTGCATCTGGAGGCGCTGGGTGGCGGTGGCGTGGCGAGCTTCACCGGGATCGTGCGCGGGGAAGGTGACCTGGTGTCGCTGACGCTCGATCATTATCCGGCGATGACCGAACGGGCGATGCGCGCGATCGCGGACGAGGCGGCGGGCCGCTGGCCGCTGCTCGGCCTGACGCTGATCCACCGGCATGGCGAACTTTTCCCCGGCGAGCGCATCGTGTTCGTCGGCACGGCGGCACGGCATCGCGGGGCCGCGCTGGAGGCGTGCGCCTTCCTGATCGATTGGCTGAAGACGAAGGCGCCGTTCTGGAAGCGCGAGCGGATGGCTGGCGGTGCCTGCCACTGGGTGGAGCCACGGACGGCCGACGACAAGGCTGCGTCACGCTGGTGAGCGCGGTGGCCGACACCCGCCCGCTGGAGGCGTTGCTCGCCGCCGTGGCGGAGGGAGATCGCGCCGCCTTCGCTACGCTCTATGCCCGGACATCGGCGAAACTCTACGGCACGATCCTGCGTATCTTGCCCGAAGGCGGGCTGGCCGATGATGCGTTGCAGGATGTCTATGCGAGGATCTGGTACGTCGCGGGCGGCTATGATGCCGAGCGCGGCCGGCCGATCACCTGGCTCGCGGCGATCGCGCGCAATCGGGCGCTGGACCTGCTGCGGCGCGAGCGCGGCGGCGGGCGCGGCCGCATCGTGGACGTGGATGCGGAGACGCTGGCGGCGATCCCCGACGCGCAGGCCGATCCCGGCGCGACGGCTGCTTTGGCCCGCTGCCTCGATGCGCTGGACCCACAGCACCGCGAGTGCATCCTGCTGGCCTATCTGCATGGCGCGAGCCGCGACGAGCTGGGCGAGCGGTTCGGCCGCCCGAGCGGCACGATCAAGTCCTGGATCAGTCGCGGCCTGCTCGCGCTCAGGGGGTGCCTGAGCGGTGGCTGAGGGTTTCGACGATCTGGAGGTGGCGGCCGGCGAATATGTGCTGGGCACGCTGGACGCGGCCGAGCACGCCGCCTTTGCCCGCTTGCTGGCGGAGGACGGCGCAGCGCGCACGGCGGTGGCGGCGTGGCGCGGGCGGCTGGAGCCGCTGCTGGCCTGTGGGACGGAGGTGACGCCACCCGCCGGTGCGTGGGCGGCGATCGAACGGCGGATCGGGCC
>CAXTTS010000308.1:0-2872 GCA_964247265.1 uncultured Sphingomonadaceae bacterium
GCCCTGGAACGCGCCGGAGCGGGCGGGCGCGCCGGATGCGGGCGCCACTCCGATCGCGGTGAGGCCCAACGTGCGTGGCGCTCCGGCCGGCATCCGCACGGTGTCGCCGCCGAGCAGCTTCACGTCGAACATGCGCAGCGCGTCGCCCAGGCCGATGACGAAGGCGGCATCCCAGGCGGGATCGTCGCCGAGGCCGCAGCCCATCAGCACGCCGAGCGGCGCCGCGCCTTTGGCCGCGAGATCGGAGAGGTTCACCGCGAGCAATTTGTACGCCACATCGCCCGGTGGATCGGTGGGGAGGAAGTGGACTCCCTCGACCAGCATGTCGTGGGTGAGGACGAGTTCGCCGGCGTCAACCGGCAGCACCGCCGCATCGTCGCCCAGCCCGCGCGCGGCGGGATCGGTGGCGAGCGCGCGCAGGGCGGCGACGAAGGCGGATTCGCGGCTCATCCGCGTGCGCCTACTCCCCAGCGTGTCATTCCCGCGAAAGCGGGAGTCCAGTTGCGGCACGCTCCGGGTTCCGGAGCATCAGCGTTGCGCGGCTGGATCCCCGCCTGGACAAGAATGATGAGAAGGCGGCGGGAATGACAGGGGGCCGACGTGTCGGCCCTCAAACCCGCACGGCCTTGGCGACGGCATCGAGCAAACCGTTGACAAAGCCCTTTTCGCGCTTGGCGTAGAAGGCGTCGGCGACATCGACATATTCGCTGATGACGCTGCCGGTGGGCACGTCGATGCGGGCGATCAGCTCGTAGGTGCCGGCGCGCAGGATCTGGCGCATCGGCTTGTCGAGCCGCTCGATCGTCCAGCCGGCGGCGAGGCGGGCGGCGATGGCGGCATCGATCTCGGCGCGGCGGGCATCGACGCCGCGCACCAGATCGTCGAAGAAATCGACCTCGGCATCGGCGTAGGTGACGTCCTCGATCGTGGCGCCGAGGCGATGGCGGTGGAACTCGTCGAGCAATTTGGGGAGGGGCACGCCCTCCATCTCCTGCTGGTACAAGGCTTGGACGGCGGCGAGGCGCGCGGCCGATCGGCTGCGGGCGCGTTCGCCGGAATGTGTGGGTGTTTTTTTCATATCGCTTGATTTCCGAGACGCAGCGCGACCGAGCGGGCGTGGGCGGGGAGGCCCTCGGCGCGGGCGAGGGCGACCGCCGCCGGGCCGATCCGGGCGATCGCCGCCTCGGTACAGGAGAGGAAGCTGGTGCGCTTCATGAAATCGAGCACCGACAGGCCGGAGGCGAAGCGCGCGCGGCGGCCGGTGGGAAGGACGTGGTTCGGCCCGGCGACATAATCGCCAACCGCCTCAGGGGTCTGCCGGCCGAGGAAGACCGATCCGGCATGGCGGACGCGGGCGAACAGCGCCTCCGGATCGGCGACGGCGAGTTCGAGATGCTCGGGCGCGAGGCGGTCGATCAGCGGCGACGCGTCGTCGAGCGCGGCCAGCAGGATGATCGCGCCGTTTGCCTGCCAGCTGGCGCGAGCGGTATTTCCGGTGTGCAGCGTGGCGATCTGGCGGTCGATTTCGGCGGCTACCGCATCGGCAAAGGCCGGATCGTCGGTGAACAGGATCGACTGGCTGGTCGGATCATGCTCGGCCTGGCTGAGCAGGTCGGCGGCGATCCAGGCGGGGTCGTTGTCGGCATCCGCCACCACGACGATCTCGGACGGCCCGGCGACCATATCGATGCCGACGACGCCATAGAGCTGGCGCTTGGCCTCCGCCACCCAGGCGTTGCCGGGGCCGACGATCACGTCGACCGGGGCGATGCAGGCGGTGCCGTAAGCGAGTGCGGCGATCGCCTGCGCGCCGCCGATGCGGGTGATCTCGTCTACCCCGGCGATCTCGGCCGCGGCGAGGACGAGCGGGTTGATCTCGCCGCCGGGCGTGGGCGTGACCATCGCGAGGCGATCGACCCCGGCGACCTTGGCGGGGATCGCGTTCATCAGCACCGACGACGGATAGGCCGCGCGGCCCCCGGGCACGTAGAGGCCGGCCGCCTCCACCGCATTCCACCGCGCGCCGAGGCGGACGCCGGCGGCATCGGTGGTATCGCTATCCTGCGGACGCTGCGCGGCGTGATAGGTGCGGATGCGATCGGCGGCAATTTCCAGCGCCTCGCGCAGATCGGCGGGCAGGCCGGCGAGCGCGGCGCGGCGTTCGGCGGCGGGCACATGCCAGCCGGTGACGCCTAGATCATGGCCATCGAAGCGGCGGGTATAGTCGGCCACCGCCGCATCGCCATCGCGCTTCACGGCGGCGACGATCGCGGCGACATCGCGCGAGACATCCTCGTCCGCCTCGCGCCTGGCGTTCACCAGCGCGGCGAAGGCGGCGGCGAAATCCGCCGCGCGCGAATCGAGGCGCAGCGGTCCGCTCATGCCGCCTGCCGTTCCGCCACGACGCGGCGGAAGGCATCGACCAGCGGCACGATTTCGCCCGCGCGCATCTTGAAGGCGGCGCGGTTTACGACGAGGCGGGCGGAGACCTGCGCGATCACCTCCACCTCCACCAGCCCATTGGCCTTCAGCGTGCTGCCCGACGAGACCAGGTCGACGATGCGGCTGGAGAGGCCCAGCACCGGCGCGATCTCCATCGCGCCGTTCAGCTTGACGCATTCCGCCTGCACGCCGCGCGCGGCGAAGTGGCGAGCGGTGAGGTTCGGATATTTGGTGGCGACGCGGACATGGCTCCATTCGCGCGGATCGTCGTCCTCGGCCAGCGCGGCGGGTTCGGCGACGGAGAGGCGGCAGTGGCCGATGTTGAGATCCACCGGCGCGTAGAGATCGGAATAGTCGAACTCGTCGAGCACATCGGATCCGACGATGCCGAGCTGCGCCGCGCCATGCGCCACGAAGGTGGCGACATCGA
>CAXTTS010000309.1:0-2869 GCA_964247265.1 uncultured Sphingomonadaceae bacterium
TCGGGTGGTGCTTGCCGCTGATACGCAGCGCCTTGCGGGCGCAGGCTAGCCCCAAGGCCAGCGCAATGGCGGCCGCGGCTCCGGCACCCGGCGCAGGCTCGTCCGAGGCAATCGCGGCGAGCAGGTCGGCCACGGTCATGCCGCCAATATCGATATCCAGCTTCATACGCGATCGAATAGCCGCGCCCCATGCGATGGCAAGCCGCGTAGCGACGGGAGACCTGTGGAGGCGATCACAGCGTCGCGCGCGGTCTTGGCTGAAACGGGTGCTGACGAACATGGAAGGTACGATGAGGCACAATCGATCGGACGCGGGCGATTGCGCTACGTCGCCACGCCGATCTACGACGCGCCGGGTTGCGATGGGCCATCCTATCGTAGCGTGCTTCTCGTGCCGCGCGAGAGCACCGCGCTAAAGCTTGGCGATCTGCGCGGCGCGGTCGTGGCGATCAACGAGCCGTCCTCGAACTCGGGCTGCAACCTTTTGGCGGCCGCGGTGGCGCCATTGGCGGATGGAGCCCCTTTCTTCGGGTCGGCCATCGCGAGGGGCTCGCATCTCGCCAGCATCCGCGCCGTGGCCGATCAGCGCGCTGGCATCGCGGCCATCGATGTCGTGACGTACGCTCATCTCGGCCGCGCCCGCCCCGCCCTGATCCGACAGGTGCGGCCGATCGGATGGACGGCACCCGCGCCCCGCCTGCCGTTCGTCACCTCGACCCGATCCCCGCCCGCGCTAGTGAGCGCCCTACGCGAGGCCTTGACCTGGGCATACGTCGCGCCCGAACTCGCAGGCGCACGCAGCGCCTTGCTATTGAACGGCGTCGTGCGGTTTCCCGAGACGGCCTACGCGTCGCTCACCACGCTCAGCGACGCCGATGGCCGCACCATCCCGAGATCTCTCGCCGGCAATGCCGACGGACGCGCGATCGGAATGCTAGCCGACGTAGGGGCTAGCGCGGCTTCTCCAGACACTTATTCAGGTCGACGTCACCGATGATCCGATTGGCGTTGCGTTGTCTTCGGCCACGCTGCTCGAAAATGGAGTGCTGACGCTTTACAAGGGGGACGACGGCTGCGCAGGGAACAAGATCGAGTGCGCTAAAGGCGTCACGGCTGTCTTCAATGGTATCGCGCGCCTGCTGCTATGAAGGGGGCGCTCCGACATGAGCGATCGGAGGACATGTGTGACAACCAATCAGAGGCAGACGTACGAACGCTTGCCGAATGGGCCGAGGATGGTGTTGATATGTCGATCGATTGCACTTGCGAGCGGACGATCAACCATCCGGCGGCTCAGATCCTGCCCCGCTTTCGATTCGAGGGAGCGGTGACGACAGCAGCGGGCAAGCTGGTCTGAAAAAGGCATCAACGCCGCGAGCATGCGACGTTGATCCCGGTGCTACGAATACGCCGGTAACCAGACTGGCATCGTAACGGTTCTGCATCAGCCAAGACGTAGGCAAGCAGAAGGTTTCTTGTGGCACAAGCTACCTCACTCATGTTACATGTAACGTACAAAACGAGGCTACGGTCATGCCAGCACCTGTCAGTCAACGAGTCCAGAAGCGCCGAGACGCGCTACGCGCAGCGGGGCTGCGCCCTATACAAATATGGGTTCCCGATACCCGTCGACCGGGGTTTGCCGAAGAATGCCGACGACAGGCCCGGATCGTTGCGTCGGCTGACGCGGTCGATCACGATCTGGACGCCTTCATGGATGCCGCCCTGGTCGATCTGGACCCAGAGCACGAGGCGTGAGACGCGGCGACCTAGTGACGGTCGCATTGTCCGGCGACTTTGGAAAGCCACGTCCAGCGCTCGTGATCCAGTCCGACCAGTTCGATCAGACCGGCACGGTCACGGTGTTGCTGGTGTCGGGAACATTGGTGGATGCGCCTCTGATCCGGCCGATGATCGAGCCGAAGCCGCTCAACGGATTGAGGAAGGCGTCGCAGGTCATGGTGGACAAGGCCATGTCGGTGAAGCGTGACAGGATCGGCACGATTATCGGCCAGCTCGACGCGGAAACCATGCTGATGGTGACGCGCGCGCTGGCAGTGTTCCTAGCCATTGCCTGATCGGGAGGTCAGAAAGACAAAACGACCGCGCCGGAACTGAGCCGGGGAGGCGGCGCAGGTCGTGTTGGGGCTATGGTGCGACTGACCATGACAGGCGTTGGTATGCCGCTTCCGGTCCATCCCAGAGAAAATGCGACGGCAGCATAACTGTTGGGATGAACGCGATCCCTGCTGCCGTAACTCGCCAGCGGGACGACATCATCGCCGAAAGAGCGCGCGATCGCCGTCACCGCCTGAGCGGCTCCCGGATGGTAGGGCGCCAGCCACGTCACGCGACCGGCGAGCCCGCGCCGACGCAAGGTGAGAAGGTTCCGGGCGAGCTTGGGCTGGTCGCGTCGTTCGATCCGAGAGCAATCAGCGCGCGATCGACAGGTCGACCGCCACGCCACGTCTGCACCGTCTCGGAGGAGGGGGCGCTCACCCGTGCATGGACCTCGCAGCGCAAGCCTAGCGCAGCCAGAGCGTCGGCCGTTCCGACGCCGGTGCTGTCGCCAAGGATGAGGCACAGAGGCAGCATTATGCGCTCCCCGTGGCGCAGAGAACGATCACAAGCGAGATGCAGAACAGCGAAAGCCAGATTGAGCTGCCCCCGTCTGAGTGGTCCATCGACTATGATAGTCTGGACCACGAAAGGGACGACGAATGCCGAGCAAGAAGCACAAGCCGGAAGAGATCATCGGGAAGCTGCGTGAGGTCGAGATCGTGTTGGGCCAGGGCGGCACGACCGCGGAGGCGTGTCGGCGGATCGCGGTCAGCGAACAGACCTATTATCGGTGGCGCAAGGAGTATGG
>CAXTTS010000310.1:0-2842 GCA_964247265.1 uncultured Sphingomonadaceae bacterium
TGTCCAGCCAGTCGCCAATGTCGCTCAGCAGCTTCAGCGGCACATCCTGATGCACCCCGCCCGGGCGGAAATAGGCCGCGTGCATCCGCGCACCGGAAGCCCGCTCATAGAAGTTCATGCAGTCTTCGCGAATCTCGAACAGCCACAGGTTTGGCGTCATCGCGCCGACATCCATCACATGCGAACCCAGGTTCAGCATGTGATTCATGATGCGCGTCAGTTCGGCGAAGAACACGCGCAGATATTGCGCGCGCAACGGCACCTCCAGCCCCAGCAGCTTTTCCACCGCCAGCACATAGGTGTGTTCCATGCACATCGGCGAGCAGTAATCGAGCCGATCGAAATAGGGCAGCGCCTGCAGATAGGTCTTGTACTCGATGAGCTTCTCGGTGCCGCGATGCAGCAGGCCGACATGCGGATCGACACGCTCGACGATCTCGCCGTCAAGCTCCATCACCAGCCGGAGCACGCCATGCGCCGCCGGATGCTGCGGGCCGAAGTTGATCGTGTAATTCTGGATCTCGACATCGCCGACCGTCGGATCGGCCGGCGTTTCCTCGGACTCGAGCACGGCCACACGCTCGTCGCGGATTTCGTGAAGGTCGCTCATGTCTTCGCCCCACCCTTCTCGACGGCGTCCGACTTAAGCGGCGTGGGCGCGCCCTTCGCCTCGGGCTGCGCCTTCTCGTCGCCGGGCAGCACATATTCGGTGCCTTCCCACGGGCTCATGAAGTCGAAATTGCGAAAGTCCTGCGCCAGCCTCACCGGCTCGTACACGACCCGCTTCTCCCGCTCGGAATAGCGCATCTCGACAAAGCCGCTCAGCGGGAAATCCTTGCGCTGCGGGTGGCCGCGAAAGCCATAGTCCGTCAGGATGCGGCGCAGGTCGGCATTGCCCTCGAACAACACGCCGTACATGTCGTACACCTCGCGCTCCAGCCAGCCCGCCACCGGCCACAGCCCCGTGACGGAGGGGATCGCGTCCGCCTCGTTCGTCGCCACATGCACGCGGATGCGGTGATTGCGCGTCAGGCTCAGCAGGCAATAGACCGCCTCGAAGCGTAGCGGCCGATCGGGCCAGTCGACCCCGGCGATCTCCATCAGCTGCTGATAGTGCAACCGGTCGCGCAGGATCGTCATCGCCTCGACAAGATGCGTCCGGTGAACGTGGAGCGCCACCTCGCCCACTTCCTCGCGGGCATGCAGCAGCATGTCGCCCAGCGCCGCCTGCGCCTGATCGATCACGCCATCATTGGCGGCGTAGGCGGGGTGTGGACTGCTCACCGTTCGATCGTCCCCGAACGGCGGATCTTCCGCTGCAGCTGCATGATCCCGTACAGCAGCGCCTCGGCGGTCGGCGGGCAGCCGGGCACATAGATGTCCACCGGCACCACCCGATCGCAGCCGCGCACCACGCTGTAGCTGTAATGATAATAGCCGCCGCCATTGGCGCACGATCCCATCGAGATCACGTAGCGCGGCTCGCTCATCTGATCGTACACGCGGCGCAGCGCCGGGGCCATCTTGTTGCACAGCGTCCCGGCGACGATCATCAAGTCGGACTGGCGCGGGCTGGCGCGCGGCGCGGCGCCAAACCGCTCCAGATCGTAGCGCGGCATGTTGACGTGGATCATCTCCACCGCGCAGCACGCCAGGCCGAACGTCATCCACCAGAGCGATCCGGTGCGCGCCCAATGGAACAGATCCTCGGTGGATGTGACAAGGAAGCCCTTGTCCTGCACCTCGGTCGAGAGATCGTGGAAGAACGCCTGATCCGGCGGCACATTCTCCGTCGGCAGCCCGTGGGCGCCCGGCTGGGCGGCAAGCTCTACTCCCATTCGAGAGCTCCCTTCTTCCACGCATAGACATAGCCGAGCGTCAGCTCCGCCAGGAAGATCATCATCGACAGCCAGCCGCCGAAGCCGATCGCGCCGAGCGACACCGCCCACGGATAGAGAAACGCCGCCTCCAGATCGAAGATGATGAACAGGATGGCGACAAGATAGAAACGCACGTCGAACTGCGAGCGGCTATCCTCGAACGCGGGGAAGCCGCACTCATATTCGGCCAGCTTGTCCGGATAGGGACGCGCGGCGCCGGTGAACTTCGCCGCCACCATCGGCAGCAGCACGAACGCGCTCGACAAGGCAAGCGCCACTCCGAGGAACAGCAGGATCGGCAGATAGCCGGCGGCGACCGACGCCATGAACATACTCCTTGAACGCGGACGCCAGACGCCCGGCCCTGTTGAGGCGGCTTTACGTCTACCGCACCTGCGAAGCAAGGCAGGCCCGGCGTGAGAATGACTCGCAGCTAGCCCGCTTTGTTCCAAGCAGCCGGCGAAGAAGCCCGGCTGATCAACCCTTTAGCGCGGCACCGACGAGCTTTTGCAGCTTGGCCTGCAAGCCCTCGTTCGATGCGAGGAACTCGTTGCGTTCGAACGAGCGGTCGCCGCCGCGGAAATCGCTGACGAACCCGCCGGCCTCGCGCACCAGCAGCGTCCCGGCGGCGACATCCCACGGCTTCAGGTCGCTCTCCCAGAAGGCATCGTACCGGCCCGCCGCCACCCAGGCGAGATCGAGCGCGGCGGAGCCGAAGCGGCGGATACCCGCCACCTCTGGCGCGATCGCCTGGAAGATCGCGGTCCATTGCTGGAAATTGCCGTGGCCGAGAAACGGGATGCCGGTGGCGACCAGCGCCTCGCTCAGGTCGCGGCGGGCGGAGACGCGCAACCGCCGGTCGTGCAGCCAGGCGCCCCGGCCCTTCTCGGCCCAAAAGCTTTCGTCGGTGATCGGCTGGTAGATCAGCCCTTGCGTGATCTCGCTGCGGCCACCCGGCTTCG
>CAXTTS010000311.1:0-2834 GCA_964247265.1 uncultured Sphingomonadaceae bacterium
GCGAGGGGGCGGAAACGCAGGCCGACTCCGCCGCCAAGCTGATGAAGGCGATCGACGATCTTGCGGCAGCGCAGGGCAAGGCGAACCAGACCGGCGAGCAGGCGGTGCAGATCGCGGTGCAGGACGCGGCGCAAAAGTACATTCAGGTGAACGCGACGCGGGCAGCGGCCGTAGCCGAGCTCGAGCTGGCAAAGGCGCGCCTCCAAGCGAACCTCGCTCAGCAGAATCGCTTCAACACCGAAGGGGGCGAAGGCAGCCGCGCGGCTGCGGGCGGCATGGGCGCACTCGTTGCCATGGACACGAGCGGGATTTCCGGCATCGCCGCGCAAATTGCTGATTTGTCCAAGCACGTCGGGACGGCTCGCGATACTTTCGAGGGGGCCAAGGTCGCCCGTGCCGAGTTCTTCGCCGCCGGTGACGCGAGCAAGAGCACTGCCGAGGTTCAGCGGCACGACCGAGCCATCGCCAGCCTGAGAGACGAGTATCACCGGGGCGGCGAGAGCTTGGCGGAGTATCAGGCAAAGGTCGCCGACGAGGATCGACGCCACGATTCCGCCGCCGCATCGGCCGGCCGGCACGCGCGCGGCATCACCGATGTGGGCAAGGCTGCGGAAGAAGCCGAGAAGAAGCTCGCCGCCTTCTACGCCAGCATAAAGTCGCCCGGCACTCTCGAAGGTGAGCTGTCCAAGATCCAGGCCGAGGACCCCACGAAGGCGGCGAATGACAATGCCCGGGAGTTCTACAGCCGGCTCGGGCTCAACCCGGAGGCCGACCTTAGCAAGCTAGTATCTGGCATCGACGATCGGCACGAAAACACCGAACGCCTTCGCGCGCAGATGGTCAATGGCAGTTCCGCTTCCTCGCCCGGTAAGCAGTTCCTCGACAGCCTGGACGCCAAGACGATCAATCAGCAGCTCGAATCGGTGCAGGTCAACGGCTTAGAGAGGCTCCAAGATAGCATGATGGGCGTGCTCGACGGGACGAAGAGCATTAAGGCCGGATTTAGCGACATGGCCAAGAGCATCCTTCGCGACCTTGAGGAAATGGCGCTCAAGGAAGCGATCATCAAGCCGCTGGCATCCGCGCTATTCGGAGGAAGCGGCGGCGGTGGCGGCGGCCTCTTCGGAAAGCTTCTAGGCGGTAGCAGCGGCGGCGGACTTCTAGGGAAACTGTTGGGCCACCATGCTTCCGGCACGCAAAGCTTTTCCGGCGGATGGACCTATCTGAACGAGAACGGCCAGGAAGCGGTCGATCTTCCGGATCACTCGCGCATCTATCCGGCGGCGGACACGCGGCGGATGCTGGCAGCGTCGGCTGACGCTAGCGCGCCCCATCTCCATGTCGATAATTCGATTACGATCCAGGGTAGTGCCGATGCCGTAACGATGTCGCAGATCAGAGCGATGCAGGCGGAGCGAGATCGTGACCTGCCAAGGATCATCTTGCGCACCTATCGGGAGGGCCGAGACCGTCGGCTGGTAGGGTGAGTGCTCACCCCGCCGTCGACGCTGAAGCACGCGCCATGCTGGCTATCCTGTCGACGCGGGCGGCGCCGGCGCGCATCAAGATCGCCGCCGCGCTGACCGCTGCGGCGTGCATGGCGGAAGACCTGTATGGGCCGGGCCGAGGCGCTGTGAACCTGCGCCGGTTCGTCGGCCAACTTGCGGGTGAAATGGAGCGCGAGGCCGTGGCGAACGATCAGTTGCAGTAGGCGCTGACATCGCGGCCGTTCCTGGAAACGTGCGAGTGGCAGTAGATGCCCCGCGGAGGTGCGGGCGGCGGCGCTCCGGCAACGATGTCGACCGAAGCATCGGTAGCTGCCATTTGCCAGTTCGTTTGCCCGTCGTGTGTCGCTGCGGCCACGGCCGATTCGATCGTGGCTTGGCGGCGGGTATTGGCGCCGCGATATGCGTCGATCAGCGCGCCACGCGCCTGCCACTGCACGTCGCTGCAAACCTCATTCCGAAAGCAGATCGCCGACACGGATCCCGGGAAATGCTCGGGCGTGATGTCGATCGTTCCGAGCATGATGGTTTCGACCGGCGGCGGGGCGGCGAGAGCGAGGCCGGCGAACGAAACCAAGGCGGCGGCGAGGGCAGGACGGCGGATCATGGGGCAGCCGGGGCACTGTTGCCGATCGTCACGAATTTGTCGTCCTGCATAGTGCCGATCGCCCAATCCGAGAAAGCGTCATCGCCGGGGTTATAGGCATAGACCGTCTCACTTCCGTCCAACCAGATTGCGCGCGGATCAAAGGGGCGCCCCTCGACGCGGCCGATGTAGAATCCCGCCTTTCCCGCCGAAAGGAGAAAGTCGCCCCGCCGCGCCTCCCCGGCGGCGCGGCGGCTGGCCGGAGCAAAGCGAACATGCGGATGTCCGAGCCCAAGCATTTGCGCGTCGAAATCCATACTTATCGGCTTAAATGCGTCTGGTCCGTTGACGGGATAGCCATTCCGCTCCGACCCGTCGCCGATCACGAGGATCGGAATAGATCCGGCGTGAGAGCCGGTTGTCCATGCCAGGGCGCCCGCCAGAATTTCGCAAAACCGTGTTCTGGAAGCGTCTTCGACGCGCATCATAAATGTGGCCATGCCGCGCACATACGCCGAAAGCCGCGCGCTTGAACAGCGGCGGCGACGGGCGTACATCAATCGACGGGTGTGGAAGCCCGGAAAACGATAGGCGGCCGACCCGTTGGCGCGGGATCGCTCGCCGAATTGGACACGCGCTTGGCGGCGCGGCGTCACCCGACCTTTATGGCCGGGGGCGGCGCGCCATGTCCAGAGCCTTCGTGGCTTAAAAGCACGTCGGACCGTCTCGTTTCGGTCTTCCAC
>CAXTTS010000312.1:0-2799 GCA_964247265.1 uncultured Sphingomonadaceae bacterium
GTCGTACACCGATCCGTGGCACGGGCAGAAATAGCCGCCGAACGGCCCGCGCGTCTCGCTCTCGGTGATGCCGAGCGGAACGCATCCGAGGTGGGTGCAGACCGCCAGCGTGATCAGCCAGTTCTCCTTGCCTTCCTTGGTCCGCTCGGCAAGCGTCTGCGGATCGCGGAGCGAGGAGACCGGCACCGCCTTCGCCTCGGCGACCTCCTTGGCGGTGAGGTTGCGGATGAACACCGGCTGCTTGCGCCAGCTCGTCTTGATCGCCTGGCCGGGCTGGATCGCCGAGAGATCCACCTCGATCGAGGCGAGCGCGAGCACGTCCGCCGACGGGTTCATCTGGTTGACCAGCGGCAGCAGCACGGTGAGCGCGCCGACGCCGGCAAAGCTGACTGCGGCGATGTTGATGAAATCCCGGCGACGCACCGGCTCGGCATGCAGCGAAGGCTCGCCGCCCGGATCTTGCGTCTGTTCGATGGTCGCCATTCCAGAGCCCTTGCGCTGTACCCGAAACGCATGCGCAGGGAGCGCGCGGCCGATCCGGCTGTCGTCCCTGCACCGCGCGCCCGCCTTTAGCCCGGCGGATGGGGCGCTGATAGCTCCGCTTGGCGCGCTTTGCCAACCACCATTTTGCAGTGCGACGCGGCGGCGCAGCAGCGTTGCGAAACATTCACATCGTGGGGCGGCAGCAGGAGATCGCGACAGGCTGCGATGCAGGGAGGCGGCGTCGGCACGCAGGAGCGGCGGTCGCGCGACGGGAACGCATACTCGGTGGATCGCCGGCCAGTGGCAGCGGCGGTATCCAACGGCGGCAAGATGCGCGGGAGAGCCGCGAAGTACAGCCACACTACCCAAGTATCGGGCTGTACAATTGGCCCTGGCGCCACAGGCCCGAACGGCCTGGGCGCCAATCTAGACCAAGTCAGTAGATCCGGGGTGCGCGCCCGCTTTCAGCGCGGTCGCGCACCACCCACTACTGCCGTAGATTTTACCAAGGAGCGATGTCGCCCCAGATGAAGGAGAGGATGAGCTTCAGCATGGCGGATGTTCCTTCGACCCAACCGCGGGCGGAGATGCACCGTGGTTAACTGAACCTCTACATTTTTTTTCTGATTCGTTAATAGGAAATTAACCGCCAAAACGAAGAAGATCGTAAATATGGCGCAAAATGAAACAATAGCGCGATTCGTGGCGCTAGCTTTGGGGCAAGGGGGCCCGTGGGGAGCCACAACGTTACTGGCGCAAAAAGGCACTTTCCCAGCATGCACTAACCTAATAGGTTAGTTGTACCGCAATCTTGAGCTTCCGCCGCTGTGGCGGCGTCACGGGCTCGGATGTGGCCCAGCACCGGCTGACAGCGACTCTGATCAACGGTTACTTGCAGCCATGCCGTTCAACCGGCGCCGTCACCGTACGCCAGGCATGCCCGCCGGAACCAAATTTCCCGTTCGTCCTTTGAGCAGAAGCCGGTCCCCGTGCCGGCGACCGAAGGGGAAGCCGTTGCCCGATCCGAGCACGCCCGGCTGTCTCTCCGCTGCGGCGCGACGGGAATGAGGACGGCATCGGCGGCATGGCGCAGCTCTTTCGATCCGGCGCCAACACGATCGCGCGCCTCGTGCTGTGGGGGCTGGTGCTGGTGCCACTCTCGGCAGCCGTGCTGGCGAGCATCGTCGTGCGCTCGCCTTACGTCACCGGCGAAGGCCGCTATGTCGAGCAGCAGGTGCCGTTCAGCCACAAGCATCATGCCGGCGAGCTCGGGATCGATTGCCGGCAATGCCATTACGGCGTCGAAACCGGCGCGCGCGCGATCGTGCCGCCGACGAAGGTCTGCATGACCTGCCACTCGCAGCTGTGGACCAACGCGGCGCTGCTCGCGCCTGTGCGCGAAAGCATGGCGAGCGGGCGGCCGCTCGCCTGGTCGCGGGTCAACCGCCTACCCGACTATGTCTATTTTGATCATCATGTCCATGTCCGGAACGGCGTGCCCTGCGCCGCCTGCCACGGCGCCGTCGACGACATGCCGCTGACCCGCCAGGCGACCCCGATGACGATGGCCTGGTGCCTCGATTGCCACCGCGATCCGGCCAAGCGGCTGGTGGCGGCGGCGCGCGAATATGATCCGCGGCCCTATGAAGGCGGGGGCGGCCCGCCCGCGCCGCTTCGCGCCTTTGATGCCCGGCGGCTCACGGACTGCTCGACATGCCATCGCTGAGCCATCCCGATCGCCGCGCGGTGCTGCGCCTGATCGCCGCCGGCGCCACCGCGGGGCTCGCCGCCTGCAGCAAGCCGGACCAGCCGATCTACCCGCGCGCGATCGAACCGGAGGGGGCGGACCCCGGCACGCTCCGCCGCTATGCCACCATGGTCACGCTGGCCGGCTATGCGCGCGGCGTGACCGGGCTCGTGGTCGACGGCCGCCCGATCAAGCTTGAGGGGCTGGACGGCCATCCCGCCAGCCTCGGCGCGACCGACCTCTTCACCGAGACCGCGATCCTCGACCTCTACGACCCGCAACGGTTGCGCGCGCCGGCCGGCCCGGGCGGCGTCACCGGCTGGCCGCTGCTCCAGCGCGCGCTGCTCGCCCGGCTGGCGGGTTCCGACCGGGCCCGATTGCGGCTGCTCACCGGCCGCACCACTTCGCCGGCCTTGCTCGCGCGGATCGGCGCAATGCGGACGCGCTTCCCGGCGATGCGCCATTATCGCTGCGAGCCGATCGACGACGATGCCGAGCGCGGCGGTTCCGCACTGGCGTTCGGACGCGCGCTGACGATGCGGCCGCGGCTGCACGAGGCGGACGTGCTC
>CAXTTS010000313.1:0-2791 GCA_964247265.1 uncultured Sphingomonadaceae bacterium
ACGAGGCGGCGTTGTTCGCCGGCGACCTGTTCCGCATGTACCAGCGTTATGCCGAGGATCGCGGCTGGCGGGTGGAGCTGATCTCCGCCAGCGCGGCCGATCTGGGCGGCTACAAGGAGGTCGTCGCCTCCGTCACCGGCACGGGCGTGTTCGCCCGGCTGAAGTTCGAAAGCGGCGTCCACCGCGTCCAGCGCGTTCCCGCGACCGAAAACGGCGGGCGCATCCACACCTCGGCGGCGACGGTGGCGGTGCTGCCGGAGGCGGAGGAGGTAGACATCCAGATCGACGAGGCGCGCGAGCTGCGCATCGACGTCTATCGCTCGTCCGGCCCGGGTGGGCAGTCGGTCAACACCACCGACAGCGCGGTGCGGATCACCCATCTGCCGAGCGGCCTCGTCGTGATCCAGCAGGACGAGAAGTCGCAGCACAAGAACAAGGCGAAGGCGCTGAAGGTGCTGCGCACCCGGCTGTACGAGCAGGAGCGCGAGAAACTGGCATCGGCGCGGGCGGGCGCGCGCAAGTCGATGGTCGGCTCGGGCGATCGGTCGGAGCGCATCCGGACCTACAATTTCCCGCAGGGCCGCGTCACCGATCACCGCATCAACCTGACGCTGCACCGCCTGCCCGAAATCCTGGAGGGGCCGGGGCTGGACGAGGTGGTGACTGCGCTGATCGCCGAGGACGAGGCCGCCCGGCTGGCCAATCTCGACGGGTGAGCGGCGCCGCTAACGCACCCCTTGCCGGAGCGGGCGCGCCGATCCGCCTCGCGCTGAACGCCGCTACCGCCCGGCTGGCGGAGACCAGCGCGACGCCGCGGCTCGATGCCGAACTGCTGATGGCCCACGCGCTCGGCATCTCCCGCGAGCGGATGCTGCTCGGCGCGCTCGACGATCCCGCGCCCGACGGCTTCGCCGCCTTGCTCGCGCGGCGGCTGGCGCATGAGCCGATCGCCTATATCACCGGCACCCGCGCCTTCTGGACGATCGATCTCGCGGTCGGCCCCGGTGTGCTGGTGCCGCGCGCCGACAGCGAGACGCTGATCGAGGCGGCGGTCGATCATTTCGCCGGCACGCCTGGCCCGCGCACGGTGCTGGATCTGGGCACCGGATCGGGCGCGCTGCTGCTCGCGGCGCTGGATCAGTGGCCACACGCGAGCGGCATCGGCGTGGATGCGTCGCCCGCCGCCATCGCCATAGCGCGGGACAATGCCGCCCGGCTCGGCATGGCGGACCGGGCGGAGATCGTTGCCGGCGGCTGGGCAGGGCGGGGCGGCCCGCACGATCTCATCCTGTGCAACCCGCCCTATATCGGCACCGGCGAGGCATTGCCGGCGGAGGTGCGCGATCATGAGCCGGCCTCCGCCTTGTTCGCCGGCAGCGACGGGCTCGCCGATTATCGCCTGATCGCCCCCGTCATCGGCGCGCAGCTCGCGCCGGGTGGTGTCGCGTCGATCGAGATCGGGCACGTCCAGGCCGATGCGGTGAGCGCCCTGTTCCGCGCGGAGGGGCTGCGAACCGCCCTGCGCCGCGATCTGGCGGGGCGGGATCGCTGCATCCTCATATATCCCGCCGCTACGTGACACGATTTCCCTTGGATTATCGGCGCGGCTTGCCTAAATGGCGCCTAGGACGAGGGCTCTTGCGAGCAGAGCGGCTTTGCCGAGCCTTCCTTGCCGACCCCCAATGGCTGCGCTACCGGGCAGGTGGCGTGCGATAGGTGGACGCGCCGGGCCGCGAACAGCGATCCGTGCGCCGGCACGATGATGTGCATTATTCGGTCCGGGGCGGGCCTGGACAGGCAGTGGTGAGCAGATACCACCAGTGACGAAGGCAGCGAACAGTTGATCAACAATCGTCAGAACGGCAACGGTCGTCGCCGCGGGCGGACCGGTGGCGCACCCCGCCCCAATGGTGGCACGCCGGATCGCGGCAGCCGCCTCGATAATCGCGCGCGCGGCAATGCCAGCCAGCTTCACGAGAAATACAAGACGCTCGCCTCCGACGCCCAGCGTCAGGGCGATCGCGTGATGACTGAATATTACCTCCAGTTCGCCGATCATTATTTCCGCGTGCTGAGCGAGAGCCGGTCGCGCTTCGACGAGCAGCAGCAGCGCCGCGACCGCTTCGACGGCCAAGGCGAGGGCCAGAGCGACGAGGACGATGGCGACGATGGCGAGATGAACGGCGACGATCGTTTCGACGATCGCCCCGGCGAACGCGCGCAGCCGCAGCGCGGCCAGGAGTGGAGCCAGGATCGCAATAACGGCGATCGCAACAATGGCGATCGCGACGGCAACCGGGCGGACGGCAATCGCGGCGAGAACCGCAACGACGGCACCCGCAACGACGGCTACCGCGCCGAGCGGCAGGATCAGGGCCGCAACGACAATTATCGCGCCGAGCGGCAGGACCAGAACCGCAACGACGGCCAGCGCAACGACGGGCGCAACGAC
This sequence comes from uncultured Sphingomonadaceae bacterium, assembly GCA_964247265.1. Lineage (GTDB taxonomy): Bacteria > Pseudomonadota > Alphaproteobacteria > Sphingomonadales > Sphingomonadaceae > Alterirhizorhabdus. The sequence goes on from CAXTTS010000313.1 coordinate 2,453, forward strand.
GCGCGCGTCGACGGACGCGGCGAGCGTCAGGAGCGCGGCGACGAGCGCACCTATCGCCAGCCGCGCGAAGCCCGCGACGGCAATCGCGACCAGCGCGACGGCCGCGATCAGGCCCCCCGCGATCAGGCGCCACGCGAGCAGCGCGACGCCAGCGAACCGCGCGAGGCGCGCCAGCCCCGTACGCGCCGCGGCTTCAACGAGCGGCGTGACGGTGAGCCCCAGCGCGAGCAGCCGGCAGAGGCCGCCGTACCCGCCGAAGCGCAGCCGATCGACGAACGCCCGGCGCCCAAGCCGGTCGTCGCCGCGCCGGAACCGGCCGCCGAGCTGCCGCTCGACGCC
>CAXTTS010000314.1:0-2786 GCA_964247265.1 uncultured Sphingomonadaceae bacterium
GAGAAAGGTTCGTCCAGCACGATCAGGCGCGGGCGGTGGACGAGCGTGCCGAGCAGCTGCACCGTCTGCGCCATGCCCTTGGATAGCGTGCGGATCGGGCGACGCGCGGCGTGGCCCAGATCGTGCGCCGTCAGCAGCGCATCGGCGCGAATGCGGCCCTCCTTCAGCGGCAGCCCGCGCAGCGCGCCCATGAAGGCGATCGCCTCCCGCGGGTTCATCGCGGGGTAGAGCCCGCGCTCCTCCGGCAGATAGCCGACGCGGTCGGCGGCACGCAGCGGCGCGCTCTCCCCCAGCAGCGTGCGGTGGCCCTGGTCGGGATCGATGATGCCGAGCAGCATCCGCAACGTCGTCGTCTTGCCGGCGCCGTTCGGGCCGAGCACGCCGTAGATCGCGCCGGCGGGTACGGCCAGATCGATGCCGTCCACCGCGCGGGTGGTGCCGAAATCCTTGACCAGCCCGGCCGCCTCGATCGCGAACTCACTCATGTCGCGCCTTTCCCGTCATCCCGGACCTGATCCGGGATCCATGCGCGACCGCGCGGCGCGGCGCTACACTCATCGTCGCGCATGGATGCTGAAACGAGTTCAGCATGACGGTGGGGGAGGCTATGGCGCGCGACATGGCCCCTTCATCCCACGACAACCCCAACGAAGCGTTGACGATCGCGCTGCGGGCGGAGGCGGCGGCGCTGGGTTTCGGCGCCTGCGGAATCGCGCGGGCCGATGCGATCCCGGCGGCCGGCGCGCGGCTGGCCGAATGGCTGGCAAGCGGCGCGCATGGCGAGATGGGCTGGATGGCGGCGCGGGCCGACGCGCGATCCTCTCCCAACGCATTGTGGCCGGAGGCGCGCGCCGTGGTGATGCTCGGCATGAGCTACTCGCCGAAGGCCGATCCGCTGCGGCTGGCGGGGGAAGCCGGTATCGCGCGCATCTCCACATACGCGCAGGGGCAGGATTATCACGATGTGGTGAAGAAGGCGCTGAAGGCGCTCGCCCGCTGGCTGATCGACCGCGCCGGCGGCGACGTGAAGGTGTTCGTCGATACCGCGCCGGTCATGGAGAAGCCGCTGGCACAGGCGGCCGGGATCGGCTGGCAGGGCAAGCATACGAATGTCGTCAGCCGCGAGCATGGCAGCTGGCTGTTCCTCGGCGCGATCATGACGACGCTGGACCTCGCCGCCGATCCGCCGATGCGCGACAGTTGCGGATCGTGCGACGCCTGCCAGCGCGCTTGCCCGACCGATGCCTTTCCAGCACCCTACCGGCTGGATGCGCGGCGCTGCATCTCCTACCTGACGATCGAGCATAAGGGGCCGATCCCCGCCGAGTTTCGCACGGCGATGGGCAACCGCATCTATGGCTGCGACGATTGCCTGGCGGTGTGCCCGTGGAACAAGTTCGCCGCCAGCGCCGCCGCCAACCACGCCTTTGCCGCCCGCGCCGAACTCGCCGCACCGGCCGTGGCGGACCTGCTGGCGCTGGACGATGCCGCTTTCCGGCATGTGTTCGCCGGATCGCCGATCAAGCGCATCGGCCGCGACCGCATGGTCCGCAACGCCCTGATCGCGGCCGGCAACGGCAGCGATGCGCGGCTGGTGCCCCGGCTGTGCGCGCTGCTCGACGATCCGGCGCCGGTGGTGCGCGGCGCGGCGGCCTGGGCGCTCGGCCGGCTCGATCCGGCGAAATGGGGTGAGGAGCGGCCGGCGCGATTGCTGGCGGAAGCGGATGACGGCGTGCGCGCGGAATGGCACGCCACGCCTTTCCTGCTGGCAGCTACCGCGCCACCGAGCGGCGGCTGAGCGCCGCGATACAGCTGGCGCGATCGAAATCGTCGCCATTCGGCAGTCGCGCATCGAGATAGCGGACGACAGGCTCCCCACCCGCCGCCGGCGGATAAAGATAGGCATCCAGCACGCAGACGGCGCTGGCATATTGCAGCTTGCGCGCCGGCCCTTCCCGCACATCCAGATCGGGTGGGCCGAACAGGCCGCGCAGGGCGCGCGCATCCTTGGCCATCACCCGGTCCAGCCCCGCGCCGAGCGTCACCGTCGGTATTCTGGGCGGGTATAGCGGGCGCTGCGGCGGGGGCGTGGTGGCGCAGGCGGCCAGCAGCGCCGGCGCGACGAGCGCCATCAGCCGGGGCAGGTGGGGAGGGACGGACAGCATCGGCGCTGCTTAGCGGCATCGGGGTGGCGGGTGGAAGCCCGTGCGTCATCGCCCGCCGCCGATCGGAGGCGATCCTGCGCCGATCCGCGCCGCGCCGGTTGCGCCGCACCGCCCGCTTGTCTAGGCGCGGCGCTTTACCGAAGGAGATACGGGTGAGCGCCACGACCCTCGACATCGTCGCGATCGGCAATGCCATCGTCGACGTGATCGCCCGAGCCGACGAGGCGTTCGTCGCCGGCGAAGGCGTCGCCAAGGGCTCGATGCGGCTGATCGATACCGAAACGGCGAAAGGCCTCTACGATCGCATGGGGCCGGGGATCGAGGCGAGCGGCGGATCGGCGGCCAACACCGTCGCCGGCATCGCCGCGCTCGGCGGGCGCTGCGGCTTCATCGGGCAGGTGGCGGACGATCAGCTCGGCAAGGTCTTCGCCCACGATATCCGCGCGCAGGGGGTGGAGTTCCGCACCGCCGCGCGCCCGGCCGAACCGCCGACCGCGCGCTGCCTGATCCTGGTGACGGAAGACGGCCAGCGGACGATGAACACCTTCCTCGGCGCCTCGCAATATCTGCCGGCGGAGGCGCTGGATCGCGACCTGATCGCATCGGCCGCGATCCTCTATC
>CAXTTS010000315.1:0-2770 GCA_964247265.1 uncultured Sphingomonadaceae bacterium
GCGACGTGATCCAGGGGCCGTGGCTGATGGAGCAGATGCAGGCGCAGGCCGAGCATGTCGGCGCGAAGATGATGTGGGACATGATTGTCGATGTTGACCTCACCCAGCGGCCGTTTCGCCTGACCGGCGACGGCGGCGATGTGTATGTGTGCGATACGCTGGTGATCGCGACGGGCGCGCAGGCGCGCTGGCTGGGGCTGGAGAGCGAGACGCGGCTGCGCGGGCAGGGGGTTTCGGCCTGCGCGACGTGCGACGGCTTCTTCTATCGCGGCAAGAAGGTGGCGGTGATCGGCGGCGGCAACACCGCCGTGGAGGAGGCGCTGTACCTGACCAACCACACCCATGACGTGACTCTGATCCACCGCCGCGACAGCTTCCGCGCAGAGAAGATCCTGCAGGAGCGGCTGTTCAAGCATCACGGCATCAAGGTGCTGTGGAACAAGGAGGTGGCCGAGTTCATCGGCGGCGGCGGCAATGCCGGGCTGGTCGCGCTGGACCTGCGCGACACGAAGACAGGCGAGATCAGCCGGCTGGATGTGGACGGCGGCTTCGTTGCGATCGGCCACCACCCCGCCACCGAATTGTTCATCGGCAAGCTCGACCATGACGAGGACGGCTATCTGCGGGTGACGCCGGGTACGTCGCACACCAACATCCCCGGCGTATTCGCCTGCGGCGATGTGGCGGACAAGGTGTATCGCCAGGCCATCACCGCCGCCGGCACCGGCTGCATGGCCGCGCTGGATGCCGAGCGGTTCCTGTCCGAGGTGGAGTTCGAGGAAAGCGTCGCGGCCTGAGGGTAGCGGCCGAAAGCGGGGCGGAACGGCCGCCCCGTTCCGGGCTTCAGTCGATCTGGCCGGTCCCGTCGCAGCTGAGATCGAAGGCGGCGAGGCCGGCATCGAGATAGCCGGCGAGCATCGGCATATCGAGCAGCTGGTCGATCGGATCCTCGTTGCTGGGATCGTTGGCCTCCTCCAGCGCATCCTCCCACTCGCTGGCATCATAGGTGCCGCGCCCGACCCAGGCGAGCGCCAGCACCTCGGCGATCTGATCGTCGGCGAGATCGTCGAGCGCCGCCGTCATCTCCGCCTCGACCGACTCGTTCGCCTCGTCCTCCAGCACGGCGAGGCCATCGTCGGAGTCGGTGGGGTCGGCATCCTCGTCCGTCTCGATCGCCGGCACCTGCGCTTCGAGTTCGCGCGCGCGAACGATCAGGCGGCACACCGCCTCCAGCGAAACCGAAAGTTCCATCGCACCACTCCTCGAACGTCCAATGTCGTGCGCCGAACGAGAGGGCGCGCGCGCGGTTCCGCCGCGCGCGCGAAGGATCAGACGGCGAGCGACTTCAGCGGAATGGCGGCATCGGCGAGGCTTTCCGGCGCGGGCGAGAGGCCACCGATCACCAGCGCCCGCCCCTGGACATAATCCTTGACCGCATTGACGCAATCGAGCGCGATGACCTTGCCTTCGCGCAGATACACGACCGAAAAGCTGCGCGTCGCCGGCTCGCCCCGGACGATCGCCTGATCGAAGCCGGTGGACAGGCCCACCGTCTGCAACCGCAGATCATATTGGTTCGACCAGAACCACGGCACCGCATGATAGGGCGCATCGGCGCCCATGATCGTCTTGGCGACGAGGGTGGCCTGATCATTGGCATTCTGCACCGATTCCAGCCGGATCGTGGCGCCACGCGCGAAATCATTGGCATGGGCCGCGCAGTCGCCGATCGCGAAGATGTCGGGCAGGCTGGTGCGGCATTGCGCATCCACCGCGACGCCGTTGCCCCCTTCGGCCCCCGCCTCCAGCAGCGGCTCGACCGCGGGGACGATGCCGATGCCGACGATCACCATCTGCGCCGGCAGCACCTCGCCGTCGCTCATGTGGACGCCGGTGACGCGGGCGGGCTCGTCCTCGCCGATCGGCTGGAAGCCGACCAGCCCGTCCACCTTGGCGCCGAGCCGCACGTCCACGCCATGTGCGCGATGCTCCGCCTCGTAGAAGCGCGACAGCGGCTCGCCGGCGACGCGGGCCAGCACGCGGTCCATCGTCTCGAGCACCGTCACATGCTTGCCGAACTTGGTGAGGACGGCGGCCGCCTCCAGCCCGATATAGCCGCCGCCGATCACGACGACGTTGGTGACGCCGTCCAGCTCCGCCATCATGCGATCGACATCGGCGCGGGTGCGGACGCCGTGGACGCCGACGAGATCATGGCCCGGGCACGAGAGGCGGCGCGGCGAGCCGCCGGTCGCCCAGATCAATGTGCCGTAGCCGATCGACGATCCATCGGCGAGGGCAACGCTATGCGCCGCCGGATCGACCGAGACGACGCGCCGGTCCAGCAGCAGCGCCACCTCGCGCTCCGCCCAGAAGGTGGCGGGGCGGATCAGGATGCGCTCGAACGTCTTCTCGCCCGAGAGATATTCCTTGGAAAGCGGCGGCCGTTCGTAGGGCGGCTCCGGCTCGTCGCCGAGCAGCGCCACGGTGCCGGCGAACTTCTGCTGGCGCAGCATCAGCGCAGCCTGCGCGCCGCCATGCCCGGCCCCCACGATCAGCACGTCGTATCGCTCCACCATCGTCTCCCTGCCTTATTCTCATGCTCTCGGCGCGCTCTATCGCCTTCGTCGGTTCGACGCCAGTTGACCGTGGCGGACGCGGTGCCTATAGGCCGGCCGCGTCGTGACGGCATGGCCGATCGGGGCGGAGTAGCTCAGCTGGTTAGAGCAGCGGAATCATAATCCGCGTGTCGGGGGTTCAAGTCCCTCCT
>CAXTTS010000316.1:0-2724 GCA_964247265.1 uncultured Sphingomonadaceae bacterium
CCGCTGAGATAGGCGATCGCCCCGTCGAAGCTGTCCGCCCGGAAGAATATCCACCCCAGCGTCACGACATGGAAGGTGACGACGATCGCCAGCCATTTCGGCAGGCCCGGCAATCCTGCCTTGCGCCACAGCGTCTCGATCACCTGCACCGCGCCGTGCAGCCCGCCCCAGATCAGGAACGTCCACTTGGCGCCATGCCACAGCCCGCCGAGCAGCATGGTTATCATCAGGTTCACGCATTGCCGCGCCAGCCCCTTCCGGCTGCCGCCGAGCGAGATGTAAAGATAGTCGCGCAGCCAGCTGGACAGGCTGATATGCCAGCGCCGCCAGAAATCCTGCAACGAACGCGCGCGATAGGGCTGGTTGAAATTGTGCGGAAAACGGTAGCCGAGCAGCGCCGCCAGCCCGATCGCCATGTCCGAATAGGCCGAGAAATCGCAATAGATCTGCACGGCATAGCCATAGGCCGCGGCGATCAGATCGAGGCTGGAATGGGCGGACGGATCGAAGAACACCGGATCGACCAGCCCGACCGACAGCTCCGATGCCACTACCGCTTTCTTGAACAGCCCCCAGACGATCAGCAGCAGCCCCATCGAGGCCATGCCGCGCTCCAGCCGGGGCGTCTTGGCGAATTGCGGGATCAGGTCCGCCGCCCGCACGATCGGCCCGGCGACGAGATGCGGGAAGAAGCTCATCAGCAGCGTCATGTCGAGCAGCGAGGCGGCCGGCACCCGCCTGCGATACACGTCCACCAGATAGGACATGCCCTGGAAGGTGAAGAACGACACCCCCACCGGCAGGATGATCGAGAGCAACGGCAGGTCGCGCTCGAAGCCGAAGCCGTGCAGCACGACGCCAAGCTGTTCGAGGAAGAAGTCGAAATATTTGAAGAAGCCGAGGATCGCGAGATTGGCGATCACCCCGATCGTCACCAGCGCCTTGCGCCGCGCCGCGCCGTCGCTGGCCGATATGGCGGCGGCGGTTCCCCAGTTGACGAAGGCGGAGAAGATCAGCAGCGCGACGAAGCGCCAGTCCCACGCGCCATAAAAGGTCCAGCTGGCGAGCAGCAGCAGGATCTTACGCCACTCATTATCCCGCGCCACCCCCCAGGCGAGCGCGTAGACGGCAAGGAAGAACAGCCCGAAGGTAAGGGTGGGGAACAGCATCTAGGCCCGCGCTCCCAACGCCAGTCCCCTCGTGTCGAGCGCAGTCGAGACACCCCCTCGAGCGCAGACGAGCAGGCTACCTCCGCCCTGCCGCTCGACTTCGTTCGAAAGAAAGCGGTCAGCCCGGTGGCCGCAACCGTAAAAGCGCCTCACCGCCGTGCCGCCATCGCCCGGTCGAGGTCCGCCTGCAGCCGGCTGGCCACCTCGCGCCCGCCGGCCGAGTTGAAATGGACATAGTCGCCGCGCATCAGCGGCGTGGCGCCCTTGACGAACTTCACCGCCATGCAGCGCCCGCCCATCCGCTGCTCCCAGTCCCAGAACGCCACATTCAGCGAGGCGGCGACCCGCCGCTGCACCTCCCGCACCGAGGCGAGACCGGCCGGCGGAAACAGCGGATTGGCCCGTACCGCCCACGCCGATGCCGGTGGTGGCGGCGGAGCGGTGACCATGACCGGCGGGGTCTCGGCCGGCCCATCGTCCCCCGCCGCGCCCTCGCCCGACCGCAGCGCCGCCATCACGCCCGCGATCCCGTCCGCAGGGGGACGTGCCGGCTGCGCGGCGGCCACCAATACCGGCACCGGCGCCGCACCCGGCTCGGCGCAGGGCGAGGGTGTCGGCACCGGCGCGTTCGCCAGCAGCTCGCGCCGCCGGGTGGCGGCATCGGGCGCGCCGAACAGCAGGATCGGCACGTTGCCCGCGATCCGCCGGATGCGGCCGATCTGGGTGCGCAGCGTGATCTCATATTCCTGCGGGCGGAAGATCGGCGAAAACCCCTCGTTGGTGCCGAATTCGATCACGATCAGGTCCGGCCGGTAGCTGCGCAGTTCCTCGGCCAGCACCGCATCGTCGTTGCGCGCGAAATGGACCAGCTGCGACCCGACCACACCGACGTTTGACAGCGCCACGCCGCCCGAATCGCGAAACGTGGCCCAGGAGGTGATCGTCACCGGACGATCGTCGGTGGTCAGCTCGACTCGGGTCTGCGGCTGGTCCGTGGTGATCGTCTTGCACTCCGGCCGCGCGCTTGCCGAATCAAGCGCCATCCGCTCGGTCTGGCTGCCGATGGTGATCGTCAGCGTGCCGGCATCGGGCTCCGACGCGGCGCAGACGATGAAGCGATCGAACACCTCATTGGCGTCCGCGGTCAGCGCGATCCGCGCAGTCGGCGTGGTGGAGGTTATGCTGAACCCGGAAACGCCCATCATCGGTCGCGGCGGCGCAGAGCCGGCCCCGAACACCGACGCCACCTTCCACCCCGGCGACATCTCCGCCGTCGCCCAGCGCGTGAGGTAGCCTTGATAGGGTCGGCCCGGCGGCAGCACGCCGCGCCCGCCGCTGCCGTAGCGCGCCTGCAATATGTCGCGCCAGCCGCCGGTGATCGTGTCGCCCGCCGTGTGGCTGTCGCCGATCTGGAGGATGTGCACCGGCTTGTGCCCGCGCGAGCGATCCCCCGCGGTCGCCAGCTTGGCGAAGAAGGGGTCGAGCACGCGCGCATTGCACAGCGTATCGCCGCAGCCGCTCGCCGTCATCGCCGCCGCAGCGGCCAGCGCCAGCG
>CAXTTS010000317.1:0-2677 GCA_964247265.1 uncultured Sphingomonadaceae bacterium
GCGCGCCGAGCGGGAAGTAATCTCTGTAAGGTCGCGCCTCCTCTACAGCCCGCGCGACCGAGGGACGCGACAGCAGGCGCTCGCGATAGTCTTTGACGCGTGCGAACGCCGGCGCGATCGGGTGTACCCAATCCGCGTAGAACAACGAGGGCGCGGCGGCGCAATCGGCGAGAGTGAACGCGTCGCCTGCCGCCCAGATGCGATCCCCCAGTTCCTGCTCAAGCCAGCCATATGCCTTGTCCAGGGCCTTGCCGCTCTCGGTTAGGACCGCCTCGAGCCTGTCACCGTTGCGCAGCTTCTCCGTCACCGGCTGCTGCATCGGTGTCATCACATGATTATCGAAGAACCGATCGAGAAACCGCACCCGTAGAGCCGCTTCGGGATCGGCCGGGATCAGACGCGGACCCAGCTTGTGCAGGTCCAGATGCTCGATGATGATGCTCGATTCCGCTACCGTGTGCTCGCCATCGACCAACACCGGCATCTTTCCGAGCGGCCACCTTTCCACCATCGCCTCTCCCGCACCCGGCTCCTCCAGGTTGCGGTATGTGAAAGACACGTTCTTCTCCCAGAGAGCGATCAGCACCTTCCAGCAGTAAGAGGAGAACGGGTGAGCGTAGAGCGTCAGCGACATGGTTTCTCCTGGATTGGCTACGGCCCGGCCCAACTGATATCCTGTCTTCTCGGCACCCTCTATGCCGCATCGTGCCGTCTGATTCCCGAGGGCCGATGCTCAGTACCGGATGTTCAGTCGATTTGCCGTTATTTGGAAGCGGACGTTTGCTCATCGCACCGCGACGCTGTCCGCGCCGAATGCCTCAAGCCGGCGCTTTCCCACGGACAGGCTGCAGCAAATGCTGCCGGAAGATCGTCAAGCTCATTACGCCAAAGCCCGCTTTTCTCGGCGTAGAGCTCACCCAATTGCCGACTTCCAAGTGACAACAAGGACCGTCTTTCGGTGCGGGCGGGTTTCGGGACCCCAGCAATCGCGATCGGCTGGCAATCTTTGAGTTTATCATGACCAACGTCACTCCAAGCTCTGCCGAGGGCGAGATTTGTAACGGCGACATCCCGCCCCGATCATTTATCGAGTTCGTTGATGAACTGGCTCGAGAAGCCGCGAGCCGTTGCGTTAGCGGTTGAGCCCGGGTCCGCGCGATTGCAGCTTAAGCATCCACAACATCTCGGCAGCGAGAATATCGTCGGTCGTGTCGGCCGAGCCTGCGACCTGCAGCACGCTAACGATAAAGCAGCCGTGGCCGTTCGCGCGATACTCCGCCCATCGTGACCAGAAGCCATCTTCGGATGATTCGTATGGCGCAGCGAGGCTGCGTGCCTTTTCACGAGCGTAGCTCGCAACATTGCGCACCTGCCTTTCGCCAAGCGCCGTAGTTAATCAATGGCGACAGTTTGCTCGTCGATCGGTAGAAATCAGGATCTGAGGTTAATTCATGTAAGTAAATAAAGAGGAAAGGAAATGGCGTTTTCGGCTAGGTTTCTTAGTGTTATGATCTTTGAAACTAGCCTTGCAAGCGGTGATTTCTCCTCTCGATTGGCCGCCGAGCGGCCTATGAGAAGAGCTTCGCGCCCTCGATCGGATCCTGATACAGGCGCAGAACCTGGATCTTGCCGTCGCGCACGATCAGGACGTGGTGGTAATATTGGTGGTAAGTCACGTCCGGCCAGCTGATCTCCCACTCCATCTCGATCGCGGCGCGCTCGCCATCGACGATCAGGCCGTGCAGCTTCGTACGGCGCGACGTGGGCTCGGGCCGGTCGATGTAGGGCTTGTGGATCGGATAGAAATCGGCGCGGTTGAGATAGCCGGCGCCCAGCGTCCATATCGTCGCGTCGGGCGCGATGAGCGCGTCCATCGCCGCGATATCCTCCATCGCCTCGAATAGCGCGATCGCCACGCGGCGCGTTTCGTCCGACGTGTCCTGACTTGAGATCGCCGCCCCGGTCATCGCAACCCTCCTCGCTGCCGTTTCTACATGCCTAGCGCCTGTACGCGATCGTCCGCCTTTCCGGGGATAGGATTGGCCGTCCGGCCACGCGCGGTCACGACGCGCCGTGCGCGGTTCCGGCGATGGCGTTGCCGATGAACGTCCGGCTGACGGTTGTCAGCAGCGGTTGGCGCGGTATCGCTGGCCCGCGCGTCTGCGGCGCATCGATGACCCGCCAGATGTGGAGCGTGTCGCCGAATTCCTTATATTCGATGATCCGGCCTTCCGCGATCCGCAGCTGGAAGATGTAGATGTTGCGGTAATCGGCGCCGTCCTTCAGCCGCGCATGGCTCTGCGCCTCGAACCAGATGCGATCCTGCTCCGCCACCATCTCGCCGATCTCGAAGGTGATCGGTCCGTCGAGCGGAAGAATGGAGGTCTGCCCGAAGAAACCGTCGACATCCATCCAGCCGCAGAACGGCATGTCGCCGGCGATGAGGATCCGGCAATCGGGCGCGAACAGGCGGCGTAGCGTGTCGCCATCGCCGCCGACGGCCGCCTCGATCCAGCGCCATGCGATCGCCCGGTTCTCCACCCCGCTCTCCTTGACCCGATGCCCGTCATGCGGACGTGCCTGTCGTTTCCTGCGCGACGGGCGGCATGAAGGTTCCGCCCGTCGCCGTGCCGGGTTGATCTACACGGCGGCGCGGTGCCAGCCACCGTCCACCTGC
>CAXTTS010000318.1:0-2674 GCA_964247265.1 uncultured Sphingomonadaceae bacterium
GATAGAGGGGGCGATCCACGGCCTCGGCCACCGCACGCTGACGCTGCAGGCGTGGGTGGCGCTGCTGGGGCGGCTCGGCGGACCGGTCGATCCCGATTTCGTCGACTGGCTGGCGGTGGACCGGGTGGAGGGGCGCGAGTTCGACATCGGCCTGCACCGCCACTGGCTCGATCCCACCCGGCCGCTCGCGGAAACCGTGCTGAAGCCCGCGCACGGCGTGGTCGTCACCTCCGCCACGCTGAAGGGCGCGGAAGGGTGGGAGGGGGCCGATGCGCGCGCCGGCGTCCACCATCTCGATCACCCGCCGATCCGCTTCGCCGCCGAAAGCCCGTTCGATTATGCCGCGCTGGCCGAGGTGCTGATCGTCACCGACATCAAGCGCGGCGACATGGCGGCGCTGGCCGGCGCCTATGCCCGGCTGATCGCGGCGGCGGATGGCGGCACGCTCGGCCTGTTCACCGCCGTGCAGCGGCTGAAGGCGGTGCATGCCCGCATCGCCGATCGCCTCGCGCGCGACGGGCTGCCGCTCTACGCCCAGCATGTCGATCCGATCGATACCGGCACCCTCGTCGATATCTTCCGCGACGATCCGCGCGCCTCTTTGCTCGGCACCGATGCGTTGCGCGACGGGGTGGACGTGCCGGGCGAATCGCTGCGGCTGGTGGTGATGGAAGGGGTGCCGTGGCCGCGCCCGACCGTGCTGCACGCAGCGCGCCGCGCCGCGAACGGCGGTACCGCGCATGACGACCGGGTGGTGCGGGCGCGCCTGGCCCAGGCGTTCGGGCGGCTGATCCGGCGCGCGGACGATCGCGGCACCTTCGTGCTGCTGTCCGCCGCCACGCCCTCGCGCCTGCTCGATGCGTTTCCGGCCGGCACGCCCGTCACCCGCCTGACGCTCGACGAAGCGGTGGCGCGGGTCGCGTCGCATCTTTCCTCCGTCATCACTTTGCGGCATCAGACGGATGCGGTCGAGGATGCGGAGATCCGATGAAGAAGCTGACGCTGCTGCGCCACGCGAAATCCGGCTGGGACGTGCCGGTGGCGCGCGATTTCGATCGCCCGCTGAACGAACGCGGCAAGCGCGGCGCGCGCCGCATGGGCCGCTACATGCGCGACGAGGGGCTGGCCTACGATCACGTCCTCGCCTCGCCCGCCGTTCGCGTGGTGGATACGCTGGACGAATTGTGGGACGGCTATGGCCGCTCGCTGAGCGCGGTGCTGGACAAGCGCATCTATCTCGCCTCCAGCGCCACCCTGCTCGATGTCGTGCAGGAGGCGCCGGACAGCGCCGGGCATATCCTGCTCAGCGGCCATAATCCGGGGATGGAGGAGATGATCCTGATGCTGATCCCCGACACCGCCGGCGACGAACTGCGCGATGCCGTGGAGGAGAAATATCCCACCTCCGCGCTCGCCGAGATGGAGTTCGACTTGGATCGCTGGGACGATCTGAAGGCGCGTTCCGGCCGCCTCGTCCGCTTCGTGCGCCCGCGCGATCTCGATCCCACGCTCGGGCCGGACAGCGACGACTGAACGACGCCGTTCGCGGCGATCTATGCCTCGTCCGCGATCAGCGCCTGCGCCATCGCATCGCGGATGGTGCGGAGTTCCGCCAGCAGCGTTGCCATCGGCAGCGGCTCCTCCATAATCGGTACGGGCATCGGGATGGCCAGCGGCACCGGAACGTCCCGCGTCAACAGCGCCTGCACACCCTTGATCGTATAGCCGTCATGGTTCAGCAAGGCATCGATGCGACGCACCAGATCGACGTCGGCCGGCCGGTAGTAGCGCCGATTGCCGGCGCGCTGGAGCGGGCGGAGCTGGGGAAAGCGTGTCTCCCAATAGCGCAGGATATGCTGCGCCACGCCGGTATCGGCGGCAACCTCGCTGATCGTGCGGAAGGCGGTGTCTGTCTTGCCCAAGCCGGTCTCGTTCAGGCGCGGTCCGCGCCGCCCTCGACGATGCGGTCGCGGATCATTTGGCTGGGCCGGAAGGTGAGCACGCGGCGCGGCGCGATCGGCACCTCGACGCCGGTCTTGGGATTGCGGCCGATCCGCTCGCCCTTGTCGCGCAGCACGAAGCTGCCGAAACCCGAAATCTTGACGTTGCTGCCGGCCGACAGCGCCTCGCACATGTGGAGGAGGATATTCTCCACCACCTTGGCCGACTCTCCGCGCGAAAGGCCGATCTCCTCATGGATCGCTTCCGCAAGGTCCGCCCGGGTGAGGGTATCCGTCTCGCTCATCAGCCACGCTCTCTACGATAATGCCGTCGTACCATAGCCGCTCGGCCCGATTCCGCAAAGCCCGGCGGATCAGTATCGCGCGACGGCCGCGCCCCAGGTGAAGCCACCGCCCATCGCCTCGAACACGATCAGGTCGCCGCGCTTGATGCGGCCATCGCGCACCGCCGCGTCGAACGCCAGCGGCACCGATGCGGCGGAGGTGTTCGCGTGGCGATCCACCGTCACCACCACCCGCTCGGGCGAGAGGCCCAGCTTGCGCGCGGTGGCATCGAGGATGCGACGGTTGGCCTGATGCGGCACCACCCAGTCGATGTCGCCCGTTTCCACCCCGGCGGCGGCGCTCGCCTCGCGCAGCACGGCGGCGAGGTTCGTCACGGCGTGGCGGAACACCTCCTGCCCCTTCATCCGCAGCTTGCCGACGGTGCCGGT
>CAXTTS010000319.1:0-2673 GCA_964247265.1 uncultured Sphingomonadaceae bacterium
CATCCTCGAAGATCATCGGCTGCTGGCCGTTGAGCAGCCGCGAGGCGAAGATCGCGAGTACCCCGGTATAGGGATTGGATAGCGCCTGCCCCGGCCCGTAGACGTTGAACAGGCGCAGGCACACGCCCTCCATTCCGTAGGGCGCGGCCATGATGTGGGTGGTGCGCTCCTGCACATATTTGTTGAGCGCGTAGATCGAGCTGAGGTTCGGACGCTTCCACTCGGGCGTCGCCATCGGGGTGAGCGGGCGGCCCTGCGCATCCACCGGTTCCCAATTGGCGAGGCCGTCGCGCAGGCCCTTGCGCTCGGCATCCTCCACCGTGGCGCCATCGGCATCGCGGTAGAGCCCCTCGCCATAGATGCTCATCGAGGAGGCGGTGACGACGCGGCGCACCGGCTTGTCGATCAGCGCCTCGAACAATACGGCGGTGCCGACATCGTTGGTCGAGGTGTAGCGCTCCACCTCGTACATCGACTGGCCGACGCCCACCTCGGCGGCAAGGTGGATCACGCTGTCGACCCCCTCCAGTGCCTTCGACACCGCCGCCTTGTCGCGCACGTCGGCGCGGATCAGCTCTGCCTCGCGGTTCAGCATCTGGGAGCCGTCGGTTTCGCCATGCACCTGTTCGATCAGCGCATCGAGCACGCGCACGCGATTGCCGCGCGCCAGCAGTTCGTCGGCGACGAAACGCCCGATGAAGCCGGCGCCGCCGGTGATAAGAACCTGTTCCATTCGCCCTCCCGCCGGACACGCGATCGCCGCGCGCTTGACGGCGCCCGACGGATCGGCCCAGATGATCCCCACTTGTACCGGAAAAGCTTCTTCATCATCTTTGTTCCGTCTAACCTATGATAGCGTTGGCTTTTTGTCGTGCGTGGGGGAACAGATTGGCGGTCTGCCGGTTGCCGATGCTATGTTGATCCTGCCTTCCCATCGCCGTCGGTGAGCGCGACGGTCTTTCTCGCCCGCCACGCCAGCCATGACGAAGTCGGCAAGGTGCTGAGCGGCCGATCCGCGATCGGCCTGAACGCGGCCGGCCATGCCGAGGCGGCGCGACTGGCCGATCGGCTGGCCGGCGTGCCGATCGCCGCGATCCACAGCAGCCCGCGCCGCCGGGCACACGAAACCGCTCTGGCGATCGCGGCGCGGCACCGCCTGCCGGTGGAGGCGGCCGATGGGCTGGACGAGATCGATTTCGGCGCGTGGACCGGGCGCGCCTTTGCCGAACTGGACGGCGACCCGGCGTGGACGCTGTGGAACGAGGCGCGCGCCACCGCAACACCGCCCTCGGGCGAAGGCATGGCGGCGGCGACCGCGCGTGCCGTGCGCCATATCGAGGCGGCGGCCGGCGGAGGGCCGCTGCTGTGCGTCAGCCATTGCGACGTCATCCGCGGCGTGGTCGTGCATTATCTCGGGCTAAGCCTGGACCGGCTGCTCAATTTCGATGTCGCGCCGGGATCGCTGACCGAGCTGGCTCTTTATGGCAACGGCAGCGGTCGGGTCGTGACGCTCAACGAGCGACCGTCATGAGGATGTGGCGCGGCGGGGATCGTGACAGGCGGGATTTGTGCGCGGCGCCGATCCGCGACTATGGAGCGGCATGCGGCCGGTCGTGCGAAGCGACGAGCCTGGGGGAACGAGCATGATCGAAGCGGCGATGATCTGGAACGAGCCGAACAACAAGTCGCACTGGGACCCGGCGATCGATCCGGACTGGGCGATGTTCGCCGATCATGTGATCCGCGCCGGCAACGCCATCCATGCGATCAATCCGGCGGTGACGCGGGTGCTGGGCGGCATGTCGCCGATCGACCCGCACTGGCTGCGGCGGATGGAGGCGCATGGCGCGCTGGATGCGGTGGATGCCGTCGCCGTCCACGGCTTTCCGCTCGACTGGAATCTGTGGCCGCTCTCCGCCTGGCCGGACAAGATCGCCGAGATCGAGGTGGTGACGGACAAGCCGGTGTGGGTGACGGAGGTCGGCGTCAGCTCGTTCGGCGCCGACGAGGTGCAGCTGTTCGGGCTGGAGCGCACCGCTGCCCTGCTCCGCCACCGGGTGCCGCGCATCTTCTGGTATTCGCTGTTCGACCTGCCGGTGAGCTGGGGCGCCGAGACGCGGCACCGCGAGGCGGAGGGGTCGTCTTACTATCGCCATTTCTATCTGGGCCTGATCCGCGAGGACGGCACGCCGAAGCCCGCGCTGGATGCCTATGCGGCCTGCGCCGCCGACGTCGGGCTGATGCAGTGGTTCCACTATAACGATCCGCGGCTGGACGAGGCGGTGGGATGGATGAAGCGGCTGGGCACGCGGCGCATCCGCACCGGGCTTTCGTGGGCGGACAGCTTCCGCCCCAATGCGGTCGACTGGTTCGACCGGCAGATGGAGGCGCTGGCCGACTTCGAGGTGACGGTGACGTTCTGTTTCACGCCCGCCCATCTCGGCATCGCGCCGCACCATACCAGCCCCGCCGCCGACCCGCAGGGCTTTGCCGATTTCTGCGCGTGGATGATCGATCGCTATGCGCCGGCAGGCTCCGGGCAGGTGTTGGCGTCGCCTGCGCTGGCCGGCCGAAGCGAAGATCCGGATGCGTCGCCGTTCGCGACGCTGCATTTCGATCGCGACGAGCGTCTCGTGTCCGAGCGGAGTGTGGCGCGATGCTGACGCCGCCGCG
>CAXTTS010000320.1:0-2648 GCA_964247265.1 uncultured Sphingomonadaceae bacterium
GCGCGTGCTGGCGGCCGAACTGCGCAGGGGGCGCGGGCGCGATGCCGCCGCCGGGCGCACGCTGGCGGGGCCGCATCGCAGCGATCTGCGCGTCACCCACCTCGATCGCGGCCAGCCGGCGGAACGCTGCTCGACCGGCGAACAGAAGGCGCTGCTGCTCGGCCTCGTCCTCGCCCATGCCGATCTGGTGGCCGAGGCGCGCGGTCGCCGGCCGATCCTGCTGCTGGACGAACTGGCCGCCCATCTCGATCCGCTGCGCCGCGCCGCCTTGTTCGATCGGCTGGCCGCGGCCGGCGGGCAGGTGTGGATGACGGGCACCGAGCGCGCGCTGTTCGCCGGGCTGGGCGGCGATGCGACATGGCTGGCGATAGGTAATGGCGGCATCCGGCTGGAGACGCCGCACGCCTGACGAAATAACGATCGGCGTTGTGATCCGAAACACTTGCCTTTTCATCTTGGCGCGGCAGATCCGCCCAAGGATCAGATCGGAGAAAGACTCATGTCTCGCTTCACGACTTCGACTTCGACCGGCGGCATCGGCGACACCAAATCCATGACCTTGCTGACAGGATCGGCCTGCGACGACGATCTGTTCAGAAAATGCAAGTTCGCCGTGATCGACGCCGTGACCTTGCTCAAGGCGGCCGATGTCGTTCTGGCGCGGCCAAGTCCGTCGTCCGATGTCATCCGCTATGCCAACCGCTATTTTTTGACGGGCAAGAAGCTGTCGACCGACGACCTCACCCAGATCCGCAAGGTGCTGGGCATGATCCTGACCGGCCTGAAGGCGGATGTCACGATCAAGGTGGGCGATATCGGCAAAGGCACGCTCGGCTCGGTCGCCGGCGTGGCGGGCAAGACGCCGACCAAGCCCTATCACAACACGGTGCTTGCCGCGCGCAGCGGCAAGATCGAAACCAAGGGCGCGATCCATATGAGCGACAAGCACATGTCCGATGGCCGCCTCGCCGTGGTCACGCTCATCCACGAGGCGGGACACAAATTCGCCGGGCTGCGCGATTATTCGTATTTCGACGACAACAGCGTCGATCCGCTCTCCGATTTCACCGACAAATCCTCGGCGATGAAGAATGCGGACAGCTATGCGTGGTTCACGCTCAAGATCGGGCGCAAGGGCAAGAAGGGCGATTTCATCAACAAGATGCACCACTGATCGAAGATCGGCAGGCAGTGGAGCCGGGCGGCGGCGGGGCCAAACTGCTTCCGTTCCGCCCCCCGACTCCCTATATGCTGGGCATGGCAGACACTCCCCAGACCAGCGATTACGGCGCCGATTCGATCAAGGTGCTCAAGGGCCTCGATGCCGTGCGCAAGCGCCCCGGCATGTATATCGGCGATACCGACGATGGCTCCGGCCTGCACCACATGGTGTTCGAGGTATCGGACAATGCGATCGACGAGGCGCTGGCCGGCCATTGTGACCGGATCGAGATCACGCTGAACGCCGACGGGTCGGTCTCGGTCGAGGATAATGGCCGGGGCATCCCGACAGGCATCCACACCGAGGAAGGCATCTCCGCGGCCGAGGTTATCATGACCCAGCTGCACGCCGGCGGAAAGTTCGACAACACCAACGACAGCAACGCCTACAAGGTATCCGGCGGCCTGCACGGCGTCGGCGTGTCGGTGGTGAACGCGCTCAGCGACGTGCTGGATCTGACGATCTGGCGCGACGGCGAGGAGCATTACATGCAGTTCCGCCGCGGGGATTCGGTCGCGCCGCTCAAGGTCGTCGGCCCGGCCAACGGCAAGAAGGGCACCCGCGTCACCTTCACGCCCAGCGCCGAGACGTTCAAGATCACCGACTTCGATTTCGAGAAGCTGGAGCATCGCTATCGCGAGCTGGCGTTCCTGAACTCGGGCGTGCGCCTGTTCCTGATCGATGCCCGCCACGCCGAGCGGCGCGAGGTGGAATTGTTCTACGAGGGCGGCACCGCGGCCTTCGTCAAATATCTCGACCGCGCCAAGACGCCGCTGATGCCGGAGCCGATCATGGTCCACGGCCAGCGCGACGATGTCGGCATCGACGTCGCGCTCGAATGGAATGACAGCTATTATGAGCAGGTGCTGCCGTTCACCAACAACATCCCGCAGCGGGATGGCGGCACCCACATGGCGGCGTTCCGCGCCGCGCTGACCCGCACGATCAACAATTATGCCGAAAAGTCCGGCCTCCTGAAGAAGGAGAAGGTGACGCTGACCGGCGACGACATGCGCGAAGGGCTGACCGCGATCGTCTCGGTCAAGCTGCCCGATCCGAAGTTCAGCAGCCAGACCAAGGACAAGCTCGTCTCATCGGAGGTGCGTCAGCCGCTCGAGAGCCTGATCGCCGACAAACTGGCCGAATGGCTGGAGGAGAATCCCGCCCACGGTCGCTCGATCGTGCAGAAGGTGATCGACGCCGCCGCCGCGCGCGAGGCGGCGAAGAAGGCGCGCGAACTCACCCGTCGCAAGGGGGTGATGGACATCGCCTCGCTGCCCGGCAAGCTGGCCGACTGCCAGGAGCGCGACCCTGCCAAATGCGAGCTGTTCCTGGTGGAGGGTGATTCCGCCGGCGGATCGGCCAAGCAGGGCCGCGACCGGCATTATCAGGCGATCCTGCCGCTGAAAGGCAAGATCCTCAACGT
>CAXTTS010000321.1:0-2645 GCA_964247265.1 uncultured Sphingomonadaceae bacterium
GCTTGTCGTAATAGATCGGATCGATGTCGTGGCTGTCGACGAACTGGGTCAGCTCCAGCGTCTTCTTGCTCTCCAGCTTGACGCCCTCGATCTCCTTTTCGTCCAGCAGCACATAGCTGCCTTTCTCATATTCGAAGCCCTTGAGGATCTCGTCGCGATCGACCGGGCCGATACCGGGCACGACCTTTTCATATTTGATCCGCTTGCCGGATGGCTCGTGGATCTGGTGGAAGGCGATCGTCGCGCCGCTTTTTGTGGCGGAGTAGATCTCCACCGGGATGGAAACGAGGGCCAGCCTGATCTGCCCCTGCCAATATGCCCGTGCCGCCATGATCGCCCTCCCTTGCGCAAGGGGTTCGTTGCGCGGGCGATTCAATGCGTCTGGCGGGGAGTCGTTCCGGCGCGGATCACCGCGTCGCGAGCACGGCGCGCGCCTTGCCCGGCCGGGCGACCAGCATCGCGACCGCCCATATCGCGAAGCCGCCCAGCGCCAGCGCGCAGCCGACCCATCCGGTCGAGGTCCAGCCATAGCCGGCGGCGATCGCCAGCCCGCCGAGCCACGGCCCCAGCGCATTGGCGGTGTTGAACGCCGAATGGTTGAGCGCGGCGGCGAGCCCCTGCGCATCGGCCGCGACATCCATCAGCCGCGTCTGCAACACGGTGCCGAGCGCGCCGCCGATGCCGATGGCGAACACCACCAGCGCGATCGACCAGAAATGGCCGGCCGCCACGCTGTAGAGCGCCAGCGCGGCGGCGCTCCACAGCAGCAGCGCCCCGGCGGTCGGCATCAAAGCGCGATCGGCGAAACGCGGCACGAACAGGTTGCCCGCCGTCATCCCGACGCCGAAGATCGCCAGCACCAGCGGCACGGTCGCGGGCGACGCTCCCGTGACCGCCATCAGCGTGGAGGCGAGATAGGTATAGACCGCGAACATACCGCCGAACCCGATCGCACCGATCGCCAGCGTGAGCCACACTTGCCCGCGCCGCAGCGCCCCCAATTCGCGTAACGGGCTGGCATCGGATGCCGGCGGCTCGTGCGGCACGAAGGCCAGCACCATCAGCGCCGTCGAAACCGCCAGCACCGCGACGATGCCGAACCCCCAGCGCCAGCCGATCGCCTGCCCCAGCCAATTGGCGAACGGCACACCGACGATCGTCGCGACAGTGAGGCCGAGCATCACCCGGCCGACCGCGCGGGTGCGCTGCGCCTGCGGCACCAGCGAGGCGGCGACGAGCGCGGCGATACCGAAATAGGCGCCGTGCGGCAGCCCGCTGAGGAAGCGGAACAGCAGCAGCGTGCGATAGTCGGGGGCGAGCGCGCTGAGGCCGTTGCCGAGCGCGAACAGCGCCATCAGCAGGATCAGCAGCGTCTTGCGGCTGAGCCGCGCCGCCGCCACCGCCAGCAACGGCGCGCCGACCACGACACCAAGCGCATAGGCGCTGATGACATGGCCTGCCGTTGGCTCGTCGATGTGCAGCCCGCGCGCGAACAGCGGCAGCAGGCTCATCGTCGCGAACTCGGTGGTGCCGATCGCAAAGCCGCCGAGCGCGAGCGCGAAATGGACGAGGCCGACCGGATAGGCGCGACCGGACGCGGAAGATGCGGACATGAGGCAGATCGATCCTGTTGCGATGCAGCATGAACGCGGCATCCGGCAAAAGGAGCCGGGATCAGCCGGCGCGACGACGCCACAGATGCACGGCCGCCAGGATCACGATGATCGCGGCGGTGTCGGCCAGCCAGTCCATGATGTCGCAGTCGCGGTGCAGGGCCGGGATGGACTGGACCACCTCGATCAGCGCGCCGAGAAACGACAGGCGCTCGGCCAGCCGGACGAGCGGGAAGCGCGGATAGGCAAACGCACCGAGCAGAGCGATCGTGGCGAAGGCGGCGATGTGCTGCACCTTGTCCACCGGATCGCCGGGCACGCGCGGCGGATGCGGCAGCAGCGCCATCGTGACGGCGAACAGCATCGCGCCGTAGAACAGCAGGCGCGCGACCACCACCCGCGAGGGTGTCGTACCGGCGGCGGGCGTCACGGAGCGGCGGCCTCGTCGCGCGCCAGCTCCTCGGCAAGCGCCTGCAGCTCGTCCGGGTTCAGCACCCAGATGCGGGTGCGGCGGCCGGCGCGGGCGACCGGCTGGGTCAGCAGCACGCGCGCATCCGCTTTGACGCTCGCCTTGAACGCGGCGAAGTGGCGGACGCAATCGCCGAGCGCGCCGATGAACGGCGCGGTGCCGTCTAGATCGATCAGGGTGGCGGGCTGATCCCACGGCGGGTGGCCATCGGCGAGCATGGATGCGGCTTTCGTTGCGGCTTGGTGCGGCGGCCTGCTTTGCGGATGCGACGCGGCCGGTCAACCGCGGATGCTTGCCCTGCGGCATTGCGCCGGCGGGATAGTGCGCCGACACAGGAGCGGCGCCGCCGCCGACTCGGGCTGCGGCGCCGAACAAGGATATTCCCGTGTCGATCAGAGGCAACAAGCCGGTGGGGCGTGCCGCCCGGATCATCTTCGCCTTGTGCGTGGTGATGATCCTGATCGCCATCGTCGCCGGAATCATGGCGGTGCGCCGGCAACCGCCGCTGCCCGCGCGCGGCGCGGCGGCCCTGCCGGATCAGGCGGCGCGGGCGGGCGTGCAAC
>CAXTTS010000322.1:0-2639 GCA_964247265.1 uncultured Sphingomonadaceae bacterium
GCGCTGTGCGGCACGCCGTCCACCCAGCTGATCCAGCATGAATGGGCCAAGCACGGCACCTGCACCGGCCAGTCGCCACGCGCCTATTTCACCACCTCTACCCGGCTCTATCGCGCGCTGCGCTTCCCCGACATGGCGGCGCTGGCCCGGCGCGAGGATCTGACGGCCGGCGCCATCGCCAACGCCTTCGCCGCCGCCAATCGCGGGATCCGCCCCGATGCCATGCGGGTGACGGTGACGAAGAGCGGCTGGCTGGACGAGCTGTGGCTCTGCCTAGACAAGCAGCTGCGCTACGCCACCTGCCGACCGGGTTCCGGCGGGGCGGCGCGGGGCACGAAGCTGCGGATCACCGATCCCGGCTGACGCGCCCCTCCACCACCGCCGTCGCCGGGTGATGGCGATCGAGATGGCGGCGGATGATCCGCAGGTTGCGGCTGTTGGACCGGAAAAAGAAGTCGGGGATCGCGCCGATGAAGGGGATCGCGCCGAGCAGCCCGTCCACCCCGACATTGCCGGCCATCCGCGCCATCTGCCACTTGGACATGCCGAGGTTGCGCGCCTCCCACACCATCCATCCGCCCAGCGCGGCGGCGATCACCGGCCCGACGACCGGCACGGCATCGGCGATCACGTCCAGCCCGACCTGGCGGTTGATGCCGGGGATGACGAACAGCCGCTCCAATATCCGCTCCATCCCCTCCACCCGCGCCCGCACGGCGGCGGGATCGCGGCCGATCGGCAGGCTGGCGGCGATGCTGTCGAAACGGTCGGCCGAAATGCCCATACGATTGCTCCTCAACGGCGTCTTCCCCAACATAGGAAGCGCTTGGGCATTCCGCATCAGCCGCCGCGCAATTGGTCGAGCGGGTGCATCGCCCGGCGATTGTCCTGGAACCCGCCGAGCGTCCGCGCCACCAACGACCAGCGCAGCGGCTGGGCGATCGGGATGAACGCGCTGATCTCGGCCAGCCGGGCATCGGCCTCGCCAAGGTGGAAGGCGCGGGCGGCCAGGCTCGGCGCGGTGCGGGCGGCGGCAAGGGCAGTATCGGCCTCGCTGCTGCACGCGATCGACCGCACGCATTCGAACTGCCGCAGATACCAGCTGGCCGAATCGCTCGGCGCCACCGCATCGACGAGCGTGAGGTCGGCGTCGGTGCCTGTTGCCGCGCGGATCGCCGTCACCCCGATCCGCGCCCAATCGTCGGCGATCAGCGCGAACAGCAGCCGCCCGCCCGGGCCATCCGGTACGGCCAGGCGGACCAGCGGCGGCTCGCCCTGCGCCGCCAGCCAGCTGGCCACCGTCTCCCTCGCGAGCGTTCGCCGCTGCGCCAGATCGGCGTCGATCCAGTCCGGCGCGGCAGGGCTGGGGCGATCGACGAGGCCTGGGGCGACGATCGTGGCCGCCGGCCGCCACCCCGCGCCGAACGCATCGGCGATGCGCGCGCGATCGATCGTCATCGCCAGCGCCCGACGATTGTCCGCCACCCCGACGAAGCCACCGCGCGTGCTCACCGCCAGGCCGAACAGTCCGGCGGCGGGATCGATGTGCAGCAATCCGGCCGGCGGGCTGGCGGCGCGCGCCACTGCGAGATCAGTGAAGCGCCCGCCCAGCACCACGCTGCGGTGGCCGGCGGTAAAGCCCGCCACGGCGCGCGCGGCGCGTTCGGCATGAAGTCGTACCTGCAAACGGCCGAGCGCCGCCGCGTCGCCATCGCCGGCCGCCGAATCGAGCGGCGTCAGCCGGATCAGGCCGCCCGGTTGGTCGCTGGCGCCGAACGGCCCGGTGCCGGCTTTGCGCGCCAGGATCGCAAGCTCCGGCTGGGCGAGCAGCGGCAGCAGATCCGGGCGCGGGCTGGCGAGGCGCAACTCCACCACCTCCGGCGTCACGGCGACGATCTCGGTGATCGCGCCCAGCACCGACTTCAGCGGGTTGCGGCTGGCTGGCCCGATCGCAGCGCGCAGCGCGCGGGCGACATGCTCCGCATCGACGCCACGGCCGTCGGCGATCCGGAACGTGTAATAAACGCCATCGTCCGATACGTCCCAGCGGATGGCGAGGCCGGGCTCGATCTGGCCGGCGGCATCGGAGCGGACGAGCCCCTGCGCTGTCGCCGACAGCAAGACGGCTTCCGCCGGGGAAAGCGGCTGGCGGTTGGGATTGACGATGCGCGGTACCCCGCCGATCACGCTCACGTCGAGTGGGCCGTCCGCCTGCGGGGCGGAGCAGGCGAACAGCACCGCCAGCGCGACGAGACAGGCTTGGCGGCGGATCATCATGTCGTCAGGCCCACGGTTCGGCTCGGCTCTACGATGGCCGGCCCGCCGCGCCAAGCGATTGGCTTGCGCGCGGCAAGGCCGATCGGAATGGCCCGGTCAGGCCGCCGCTTTCTCCCGCTCGCGCATCTCCTGGTTCAGCATCTCGGCCAGCAGGAAGGCGAGTTCGATCGACTGGCCGGCGTTGAGGCGCGGGTCGCAATGGGTGTGGTAGCGATCGGCCAGTCCCTGTTCGGTGATGTCGATCGCGCCGCCGGTGCATTCGGTCACGTTCTGGCCGGTCATCTCGGCGTGGATGCCGCCGCCATGCGTGCCCTCGGCGCGGTGGACGGCGAAGAAGCCGCGCACCTCAGCCAGGATGCGCT
>CAXTTS010000323.1:0-2628 GCA_964247265.1 uncultured Sphingomonadaceae bacterium
GATGGACTTCATGATGAAGGGCCACATGCTCGCGGATACGACCGCCGTGCTGGGCGCCGCCGACATCGTGTTCGGGGAGTGCGACCGGTGACGGAGGCCGTGACCAACGAACTCATCTACTCTGTTCTCCAGAAGATCCAGGGCGATGTCTCCGACCTGAGATTCGACGTGTCGGAGCTCAAGGTGCGAGCCACGGCCACTGAGGCGCACCTCGGTAACATGATCCTGTCGTCGTCCAGCCTCAACCGGCACATGGATCGCTTTGACGATCGCATGGCCCGTGTCGAACGTCGCCTCGATCTTACGGATGCGCACTGATGTCTGAAGCAGCTTCCATTCCCGATGAAGCCGAGGTTCGCGCGCGTTGGGGCCATTTCCGGTGGACGGCGGACAACGAGGCGCAGGCCAAGGTCGTGATCGGCCGCTATCCGCCGGGGCGCGAGCATAGCGCGATCATGCCGCTGCTTGATCTGGCGCAGCGGCAGGTGGGTGCCGAGACGAACACCCAGGGCTGGCTGCCGGTGCCGGTGATCGAATATGTCGCGAAGGCCGTGAACATGCCGTACATTCGCGCCTATGAGGTCGTGAGCTTCTACACGATGTACAACATGGCGCCGGTTGGCCGCTATCATGTGCAGGTGTGCGGGACGACGCCGTGCATGTTGCGCGGCTCGGACGACGTGATGGCCGCATGCAAGAATCGCGGGCTGGCCAAGGGGCGGACGACGCCGGACGGCCTGTTCACGCTGACCGAGGTGGAATGCCTGGGGGCATGCGCCAACGCGCCGATGGTGCAGATCAACGACGACAATTTCGAGGATCTGACGTTCGACAGCATGTCGGCGATCCTGGAGGCGCTCGCTTCGGGCGGATCGCCGAAGCCGGGCCCGCAAAACGGCCGCCAGACGAGTTGCCCCGATGGCGGCCCGACGACGCTGAAGCACATGGCGGAGCAATCCGCATGAGCTTCATCATCGGGCTGATCGTGCTCATCGTGCTGGTGGTGCTGTTCGTGAAGCTGGCGCTTGGCGTGGCCGGCATCGTGATCGCGCTGGCGCTGGCCGTCGGCGCCTATTTCCTCGCCGAGAAGATAGTGGGGCCTGGACGCTGATGCTCGACGGTGTGACATGCTAGAAGATCGCGATCGCATCTTTACCAACGTCTACGGTTTCCAGCCGTGGGGCATCGATGCGGCCATGCGCCGCGGCGACTGGGACGATACCAAAGGGCTGATGTCCCGCGGGCAGGACCAGTTGATCGATGACATCAAGGCGAGCGGCCTGCGCGGTCGCGGCGGCGCGGGCTTCCCCACCGGCATGAAGTGGAGCTTCATGCCGAAGGAGCCGAAGGAAGGCCGGCCAAGCTTCCTGCTCATCAACGCCGATGAATCGGAGCCGGGATCGTGCAAGGATCGCGAGATCATCCGCCACGATCCGCACAAGCTGATCGAGGGCGCGCTGATCGCCGGCTTCGCGATGCGCGCGCGGGCGGCCTACATCTACATCCGTGGCGAGTTCATCCGTGAGGCCGAGACGCTGTTCGCGGCAGTGGCGGAAGCCTATGATCGTGGCATGCTCGGCCGGAATGCGGCCGGATCGGGCTATGATTTCGACGTGTTCGTCCATCGTGGCGCGGGCGCCTACATCTGTGGCGAAGAAACCGCGCAGATCGAGAGCCTGGAGGGCAAGAAGGGCCAACCGCGCCTGAAACCGCCATTCCCGGCGGGCGTCGGCCTCTATGGCTGTCCGACGACGGTGAACAATGTCGAGTCGATCGCGGTGGTGCCGACGATCCTGCGACGCGGCGCCAGCTGGTTCGCCGGTATCGGCCGCGACAAGAATCAGGGCACCAAGCTGTTCCAGCTTTCCGGCCACATCAACACGCCGTGCGTCGTTGAAGAGGCGATGGGCATCACCTTCCGCGAGCTGATCGAGAAGCATGGCGGCGGCATCCGCGGCGGGTGGGACAATCTGCTTGCGGTGATCCCTGGCGGCTCCTCCGTGCCGCTGGTGCCGGCGGCGCAGATCATGGATGTGCCGATGGACTTCGACGGGCTGAAGGAGGTCGGTTCGGGCCTCGGCACGGCCGCCGTGATCGTGATGGACAAGTCGACCGACATCGTCCGCGCGATCAGCCGCATCAGCTATTTCTACAAGCATGAGAGCTGCGGCCAGTGCACCCCCTGTCGCGAGGGCACCGGCTGGATGTGGCGGGTGATGGAGCGGCTGCGCGAGGGCAATGCCGAAATTTCCGAAATCGACATGCTGCATGAGGTGACCAAGCAGGTGGAAGGCCATACGATATGCGCGCTGGGCGACGCGGCGGCATGGCCGATCCAGGGCCTCATCAAGCATTTCCGCCCCGAGATTGAGCGACGGATCAACGAGCGCAACGGCGCGGCTACTCCGCTGGCCGTGGCGGCGGAGTAACAAAAGATGCCCACTCTCACCGTCGACGGCGTCGAAGTCACCGTGCCTGCGGGCGCCACCGTGCTCCAGGCATGCGAGGCCGCCGGCAAGGAGATACCGCGCTTCTGCTATCATGAGCGGCTGTCGATCGCCGGCAATTGCCGCATGTGCCTGGTCGAGGTGAAGCCCGGCCCGCCCAAGCCGCAGGCGTCGTGCGCGC
>CAXTTS010000324.1:0-2622 GCA_964247265.1 uncultured Sphingomonadaceae bacterium
ATATGAAGGTGCATCGCGCGGGCGATCGGCTGCTCGCGATCGGCAAGCGGCTGACGGCGGAGGAGAGCAATGCCGAGTCCATCGGCATGCTCGCCTTTCGTGGCGATGGCCCGCGCCTGTTCCGCGCGCAGGTGGAGGCGATGATGCGGACGCCGGAGGGGGTGCTGAACTGGTATCTGAAGGCGATCCACGCGATCGCCCCGACCGGCGCCATCGGCACCGTATCGATCGAGGGGCTCGACTGGGCGGAGGTTGACTTCCCGGTCGATCTGGAGATTGCCGGCGCCCTCACCGCGCGCTGGGCAGCGGCTCAGGCGGGCCAGTAACCTTTCAGCCAGCCGAGCAGGGCATCCCGCTCCGCATCGTTCAGCGCATAGGCCTCGCCGAGCGCGGGCGGCTTGCCCCAGCCTGCATCGGTCAGGCTGATACCGCAGGCCGAGCGCGCGCCCTCATAGCGCGGGATGACGTGGAAGTGGACGTGCGGGTCCACCAGCATCAGCATCAGATAGTTGATCCTGGCATAGTCCACCGCCTGCCCCAGCGCGGCCTCGATCGCGGCGATCACCTCGGCCAGTTCGGTAAAGGCTTCGGGCGGGAGCGCGCCGAATGCGGTCGCATCCGATCGTGCGGCCAGCACCAGCGACCCTAGCGTCGGCTGCGCGGGGCGCAGCAGCACCAGCCAGTGGCGATATTCGCGGACCAGCGTGGCCGGATAGCCGAACTTCTCGATCGTCGCGTTCATGCCGGCCCTTTCAGCCAGGAGGTGATCGGTCGCCCGCCGGCGTGCCGCGCCATCGCCTGCGCCAGCCGCACGCCGTGGAATGCCAGAGAGACGATCGTCCACCCGGCCACCGCGATCAAGCCGAGATCGGGCCGGCCGGCGATCACGCTGACGAACAGGATGACCATGTTCGGATTGCGCCGCGCGGTGATGAGGCGGAAGTCCGAATCCACCTTCTCCCACACATGGATGTGCATGCCGTACAACCGCATGAACGCCCCCTCGATCACCCGCTGCACCACATAGCCGCCGACGATCGCCAGCATCACCAGCAGGAAGGTGCGCTCGTCATAGGCCAGCCCCCACGTCCCCAGCCCCGCGCCCCACGCCCACCACCAGAAGGGCGGGTGCACCAGATCGATGCCGTGATCGAAGATGTTGCCCCATTTGGACGAGGTGATCGTGCAGCGGGCGAGCTTGCCGTCCACCGTGTCCAGCACCATGAACACCAGGCCCGACGCCATGCCGGCCCAATAATGCCCTCCGGCGAACAGGAAGAAGGCGACGACGCAGAGGATCGCGCCGATGCCCGTGACCATATTGGGCGTCATGCCGATCCGCGCGGCGATCCGCGTGAGCACCAGCGCCCATTCCGGCCAGAGATATTTGGTGAGGATGTCCGTCACGCCCTTATAGGCGGCGAAATAGCTGGCGCGCTCGATCGGCTTCACCGTGGCCGGGGTGAGCGGCATCAGGAAGGGCTGCTCGCGCTTGCGCAGCTGATCGTTATAGAGGGTGAAGCCCGCATCGTGCGCCACCGCCGTGTGGCCGGCGGCGGGCGCGAGCGTGGCACCGCGGAGCATCGCCGCCGCCACGTCGGCCGCATCGGTGGCCAGCGCCAGCGCCAGCGCGGGCACGCCATCCTTCGTCAGCACGGTGTCGTCCTGGCCCGCCATGTAGCGCAACAGCGGCGGATCGAACGCATGGGCCGTATTGACCAGCAGCACCTGCCCTCCGCCGGCCGGCACGGTATCGGCGACGCGCAGGCCCGCTTTGTCGGCGATGCGCCTGATCCGCTCGCGCGCGCTCATGCCCCAGATCGGCGTGGGATTGTCGCCAACCGGAACCACGGTTGGCTGGTCGCTGTTCGTCACTATATGCTGCCCGACATTGTCTCGCTGCCTCCATAGGCGGTGGCACGGCGCGATCAAAGGCGGGAAAGCCGGCGAAACAGGCATTGAGCCGGGACGCCCGAGCCGCTATCCGCATCGCAGCATGGAAGGGTTGACGCATGGCCGAGTTCGCACTGCCGAAGAACAGCAAGATCAAGTCCGGCGGCAAGGTCCACAAGGCGGCGGCCGATGCGAAGCACGTCAAGACGTTCAAGGTCTATCGCTACGATCCCGATTCGGGCGAGAATCCGAGGTATGACAAGTTCGAACTCGATCTCGACGAGACCGGCCCGATGGTGCTGGACGCGCTCATCAAGATGAAGAGCGAGCAGGACCCGTCGCTCACCTTCCGCCGTTCGTGCCGGGAGGGCATCTGCGGTTCCTGCTCGATGAACATGAACGGCAAGAACGGCCTCGCCTGCACCACCGCGATCGAGGATTGCAAGGGCGAGGTGCGGATCACGCCGCTGCCGCACATGGACGTCATCAAGGATCTCGTCCCCGATTTCACCCACTTCTACGCGCAATATTCGTCTATCCAGCCCTGGCTGAAGACCGTGACGCCGGCGCCCTCGAACAAGGAGCGGCTTCAGTCGCCGGAGGATCGCTCCAAGCTGGACGGGCTGTACGAGTGCATCCTGTGCGCCTGCTGCTCCACCTCCTGCCCGAGCTACTGGTGGAACAGCGACAAGTTCCTGGGGCCGGCGATCCTGTTGCAGGCCTATCGCT
>CAXTTS010000325.1:0-2616 GCA_964247265.1 uncultured Sphingomonadaceae bacterium
GTGAAGGCGCGATCGCGTCCATCGATTTTCGGGGGAGCGAAATCATAATAGAAGCCGTCATCGGTCGACGGGCCGAAGGTGATCTGGGTGCCGGGGAACAGATTCTGCACCGCCTCCGCCAGCACATGCGCATAATCGTGGCGGGCGAGTTCCAGCGCGTCCGCCTCGTCGCGTGCGGTGACCAATGCGAGCGTGGCGTCCGCCTCCAACGGGCGGGTGATGTCGCGCAATTCGCCATCCACCCGCGCCGCGATCGCCGCCTTGGCGAGGCCGGGGCCGATCGCCGCCGCGATCTCCGCCGGGGTAGTGCCGGCCGCGACTTCGCGGACGGAACCATCGGGCAGGCTGATCTTGAGCATCGCGGACATGGAAGACTTCCGAGGGAAAATGGGAGCCGGGCTTATGCCCGCAAGCCGCTCATAAGAAAAGCGGCCGGGGTATCGCTACCCCGGCCGCCCGTTCATGGCCGATCGTGGCGACGATCAGCGCATTACAGGTGGAAGACGAGACCGGCCATCGGGCGCACGCTGTCGAAATCATAGCTTTCGACCGAGAGGCGCAGACGCATGCCGGCCGGGCCGGTGAGGCCGCCGAGGCCGACATCCTTCGGGCCGACTTCGAGGCCGACGCCGTAGATCCAGTCCTTGCGATCCTCGAAGCCGCGCTTGCTCTTGCCGTTGACCCACTGATAGCCGGCCGAGGCATAGAACAGGCCGCTGGTGCCGGCGCGCACGCCGGCGCGGCCCTTCACGCCATATTCCCAATCGATATCCTTGAAGCCCTTGGTCGCGTTGCCCTCGGCACCGACGAAGAACGCGCCGAGCGGCAGGTTCACGCCGGCGATGCCGCTGACTTCGGCGCCATCCATCCGGCCGCGCGAACCGCTGGTGCCGAAATCGCTGAGCCGATCGAACTGGTGGTAGCCGCCGAGCACGCCGACATAGGGCTCGATACCGAAGGCGGGGGTGCCGTCCGGCGCGGTATCCTGCGCCATCGCGGCGGTCGGCAGGACCACGAGCGCGGCGGCGGCAAGCAGAAACTTCTTCATCGTCTTACTCCAACAAAACATGCGCCGGGGTTTCTGGCGACCTCACCGTCCCGTGCGTGGGGGTCTGAACCGCCAATTTGGCGCTATGTTGCGTTGCACCCGAAACATCCCACGCACTGTGGCCGTAACGTCACAGTCGGGGATGACGGCGCCGCGCGTGGCCGGTAAGACGGCGGCCATGCCCGCCACCCCCGCCTGGCCGCCCGCCAGCACCCCCCGCCTGTTCGTCGAGACGCCGCTGGCAGCAGGCACGATCGTGACGATCGAGGGAGGCCAGGCGCACTACCTCACCGGTGTGATGCGGCTGAAGCCGGGCGCGCCGGTGCGCCTGTTCGACGACGCTACCGGCGAATGGCTCGCCGAGGTGGCGGAGGTGCGCAAGCGCGATCTGACCCTCGCCGTTACGACGCACCTTGCCGCGCGCGAGACGGTGCCCGATCTCTGGCTGCTCGCCGCGCCGATCAAGAAGGGCCGGATCGACTGGCTGGTGGAAAAGGCGTGCGAGCTGGGCGTCGCGCGGGTGGTGCCGGTCATCACCCAGCGCACGATCGTCGATCGCGTCAACCTCGATCGCCTGCGCGCGCACATGATCGAGGCGGCGGAGCAATGCGGCCGCACCGCCCTGCCCGAACTCGTCGAACCGCGCCCGTTGCGCGACCTGCTGCGCGACTGGCCGGCGGAGCGGATGCTGATCCACGCCGACGAAGCGGGTGGCCTGCCGCTGGCCGAGGTGGCGCGGCCCGGCCCGGCGGCGGTCCTGATCGGGCCGGAAGGCGGCTTCACCCCGGAGGAGCGCGACATGATCGCCGCGATCCCGGCCGCGCGGGGCGTGTCGCTCGGCCCGCGCATCCTGCGCGCCGACACCGCCGTCGCGGCCGCCGTGTCGGTCTGGATGGCGACGGCCGGCGATTGGCACCGATCGGTAACATAGACGCTGGCGGAGCCCCCGCCCCCCCGCTATGGGCGCTGCCATGAGCACGCGCACGGCCGGCGACGGCGAAGACCCGCAGATCGAATCGCGCGAGGATCTCCTGCAGATCTTCGCCAAGGGCGAGAAGCCCGTGGATCGCTGGCGCATCGGCACCGAGCATGAGAAGTTCGTCTACTTCAAGGATAGCCACCGCGCGCCATCCTATGAGGAGAAGGGCGGCATCCATGCGCTGCTGATCGGCCTGACCAGATATGGCTGGGAACCGATCTACGAGGGCGACAAGATCATCGCGCTGGGCGGCCCGGACGGCAATGTCAGCCTGGAGCCGGCGGGCCAGCTGGAGCTTTCCGGCGCGCCGCTCGACAATCTGCACCAGACCTGCGCCGAGACCGGCCGCCACCTGGAGCAGGTGAAGGCGGTGGGCGACCGGCTGGGCCTCGGCTATCTCGGGCTCGGCATGTGGCCGGACAAGACCCGCGCCGAACTGCCGATCATGCCCAAGGGCCGCTACAGGATCATGCTGGACCATATGCCGCGCGTCGGCAGCATGGGGCTGGACATGATGCTGCGCACCTGCACCATCCAGACCAACCTCGATTATTCGAGCGAGGCGGACATGGTGAAGAAGTTCCGCGTC
>CAXTTS010000326.1:0-2599 GCA_964247265.1 uncultured Sphingomonadaceae bacterium
TCATGCCCTCGCGCACGATCGCCTGGGCGAGCACGGTGGCGGTGGTGGTGCCGTCGCCGGCGATGTCGTTGGTCTTCGAGGCCACTTCGCGCAGCATCTGCGCACCCATGTTCTCGAACTTGTCCTTGAGCTCGATCTCCTTGGCGACGGTGACGCCGTCCTTGGTGATGCGCGGTGCGCCGAAGCTCTTGTCGATGACGACGTTGCGGCCCTTGGGACCGAGCGTGACCTTCACCGCGTCGGCGAGGATGTCGACGCCGCGCAGGATGCGCTCACGGGCGTCACGCGAAAAGCGTACGTCTTTCGCTGCCATGTTACCTTTTCCTATCTTCGTCATCCCGGCGAAAGCCGGGATCGTTGAGAGCTTGGAGACCGCCTCGCGGAGATCCCAGCCTTCGCTGGGATTACGGCGTGGGGCGGCCGTCGATTGTCAGTTCAGCCGACGATCCCGAGGATGTCCGACTCTTTCATGATGAGCAGGTCTTCACCGTTGATCTTCACCTCGGTGCCGGACCACTTGCCGAACAGGATCTTGTCGCCGGCCTTGACATCCAGCGGGGTGATCTTGCCGTCGTCGGCCTTCAGCCCGGTGCCGGCCGCCACGACCTCGCCCTCCTGGGGCTTTTCCTTGGCGGTGTCGGGGATGATGATGCCGCCAGCCGTCTTCTCTTCGGCTTCGACGCGACGAACGAGCACGCGATCGTGCAACGGACGGAAACTCATTCAGGTGCCTCCTGCTGGTAGCGCCGATCGCGACCGCCCA
Organism: uncultured Sphingomonadaceae bacterium; assembly: GCA_964247265.1. Classification (GTDB taxonomy): domain Bacteria; phylum Pseudomonadota; class Alphaproteobacteria; order Sphingomonadales; family Sphingomonadaceae; genus Alterirhizorhabdus. The sequence goes on from CAXTTS010000326.1 coordinate 764, forward strand.
TGAGGGGCGATCCATCGGCCGGCGCGTTGAACCCTGCGCCGCATTAGCACTCCTACAGGTAGAGTGCCAGCGACGCGCCGGATATGTTTCTCCTCCTGCATCAAGTCAAGGGTCGGAACGATGACAAAGCGGCCCGGCTGGTCCGCAGCCGGGGCCGGGCGAGCATATCAGGGGTCTGGCGTCCAGTTCTGCACGCCGCGCCGGGCATCCTGCACGAAGCGCGAATGCTTGACGCCCCACAGGAACAGGCCGCCGATGACACGGCCGAGCAGGCGCACCGGTCGCTTCACCTGGATGAGCAGGACGATGCGGGTCTCGTCGGTCTCGTTCAGCACCTCATGTTCGAAACAATCGTCGAACAGCAGGATCTTGTCCGGCTCCCAATGCACCACCTTGTTGACCACGCGCATCCGGCATTTCTCGCGCTCGCGCGGCACCTGGATGCCGAGATGCGAGGTGAGGAACGCCTTGGTGACGCCCGTGTGCGGCGGCAGATGCGTGCCGGGCACGAGGATGGAGAAGAAGGCCGAGTTCAGCCCCGGTATGCGCGAGATCAGCTCGGCCGTGCGCGGGCAGGCGGCGCAGTTCGCCTCCTGCCGATAGCCGTAGCCGACGAGGAAATAGGAGCGCCACTTGCCGGCCGGCGCGATCCGCCGGTGGTCGGGCGAGACCTCCGCCAGCGAGGGAACGGCGTTGAGATCCTCGAGTGCCGCCTTCGCCTCCGCGCGGATCACGTCGGCACTGGCCTCGATCGTCTTGATCCACGAAAAATGGCGCTGATCGGGGAAGGGATCGTTGCCAATCTTCGACTGGCGGACGATCAGATCGTTGATCTTGGGCTGCAGCTTGCGGCCGATCCGCAAAACCAAAGTACGCTTCGGGATCAGCGCGGAACTGGGCGGAGGCGGATCGTCTTCGCTGCGTGGCGGCGGGGTGAACCGCTCGACGACCTGTTCAGACATCAACGCCCTTTCCTCAGCAGCCGATCCGACGGCGGCATCGCGGCCGCGCGCCTGTGCCATAACGACGGGCAGCCGATCCGGCCAGCCGGGTTCGCCTACAAGGCCGCGCCAACTAAGCGCTCGCATAACCGCCCACAGCCTTTAAGGATCGGGGAACATGATCGGATTCGTCCGCGCGCCTCTGCGCCGGCGCGGCTATGGCAAAGGGCTGGGATGCGGATCGTACGCGGATTGTGGCGGCTGCTGGTCGGGATCAAGGACGCGCTCGTCCTGCTGGCGATGCTGATCTTCTTCGGGCTGCTGTTCGCCGCCCTCTCCTTCTCGCCCAATCCGCGCGTGCCGGGCAGCGGCGCGCTGGTGGTGGCGCTGGACGGATCGCTGGTGGAGCAGCCTTCGCAGGTGGAGCCGTTCACGGCGCTGTCCGGGCAGGTGCCGGTGACGCGCGAATATCGGCTGCGCGACGTGATCCGCGCGATCGACGCGGCGGCTGGCGACGGCAGCCTGAAGGCGGTGGTGCTGGATCTCGATCGGTTCACCGGCGGCGGGCAGGCGACGATCGCGGCGGCGGCGCGGGCGGTGGACCGGGTGCGCGCGGCGGGCAAGCCGGTGCTGGCTTATGCGACCGGCTATACCGACGACAGCTACCAGCTTGCCGCCCATGCCAGCGAAGTGTGGCTCGATCCGTTCGGCGCGGTGCTGCTGACCGGGCCGGGGCGATCGAACCTCTATTATAAGGGCCTGCTCGACAAGATCGGGGTGGAGACCAAGGTCTACCGCGTCGGCCAGTTCAAGTCGGCGGTGGAGCCGTTCATCCGCAGCGACCAGTCCCCCGAGGCGCGTGCCGCGAACCAGGCGCTGGCCGACACATTGTGGC
>CAXTTS010000327.1:0-2536 GCA_964247265.1 uncultured Sphingomonadaceae bacterium
TTGCCGCCTTCACCCCGCCGACAAGCTGGTGGATCACGTCCTTGGCCGGCCCCCGGTAGGGCACCTGCCCCTCGATCCCCTCGGGCACCAGCTTCATCTGGTCCTTGATGTCCTGCTGGAAATAGCGGTCCGCCGAACCGCGCGCCATCGCGCCGACCGAACCCATGCCGCGATAGCTTTTATAGGTACGGCCCTGATAGAGGAACGTCTCGCCGGGCGCCTCTTCCGTGCCGGCGAGGAGCGAGCCGACCATCACGCTGGAGGCGCCCGCCGCCAGTGCCTTGGCCAGATCGCCCGATGTGCGCAGCCCGCCATCGGCGATCACCGGCACGCCGGATTTCGCCGCCTCGGCGGCGGCGTCCATGATCGCGGTGAGCTGCGGCACGCCGACGCCGGCGACCACGCGCGTGGTGCAAATCGAGCCCGGCCCGATGCCGATCTTCACCCCGTCCGCACCGGCATCGATCAGCGCCCGCGTCGCCTCGGCCGTGGCGACGTTGCCGGCGATCACCTGCACGGCGTTGGACAGGCGCTTCACCCGCTCGACCGCGCGCGCGACATCGCGATTATGGCCGTGCGCGGTATCGATCACGATCAGGTCGCACTCGGCATCGATCAGCGCCTCGGTCCGCTCGAAGCCCTTGTCGCCCACGGTGGTGGCGGCGGCAACGCGCAGGCGGCCGGTGCCGTCTTTGGTCGCGTTCGGGTAGGTGACGGCCTTTTCGATATCCTTGACGGTAATCAGGCCGATGCAGCGATAGGCATCGTCGACGACCAGCAGCTTCTCGATCCGGCGCTGGTGCAGCAGCCGCCGCGCCTCCTCGGTGGTGACGCCCGGCGACACGGTGACGAGGTTCTGGTGGGTCATCAACTCGGCCACCGTCTGCGCCGGGTTCTCGGCGAAGCGGGTGTCTCGGTTGGTGAGGATGCCGACGAGCCGCCCGTCATCCTCCACCACCGGGATGCCCGAGATGCGATGCCGCGCCATCAGCGCCTGCGCGTCGGCGAGCGTCTGGCGCGGGCCGATCGTGATCGGGTTCACCACCATGCCGCTTTCGAACCGCTTGACGGCACGCACCGCGTCGGCCTGCTCGTCCACCGTCAGGTTGCGATGGAGCACGCCGAGGCCACCCATCTGCGCCATCACGATCGCCATGTCCGCCTCCGTGACGGTATCCATCGCGGAGGAAAGGATCGGGATGTTGAGCGCAATCGCCTTGGTCACCTGCGTGCGGGTGTCGGCCTGGCTGGGCAGCACCTCCGATGCCGCCGGGCGCAGGAGGACATCGTCGAACGTGAGGCCGAGGCTGATTTCCATGACGCTTGGGTGACCCGATCATCTGAGTGGTGGCGGAGTCGCGCTTCTATAGGAGCCGGGCGGGCATATTGGTAGTGCGGCGTCGTTCCCTCAGCGCGCGGCCTGCGCGATCAGCCGCTTCGCCGCATCGACATGCATCGTCTCGATCATCCGGTCACGAAACCGCTCCGCCCCGCCGGTCGCGGCGGCGACGAGGGCGCGGGCATCCTCCAGTTCGGCATCGCTCGGCCCGAATGCGGCGTTGACGATGGCGATCTGGTTCGGGTGGATCAGGGTCTTGCCGTCGAAGCCGGTCATCCGCCCGGCGCGGGCATCCGCTTCCAGCCCGGTTGGGTCGTCGAGCGCGTTCCACACACCGTCCAGCGCGACGATGCCGGCGGCGCGGGCGGCGAGCACGATCGTCTGGAACGACAGCGCGAGCGGCTCCCGTCCGGCGCCCGGCGGCAGGCGCAGCGTGGCGGCAAGATCGTTCGATCCGGCGATCAGGCCCGCCGTGCCATGCGCGGCCGCGATGGTGGAGGCTGCGAACACCCCGGCGGGCGTCTCGATCATGGCGAATAAAGGCTTGCCCACCGCATCGGCGATCCGCGTCGCCGCCTTGGCGCTTTCGACCTTCGGCACCACCACGCAGGCGGCGGCACTGGCGCGGATTGCGGCGAGATCGTCTTGATGCCAGATCGTAGCCGGATCGTTCAGCCGGATTGCGACGATCCGCCCGCCAAAGTCTCCGGCAGCGGCTAGGGCGGCGGCGCGCGCCGTCTCCTTGGCTTCCGGCTTCACCGAATCCTCCAGATCGAGGATCACCATGTCGCAGGCGAGCCCCCGCGCCTTCTCGATCGCGCGGGCGTTGGAGGCGGGCAGGTAGAGTGCCGATCGTATGTCGGCGAAAGGCGGGTTCATCGCATTCTCCTTGGGCGCTCCACCGATATGGTGGACGGCGCGCGGCGCAAGGGGCAATGTCACGCTGCGCCGGCATTCGGCCGAGGAGAGACGATGGGCACGTTCGCGCTGTTTCTGGTGATCCTGGCGGTCGCCTTCGTGTTCGCCGGCGTCACCGTGGTGCGGCAGGGCTACCGCTACACGATCGAATATTTCGGAAAGTTCGTCGCGACGGCACAGCCCGGCTTCAACTTCTACATCCCGTTTTTCTATCGCGTCGGCCACAAGATCAACATGATGGAGCAGGTTCTCAACATCCCGGGGCAGGAGATCATCACC
>CAXTTS010000328.1:0-2527 GCA_964247265.1 uncultured Sphingomonadaceae bacterium
GGCCGAGCAGCGTGTGGTCGCCGCCCGCGCCGCCGGCGAGGCGAAGGCCGCGCGCGAGATCCAGCTCGGCATGCTCCCCATGCGCGATGCGCTCGCCACGCTGCACCCGGCGATCGATCTGGATGCCCGGCTCGAACCCGCGCGTTCGGTTGGCGGCGACTTCTACGATGCGATTCCGCTCGGGCCGGACCGGCTGTGCGTCCTCGTCGGCGACGTCACCGGCAAGGGAGTGCCCGCCGCTCTATTCATGGCCTTGTCGCGCGCCTTGTCCAAAAGCGTGCTGCTGCGGACGGACGGCGATCTCGCCGCCGCGATGTCGCTGATCGATGCCGAGCTGTCGCGCGACAACCGGCAGGATATGTTCGTCACCATGCTCGTGGGCGTGCTGCACACCGTCACTGGCCGGCTCGATCTGTGCAATGCGGGCCACGAAAATCCGCTGCGCGTCAGCGCCGCCGGCATCGTCGAGGAGATCGCGCTGGAGGGCGGGCCGCCACTCTGCGTCGTCGGCGGCTTTGCCTATCCGGTCGAATCGATCCAGCTTGCGCCGGGCGACGGCATCGTTCTGGTCAGCGACGGGCTGACCGAGGCGCAGGATTCCGCCGGCCGCTTCTTCGGTCACGACGCCGCCTTCGCCGTCCTCGCCCGCTGGACTTCGGGCGAAACCGCCCGGTCCGCCACCGAAAGCCTGACGGATGCGGTGCGCGCGTTCGAGGCGGGTGGCGATCCGAGCGACGATCTCACCGTGTTGGCGCTGCGCTGGCGCGGCTAACGCACCACCACCTCGACCCGCCGGTTCGCCTGCGATGCCACCCCGTCGCGCGTCACGACAGCCAGGTCGCGCTCGCCCCGCCCCACCGCGCGGGTGGAGGCAGGATCGAGGCCGCGCGCGATCAGCTGCGCGCGGATATCCTCGGCCCGCTTCAGCGACAGCGCGTCGTTCATCTCGCTGGGCCCCGCCCGGTCGGCATGGCCGATCACCAGCACGTCCACCCCGTCACGCCGGCGCACCTCGGCGAGCATGTCCGCCAGCACCGGCTCGCTGTCGGCGGTCAGCCGGGTCGAGTCGGTCAGGAAGTTCAGCGTGAAGGTGCGCGGCGGCGGCGGCAGATCCTCCACCAGCCGCCTGTCGCTGCGCGCGATCGCGGTGGGCTTCAGCGCGCGCCGGTCCACCCGCCGCCCCGACAGGCGGGCCTGTTCGTTCTCGCTCGCCAGCACGGCGGCGTCGGTGCCGGCCTGTTCGTCGAGCACCGCCACCGACCCCGCCGGCGCGCCATTCTCGCCAGGTAGCAGCAGCACGCTTTCGCGGGCGCACCCGCCGAGGCCGAGCAGCATCAGCGCCAGCCCGGCCGACGCCCTCAACGCACGTTCACCACGAAGCGGGTGCCGCGGACCCCGAGCAGGGATGTCGGCGTGCGGACCTTCATCGCATCCTTCGTCTCGTGCGCGATCTGGCCGGAGATGATCGCCAGCGATCCGCGATCCACCTTCGTCACGAAGGCGCCCTTGTGGGTCGCATCGTCGAAGCGGAACTCGGATAGGGTGATGCGGCTGTTCGGCCCGGCGGAAAAGCGGCTGTTGTCGGCAAAGGTGATGCTCACCCGGCCATCCTTGCCCGTCACCAGCACATCGCCCTGTTCCAGCGTGGCGCCGATCGCGGCGGGCAGCTTCGTCTTGCCCCGCTCCACCGCCGCCGCACCGATCGATCGCTTGATCCGGCCGATCTCCGCCTGCGCCGCGCCAGCCGCACCGATTGCCACGATCAGGGCTGAAAGGATCAATCGGCGCATGGCATGCTCCACGATGGCTCGCCGTCATGCTAGACCTCCCGCCGATGGACGGCAATGATCCCGAGTGCGTCAGCTTCCCCGTCGACGGGCAAAGCGTATCGCTCGCCCTCGCCGCCGTCCGGCATTTCGCCGCGCGTTGCGGCCTTCCGCCAGATGCGGCGAGCCGGCTCGCCATCGTCGTGGAGGAGCTCGTCGCCAACATCGTCGAACATGGCGCGGCCGAGGGAACCGAGATCAGTCTGGCCGTATCCCTGCGCGGGCCGGAAATCGCCCTGACCGTTCGCGATCAGGGCGATTTCTTCGATCCGCGCCGCGCGCGTCTGCCGGCCGTCATGCCCGCGCGCGGCGGCGGCGTCGGGCTCGCGCTCGTGCGGGAGTGGAGCCGGATCGAGGAATATCGCCGAACGGACGGCCGCAACCGCCTGGCGCTGGCCATCCCGATCGACCCCACGGAGCGAAATTAAATCCGGTTTGGATCAATATCGCGAAACAATTCCGTTCCGGATATGTAATCTCTGTCCTGCACGACCCGCTCAACGCGGGCGTTCCTCATGCGTGAGATTTTGTATGTGTTTGATCGACAAGCGGGTCGCACCAGCCGTCGCCGACATCCTGCCAACCAGCGTGATTGAAAATCCCCGGGCCAAGCTGCTCGATGCCCGCGCCTGCATGGAAGAGGCGCTGCTGATCCTCGACGAGTTTTCTCTATCCTCTGCCGCCGCCAATCTGGACATGGC
>CAXTTS010000329.1:0-2506 GCA_964247265.1 uncultured Sphingomonadaceae bacterium
ATCCAGACCGGGGTTTTGATCGAGACCCTGAAGGCGCTCGGCGCCGATGTGCGCTGGGCTTCGTGCAACATCTACTCGACCCAGGATCATGCTGCGGCGACGATCGCCGCAACCCCGCCCGCGCTGCCTTCCAGCATCCGCCGCAACCCACCCGGTGCGATGCCGAGGCGGCGGCCGTGACAGAGCACGGTGGTGAATTCGGCGCGACGCCGCCGATCGAAATCGGCGCCGAAAACGAGCTTGATCGCAGGCGCGGCGGGCTGGCGGGCGCTGCCCCGGATGGCAGCGGCGCGCAGCAGCCCGGCGAACTCGCCGGGGGCGCGCTCGGCCGCGAAGGTGAAGTCATAGGCGACGCCCAGCGCGCGATAAAGCGCGGCGCGGCTGCGCACTTCGGCGCTGTGCAACAGGTCGACGGTGCCGCGCGCCGCATCGAGCGTATCCTGCAGCCCCGGCTCGTTCGCGCCGGGCGCGCGAAGGGCCGCGTCGCCCAGCGACTCGAGCGATCGGGGCGGCTGCTTGTGCGCGATGTCGGACGGATCCGCTCCCGGCCCGTCCGCCCATACCGGGCCGCCCGCCATCGACGGCGGTGGTGCCGAGCGCAGCGCCGCCCCGACCTCTTGCGTGAGGGCGGTCGTGGTGCCGTTGTCCGCCGTCTCCTTCCAGTTGATCACGCCATAGACATGGTCGATCGTCTCGCCGTTCGAGGAGAACGGCATCAGGATGCCGCGGTAGAGCGTGTTGTTGCCGCGCGCGTTGACGAACTCGGCCTCGAAGCCGATCGGCGCGCGATTGGCGATGATTTGCAGATAATGGTCGGTGAGCCGCGATACGAGCGAGCGGCCGGGCACGTCGGACACATGTTCTATCGGACCGGCAACCCCGCTTTCCGCGCGCAGCGCCCCGCCGAGGAAGGCGATCGCCGGATCGTTGGCGTCCGTGCTGAAATCCAGCAACACGCCGTGCGGACCGAAATCCGGCAGCCGAGCAGGATCGAGCGTCGTCATCGTCGGGAAGGAGCGTCCCTCCAGCAGCGATACCCAGAATTTGTAAGCGCGCACATGCATGCGCCGTTCGTCGTTGCCGACGACCGGCGGCGGCTCCATCCGCGGCTCGCGGGCCGCCGGATAGTCCGCGGCCAGATCCGCTTCCGCCGCCATCGATCGTGCGTTGTCCATGGTCGCGCATCATCCCGGGGCGCCCGCCGCCCGTGCGCCGTTTGTGCACCACCCATGGTTGACGAGCGGTAAAGGCGCCCCGTCTCCGGCGTCGCCGCCAGGCTTGTCTTGCCCGGCACCCACTGATAAGGCGCCGCCAGCAAGGATGCCAGGCCGCCTTAGCTCAGCTGGTAGAGCATCGCATTCGTAATGCGAGGGTCACAGGTTCGAGTCCTGTAGGCGGCACCACTCCCTGAAACGATCTGAAACAACCCGAAACGGGAAAACCGAGATTTTACAGTTCGGTAGTGCCGCTCCGTGCGTGCTCTAGACTCCCGAACCTGTTTCACCGCGTAGCAGCCGGTCGCACGCAGTTGCGCCTCAACGTGCCCCCGATGTGCCCCCGAGATTGTCGGGGGCACACTTTTCCCCTATCTTGAATCGTCGGGATGGTCCCGGCCGACATAGGAGTCAGCTATGGCGAAGCTCGCGAAAGCGATGACCGACGCTTGGGTCAGAGGCGTGAAGCCGACCGACAAACGCGAATACTACCCCGATCCCGGCTGCACGGGCTTGGTCCTCATGGTTACGGAGAAGGGTTCGAAGTCGTGGCTGTGGCGCTCGCGCCATCATGCGACCGGCAAGCAGGTCAAGAAGACGCTTGGCGCCTTCCCGGCCTTCGGGCTCGCGGACGCTCGGGATTGGGCGAACGCGCAGAGCAAGGCGCGTGCAGAGGGTTATGATCTCGACGAACGTGGCGCGGCCGCGAAGGCCGAGAAGGAAGCGGAGCGCAACGCGGCGGAAGCCGAGGCGACGAAGACGCTGCGCTGGTTCTGGACGACGCTCTATTGTCCCCGGTTCCTTCCCGACAAGATGGGCAACGAGACGGCACGGCTTGTCGAAAAGCATTTGCTCCCCGCGCTTGGCGACAAGCCAATCGGCAGCATCACAATCGACGATCTCGACGACGTGGTGGCCGCGTTAGCGAAGCGCGCGCCCAAGTCGGCGGATCGGTTCGTGGTCAATCTGAAAACGATTTTCCGCCGCGCCAAGCGGGACTTTCGACGGGAAACCAAGCTGAGCGCTAACCCGGCGGAAGACCTTGTGAAGCCCGATGGTCGGATCACGCCGCGCGAGCGATGGCTGACCGATTACGAGCTTGTCTACTTCTACCGGGCTGCATCCCGGCTGACCGGCGCTGCCAAGGTCCATGCCGACTGCCTTGAACTAATCCTCGATGTGGGGTGCCGATTGTCCGAGGCTCGGATGCTGACGCGCGACGAACTGGACCTTTCGGCTGCGGAACCGGTTTGGACGCTCCCGCCCGAGCGCTTCCAGACGAAGGGTAAGGG
>CAXTTS010000330.1:0-2499 GCA_964247265.1 uncultured Sphingomonadaceae bacterium
AACCAGAAGCCGATCACCGGCGCGGTGCTGGCCGGGCTGATGCGGGTCTATTCGGACACGGTGAACATGGTCAACGCCCCGTTCCTGGCGCGCGAGCGCGGGCTGGACGTGCGCGAGGTGCGGCACGATCGCGAGGGCGACTACCACACGCTCGTCCGCGTATCGGTGACGACGCCCTCGGGCGAGAAATCGGTGGCGGGCACGCTGTTCGCCAATTCGGAGCCGCGGCTCGTCGAGATATTCGGCGTGAAGGTGGAGGCCGATCTCGCGGGCCGGATGCTGTACGTGGTGAACGAGGATGCGCCCGGCTTCATCGGCCGGCTGGGCACGACGCTGGGCGCGGCGGGCGTCAACATCGGCACCTTCCACCTCGGCCGCCGCGCCGCCGGTGGGGAGGCCGTGCTGCTGCTTTCGATCGATTCGGCGGTGGAGGAACCGCTCTTGTGGTCGGTGTGCCAGTTGCCCGGCGTGAAGAGCGTCAAGGCGCTGAAGTTCTGATCCGACACCCCGCCCGCCGTGCCGCTTTAGCTGGCATGGCGGGCGAACCGCGCTAGAGGAAAGCCGTCGCCACCCTCGCGGCGATCGAGGCGAATGGACGATATATGGGCGCGACCCTCAACCCCGCGATCAACATGCCCGGCCTGCTGCCCGTGGGTTTGCGCGATCGGCTGCCGCCACAGGCCGAGGCCGCCTCGCGCCTGCTCCACCGCGTGATCGTCGCGATCGGGCGGCACGGCTATGACCGGGTGGCGCCGCCGCTCGCGGAGTTCGAGGAGGGGCTGGTCGGCCGGTTGAAATCGGCGCGCGCGCAGGATCTGCTGCGCTTCGTCGATCCCGTATCGCAGCGCACGCTGGCGCTGCGCCCTGACATCACCGCCCAGATCGGCCGCATCGCCGCGACCCGGATGCGCCATCGCGCCCGCCCGTTGCGGCTGGCTTATGGCGGGCCGGTGCTGAAGCTGCGCGCCACCCAGCTGCGGCCGGAGCGGGAGCTGATTCAGGCCGGTGCGGAGCTGATCGGCAGCGATACCGTCGCCGCCGCGATCGAGCTGCTCGGCGTCGCGATCGAGGCGCTGGAGACGGCGGGCGTGCGCGGCATCACCGTGGACCTCACCATGCCCGATCTGGTGGAAACGCTGGCGGCCGGGCCGCTGCCGCTGCCGCCGGGGCGGATCGACGCGGTGCGCACGACACTGGACGTGAAGGATGCCGGCGGCCTCGCCGCGTTGGGGGCCGAGGCCTATCTGCCGTTCATCGCGGCGGCTGGACCGCTGGATGCCGCCCTGCCCAAGCTGCGCGCGGTGGCCGGCGCGGCGGCGCTCGCCTCCCGGCTCGATGCGATCGCCGCCATCGCCGAGGCGTTTCGCGGTCGGGTGATGCTGACGCTAGACCCCACCGAGCGGCATGGCTTCGAATATCAGAGCTGGCTCGGTTTCTCGCTGTTTGGCGAGGGCATGTCGGGCGAGGTCGGCCGCGGCGGCAGCTACACGATCATGCATGGCGATGGCGTGGAGGAGGCGGCGATCGGTTTTTCGCTGTTCATCGATCCGCTGGTGGATGCCGGGCTGGGGCAGGAACCGCGCCGCCGAATCTTTTTGCCGATCGGCACCGCTGCCGGGGCCGGTGCGGCGCTGCGCGATGCCGGCTGGACGACGGTGGCCGCGCTGTCCGGCGGCGACGATCCCGCCGCGCTCGGCTGCACGCACCGGCTGGTTGGCGAAACCGCCGAACCGCTCTAGAGACGCCGACGAAATCTCGACCCGCCCTGGTTCGGCCCGCCCGAAACCGCCGGTAGCCGCAAGGAACAAGCATGGCCAACGTCACCGTCATCGGCGCCCAGTGGGGGGACGAAGGCAAGGGCAAGATCGTCGACTGGCTGGCCGAGCGGGCCGATGTCGTCGTCCGCTTCCAGGGCGGGCACAATGCCGGGCACACTTTGGTGGTGGCAGGCAAGACGTACAAGTTGAGCCTGCTGCCCTCGGGCATCGTGCGCGGCACGCTGTCGGTGATCGGCAACGGCGTGGTGCTGGATCCGTGGCATTTCCGCGACGAGGTGGCGAAGCTCGCCGCGCAGGGCGTGACGATCACGCCGGACAATCTGCTGATCGCCGAGACATGCCCGCTGATCCTGCCCTTCCACCGCGACCTCGATGGCCTGCGTGAGGATGCGAGCGGGGCCGGCAAGATCGGCACCACCCGGCGCGGCATCGGCCCGGCCTATGAGGACAAGGTGGGGCGGCGGGCGATCCGGGTGTGCGATCTGGCGCATCTCGACGATCTCGGGCCGCAGCTCGATCGGCTCTGCGCGCACCACGACGCGCTGCGCGCCGGCTTCGGCGAGGCGCCGATCGACCGCGCCGCGATCGTGGCCGAACTGCGCGAGATCGCCGGGTTCATCCTGCCCTACGCCAAGCCGGTCTGGCTGACGCTGAACGAGGCGCGCCGGCGCGGCGACCGCATCCTGTTCGAGGGCGCGCAGGGCGTGCTGCTGGATGTCGA
>CAXTTS010000331.1:0-2422 GCA_964247265.1 uncultured Sphingomonadaceae bacterium
CGCTGGCGCCGCTGACCGGACTGATCGGGGCGCTGAAGTGGCTGGCGCTGGCATTGGTGCTGCTGATGGCGGCTGCTACTGCCTCCGCTGTTGTTCTGGCGGCGCGATCGGCGCTGAACACGCACCGCCCGACGATCGACGTGATGCACCTGCTGGGATCGACCGACGTGCAGATCGCCCGGCTGTTCCAGCGGCGCATCGCGCTGGATGCGCTGTTCGGCGGCGCGCTCGGCTTTCTCGGCGGGCTGGCGGTGTTGCTGCTGATCGGGCAGCGGATCGGCGCGCTGGGATCTGAATTGCTCGGCACCGCCGCGCTGCCGATCGGATCGTGGCTGCTGCTGGGCGTGCTGCCCGTTGCGGGCACGCTGCTGGCGATGCTGACCGCGCGGCTGACGGTGGTGGCCGCGCTGAGGAACATCCTGTGATCGCGCGGCTGCTGTCCGCCGCGCTGCTGCTCTGGGCGCTGGGCTTTGCGTGGTTTGCGATCGGCCAGCCGCGGCCCGCGCCCGACGATCTCGTCACCGATGCCATCGTGGTGGTGACGGGCGGGCCGGGGCGGGTGCAGCGCGGGCTGGACCTGCTGGCCGCCGGCCGTGCGAAGCGGTTGCTGGTGTCCGGCGCGGACAGGCGGGTGCGGCCGGAGGAACTGGCGTCGGTGAACCATGTCTCGCCCGTGCTGGTCTTGGCGCGGGTCGATCTGGGCCATGAGGCGGTGGACACGCGATCGAATGCGGACGAAACGGTCCGCTGGCTGAACCGCTACGGCTTCCATTCGGTGCGGCTGGTGACGACGGACTGGCATATGAGCCGCGCGCGGTTCGAACTCGCGCGGGTGGTGGGCCCCGACGTGACGATCGTGCCCGATGCGGTGCGCAGCGCGCCCAATTTCATGGTGCTGTTCAAGGAATATCACAAATATCTGCTGCGGCGGCTCTCCGCCCCGTTGGGAGTGTAGGGCATGATCGCATGGTGGCGGACGCTGCTGTTCCGCATCATCTTCTATGGCGGCACGGTGGGTGCCGTGGTGCTGGTGCTGTCCACGGCGTTGGTCGGCGGCGTGGCGGTGCGGCGGCAGGCGATGCGCTGGGCGCGATTCCACCATTGGTGCACGCGGCGGCTGCTCGGCATCGAGATCCTCATCGAGGGAACGCTGCCGCGCGGCCCGGTGCTCGTCGCCGCCAAGCATCAGGCGATGTACGAGACGCTGGAGCTGCTCCGCATGCTCGACGAGCCGGTGATCGTGCTGAAGCGCGAACTGGCGGACATACCGCTGTGGGGCAATGTGGCGCAGAAATATGGCGTGATCCCGGTGGACCGCGAAGGCTCGGCAGGCGCGCTGCGGGAGATGCTGCGCGCGGCCCGGACGGCCAAGGCGCAGGCGCGGCCGATCCTGATCTTTCCGGAGGGCACGCGCGTGGACGTGGGCGAGACGCCGCCGCTGCGCGCGGGCTTCGCCGGGCTGTACCGGATGGTGGACATGCCGGTGGTGCCGGTAGCGCTGGACAGCGGCCGATTATGGCCGCGCAAGGGGCCGAAGCGGGCCGGTGTGGTGACGATGCGCTTCGGCGAGCCAATCGCGCCCGGCCTGCCGCGCCGGGAGATCGAGGCGCTGGTGCATGAGGCGATCAACGCGCTGGAGGGATGAGGGAGGCGTCGTTTGTCATTCCCGCGCAGGCGGGAATCCAGTCATCCCTCTCAGCCAAGGAGATCGTCGAACAGATCGCGCCAGTCGGGATTATCTTTCTCAATCAGGCTGAGCTTCCATCCCCCGCGCCACTTTTCCATCGCTTTTTCGCGCGCGATGGCTTCGAGGATGTCGTCGAACGGCTCAGCATGGACGAGCATGGTCACGCGATGGGCTTTCGTGAAACCATCGATCGCGCCTGTGCGATGCTGCCAGATACGTTGCGCGAGATTGCCGGTGACGCCGATATACAGAGTGCCGTTGCGTGCGCTGGCGAGGATATAGACGTGATAGGTTTTTGCCACGCCTCAGGCTCGTACTGGATTCCCGCCTGCGCGGGAATGACAGTGCGACGGTGCCTTACCCCCGTTCCCGGCCGAAATCCGGGCGGGGATCGTCCTGGCCGTGTTCGATGATGCTGCGGCGGACGGCGCGGGTGCGGGTGAAGAGATCGAACAGGGCATCGCCATCGCCCCAGCGTATCGCGCGTTGCAGCACGGTGAGATCCTCGGAGAAGCGTTGCAGCATCTCCAGCACCGCTTCCCGGTTGGAGAGGAACACGTCGCGCCACATCGTCGGGTCGGAGGCGGCGATGCGGGTGAAATCGCGGAAGCCGCCGGCGGAATATTTGATGACCTCGCTTTCGGTCACCTCCTCCAGATCGCTGGCGGTGCCGACGATGGTATAGGCGATCAGGTGCGGCAGGTGGCTGGTGACGGCGAGGACGAGATCGTGGTG
>CAXTTS010000332.1:0-2134 GCA_964247265.1 uncultured Sphingomonadaceae bacterium
GGCCAAGCCCGTCGCCGCCGCCCTTGCCGCCATCGCCCGAGCCGCCGCCGGACCCGCCGCCACCGCCGCCGGAACCGCCCCACGGGCCTCCGCCGCTCTCGTTCAACATCGCGATGACCGCCGCTCTCCGCCCGGGTTCCGTTTGCATATCTCCTTTATAGGAGGCGGCGACCGGAAAAACAGTGTCATTGCCGGTCTCGCGGGATATGCGGCGCGATCATGAGCAGCAACGAAGCCCTCGCCGCCGCCCTCGATGCGGTTCTCGATCCGATTTCGGGCAGGGGATTGCTCGCCAGCGGTCGCGCCGCCCCGCCGCGCATGGCGGAGGAGACCGCCAGCGTCATCCTCGACGTGACCGGCCTGTCGGCCACCGCGCGCGAGAAGCTGGAGAGCGCGATCAAGGCGGCGCTCGGCGCGGTGCCCGGCGTCGCCGGCGTGCGCGTGGCGATGACGGCGGAGAAGAAGGCGCGCCGCCTGATCGCGATCGGCAGCGGCAAGGGGGGCGTCGGCAAATCCACCGTGTCCGCCAATGTCGCCGTCGCGCTCCAGCGGCTCGGCGTGAAGGTGGGCCTGATCGATGCGGACATATATGGCCCGTCGCAGGCGCGGCTGATGGCGACCGAAGGACAGCAGCCCGAAGCCGAGGATCAGAAGATGATCCCGATCCTCTCGCCGTTCGGCGTGCCGATGCTGTCGATGGCGCATCTGGTGAAGGGCGGCCAGGCGATCGCGTGGCGCGGGCCGATGGCCGGCAATGCGCTCGGCCAGCTGATCGACGCGCATTGGGGAGAGGTTGACGTGCTGATCGTCGATCTGCCGCCCGGCACCGGCGACATCCAGCTGTCGCTGATCCAGAAGCACAAGCCCAAGGGCGCGATCATCGTCTCCACGCCGCAGGATCTCGCGCTGATCGATGCCGCGCGCGCGATCGATCTGTTCAACCAGTCCACCGTGCCGATCATCGGCCTGGTCGAGAATATGGCCGGCTACCAATGCCCGCATTGCGGCGAGGTGAGCGATCCATTCGGAGCGGGCGGCGGCGAGACGGCGGCGGCGGCGATGGGCCTGCCCTTCCTCGGCCGCATCCCGCTGGAGATCGCCATCCGCAAGGCATCGGATGCGGGCGATCCGCCCGCAGCCGGCGGGGGCGTCCACGCCCAGCCGTTCCTCGATATCGCCGGCCGCCTGCTCGAATGGCTGAACCCTGCGCCGGTTCGGCAGTTCTGATCCTCCGAAGGAGACAGATGATGCCGATCACGTCCGATGCCGAGATTGCCGCTTTGCTGGCGGAAACCCGCACGATCGCGATGGTCGGCGCATCCGATCGACCCGATCGCCCCAGCTTCGGCGTGATGAAGTTCCTTCAGGATCGCGGCTACCGCGTGCTGCCGGTCAATCCGCAGATCACCGGCGAGCATGTCCACGGCGAATATGTCTGGCGCGAACTCGCCCAGATCGGTGAGCCGATCGACATGGTCGATATCTTCCGCCGCCCGCAAGCCGCCGGCGATGCGGTGGATGAGGCGATCGCAGCGGGCGCCAAGTCGGTGTGGATGCAGCTCGGCGTCATCAACCCGGAGGCGGCGGCCCGGGCGGAGGCGGCGGGCCTGAAGGTGGTGGTGGACAAGTGCCCGGTGATCGAGTTCCGCCGGCTGGGGCTGCCGGACGTCTCCTGATCGCTCAGCAGGCGATCCGCTTGGGCTGGGCGAAGGAGGCGTTCTCCAGCCAGCCTTCCAGCTGATCGAACAGCGCGTCCATCTCGGCGGGCATCACGCGGGTCGAGCCGACGGCGGCCTGGCTTGACACATGGTAGGCCGCGGCTTCGCGGCTGATCGGCAATGTCGGCATGATCTCGGCTCCGATTGGGACGATCTGCGGCGATGCCGACCGTGTGATCCTGTGAGCGGAAATTACGCCGTTGCGACCGCCTCGACCAATTAGACGATGGTCGAGACAGGTGCGTTTGATGGTAAGCGGCAGGTTAACGACTGCCCCGCGAACGCCTTATCGCACCACCGCCGCCGCGGCGCGCGAGGCGAGCCGCTCCACGGCCGCAGCCTCGACCAAGTGCGCGACTTGATGCAGCGCCACGGCCAAAGCAACCCCGAGCTGGAAACGATGGAAGGCGGCGAGG
>CAXTTS010000332.1:2144-2391 GCA_964247265.1 uncultured Sphingomonadaceae bacterium
GTGCCCTACCGCACCACCGCCGCCGCCGCGCGGCCCGCCAGCCGCTCGACAGCCGCCATATGGATGCCGGGCGCCGTCGCCAGCACGCCGAACATCTCGCCCTTGGTGGAATTGTAGCGGAGCGGCTGACCGCGCGCGTCCGTAACCGTCGCGCCGGCTTCCTGCGCGATCAGCGCGGCGGCGGCGATGTCCCACTCATGCCCCCAGCGGAGCGACGCGAGCAGATCCGCATCGCCCGAGGCCACCA
>CAXTTS010000333.1:0-2369 GCA_964247265.1 uncultured Sphingomonadaceae bacterium
GGCACGGACAGCGGCAACCGGCCGGGGGTCCGCAGCGGCGGCACGCCCGGCGCGATGCCGGGTGGAAACACGTCGCGCGGCGGCGGCCCGTTGCCGATCGCGCCGTTCTGCGCGGGCGGCAGCATGGCGCTGGGCGCGCCGGCCTGAAGCTGCGCCAGGATCAGGCGGACCTCGCCGTTGGTTCCATCAACCGGCCGGAACGCCACACCGGACAGGGCCGGAACCATGCCATCGTCCGCCATGTGCGGCCGCGGCGGCGGCATGGCGGAGCCGGCGAAGGGCAGCGGCGTGAAGAAGGACAGGCTCACATCGCCGTCGCGGACGCCGAGCATGGCGGCGAGTTCGTGGCGCGACCGTTCCGACACGAGCCAGCCCGGGCCGGACAGATCGGGCGGGCCGGACTGGACGATGCGTTGCAGGCCGCCGCTGCCGGCCGGCTCCGCCTCCCCGCGCAGCACGGCAGCGATGTCGCTCAGGCCATATTGCGCAGGCGGCGATGGCGGCAGCACCATCGTGAGGAACAGCGTGACGAGCTGCGCCACCACCAGCCCGCCGATCAGCAGGCCGAGTATCTGGAAGGCGAGCGGCGGCCCGCGCCACCAGCGCGGGGACTCGCGTGAAGGCACAAGCGCATTCATCGCCCGATCATGCCACCGCCGCATCGCCGACGCCACTGCACCCTTCGCTCCCCACAGCCGGCGGCATCATAGCGGCGCTCGCGCGGTTGCGAATGTCGGCTTTGTTGCAGCCGGGCGGCCAAGTGGCTGCAACAATGGCGAAACACCGGTGGAACGCGGCGCTGGCAAATAGCCGGAATGCACGCCATCCTCCACGACATGGACCTCGCCACTCGCATCCTGATCGTCGATGACGATGACGGCATCCGCAAGCTCATCTCGTCCTTCCTCGACAAGCACGGTTTTCGCACGGACACCGCGCGCAGCCCGATCGAGATGCGCGAGAAGCTGGCGGAGGATCACTACGACCTGATCGTGCTGGATGTGATGATGCCGCGCGAGGACGGGCTGACGGCGTTGCGCGGTCTCCAGAAAGCGGACGGGCCGCCGGTCATCATGCTGTCGGCGGTGGGCACCGATGTCGACCGGATTGTCGGGCTGGAGATGGGCGCCGAGGATTATCTCGCCAAGCCGTGCAACCCGCGCGAGCTGCTCGCGCGCATCCGCACCGTGCTGCGCCGGCGGGAGCGGAGCGACGAGGCGGCGGAAAGCCCGGTCGCCACGGTCGAGGAGAGCGTTCACAGCCTCAGCTTTGCGGGCTGGCGGATCGATATGGATGCCCACATGCTCTATGATCCGGCCAATGCCGTCATCAACCTGTCCGATGGCGAGTTCCGCCTGATGCGCGCCTTCGTCGAGCATCCGCGCCGGGTGCTGACGCGCGACCAGCTGCTCGATTATGCGCGCGGCGAGGATAGCGATCATTATGACCGCGCGATCGACGTGCAGATCAGCCGCCTGCGCCGCAAGCTGGCGGCGTGCGAGGGATCGGGCGAGCTGATCCGCACGGTGCGCAACGAGGGCTATATGTTCGTGCCGGTGGTGGCGCGCGGCTGAACTGGCGGGTTCGGGCGAGGTCTGCGATGGCGGCGCGCTCTAGGAATTTGCTTCATTTCGGCGAGGCTCGCGGGTTGCCGTCCGCCGAGGCGGGCGGCACCCTCCCGCCGGATGATCCTTCTCGCCCCTGACATCGCGACGCTGCGCGACCGAGCCGCAGAGGCGCGGGTGGCCGGCGATCGCGCGGGCGAGGCGATGTGGCGGCGTCGCGCGGCCGGGGCGCCCGACGCGCTGGACGGGGATCGCGCCGCATATGCCGATGCGCTGGCGGCGCTGGGCTTTGCCGCACGCGCCGCCGCCATCCGGCCGAGCGCCGTGGCGGTTCCACCGCCGCCAAAGCCGCCGATCGCGCCGGGCGGGATCGCGATCCACGTCTCGTCGCGTCAAGATCCGGTCGACGAAGGGGATCGTGGCCTCCTGGCGCGGCTGATCGGCAGCCATGATTATTCCTATGGCTTCGCGATGCGCGGCTTCGTCGCCGGGCTGCGGGCGATCGGGCTGCCCTGCGCGATCATCCGCCACCCGGAATATGTCGCCGACATCCGCACCGGATCGGACGCGGCGTGCCACATCCATCTCGGCTTCCACCCGCCCGAGCAGCTGCGACTACTGAAGGGCGCGTACAATGTCGCCTGCGTCGCGTGGGAGTTCGACCGGCTGCGCCTGCCGACCGAGGTGGTGGCGGCGCACGCCTTTGCCGATCAGGCGACGATGCTGCGCCTGCCCGATGCGATCTGGACGCCATCGCGCCACGGCGCCGCCGCCATCGCCGCCAGCGTCGATACGCCGGTGCGC
>CAXTTS010000334.1:0-2310 GCA_964247265.1 uncultured Sphingomonadaceae bacterium
CTCATGCCGTCGGGCAGGGACTGGCGATCGACTATTGCGCCGGCGAACTGGAGACGCTGGGGGAGGCGCGCTTCGATCTGGTGACGTGCATGGAGGTGATCGAGCATGTCACCGATCCGGCGGCGTTCGCGGCGGGGCTGGCGCGCGCGCTGGCGCCGGGCGGGCTGCTGATCCTCTCCACGCCGAACCGCACGCCTTTGTCGAAGCTGGCGATGATTACGCTGGGCGAGGGGACCGGCCGCATGCCGCGGTGAACCCACGACTGGGACAAGTTCGTGACCCCGGACGAACTGGCGGCGCTGCTCGCGACAGCGGGGCTGCGGGTGACGGACACGACCGGGCTGGCTTTTTCCCCGCTGAGGGGGCTGATGCTAAGCGACAATCCGGCGCTGAATTATCTGGTGACGGCGGTGGCGGAGTGGGCTGGAACGTAATGAAAGTTACGGTACGTGCCGGATCGAAACCTTCCCGGGCAGCCTCGCATCCTAGACTAAGCGGTAGGGGAAAGAGACGCGCCGGAAAGGTGGCGAGGCGGTTTCCGCCATCGCATTCCGGGGCTGGTAGGACAGGCCGGCCGGGGCGCTACTCCCAGAAATCGACCTTGTCGTAGTGATCGGGCGGGGAGACGATCTCCATGCGTTCGCCGAGCAGCGGGCGGAAGCTGGGGCGGCTCTTCATCGCGGCGTACCATTCGCGCGTGCGATCGTGGACGCGCCAGTCGATGCCGCCGAGATAATCGGCCACCGACAGATGCGCGGCGGCGGTGAGATCGGCGAGGCTGAGGACGGCGCCGCCGACCCAGCGGCGATGATCGAGCAGATAGTCGAGATAATCGAGATGGTGGTTCGCGACCTTCATCGCCTCGCGCAGCGCCCTGGCGTCGGGCGTGGCGCGGTGGACGACGCGCTTCAGCATGCGTTCGAGCATCAGCGGCGCGACGACCTCGGCATAGACCTTTTCATCGAACCAGGCGCAAAGCCGGCGCACCTCGGCGCGATTGGCCGCCGTGCCGGGTAGCATCGACGCCTTCTCCACCGTCTCCTCGAAGAACTCGCAGATCGCCACCGAGTCCATCAGGATGGTGCCGTTCTCGGTATCGACCATCACCGGTGTCTGCCCGGCGGGGTTCATGTCGAGAAATTCGTCGCGCTGCGCCCACGGCGATTCGCGGACGAGTTCGTAGCCGACGCCCTTCTCGCCGAGCAGCAGGCGCACCTTGCGCGAAAAGGGGCAGAGCGGGAATTGGTAGAGTTGCCACATGACCGCCCCCTGTTAGGAGCGACGCGGGCCGGGCGGAAGCATGTTTCTCACGCTTCCGCCCACGGTGGCGGCCTATTCCGCCGCCACGGCTTCAATTGCCGCATCGTTGAGCGGATGCTCCAGCCGCGTCAGCATCTCCTTGGGGCAGACCTGCCAGATCTGGTCGCGCCAGCGATCCCAGTCGTCGAGGATGGTGTTGGACCACCGGCTGTCCGTCCTGATCGCATGTTCGGCGATCAGCGACTTGGCCCGCGCCTCCCAATAAGCCGAGCCGAAACGCTGCCAGACGATGCTGTCCGGATTGGCGCAGGCGGGGAAATCGCCGGTCTCGTCGAGGATGAAGGCCATGCCCCCGGTCATCCCGGCGCCGAAATTGTCGCCGGTGGTGCCCAGGATCACGGCGGTGCCGCCGGTCATATATTCGCAGCCGTTCGCGCCGCAGCCTTCCACCACCACCGTCGCACCCGAGTTGCGGACGGCGAAGCGTTCACCGGCCTGCCCCGCCGCGAACAGCTTGCCGCTGGTCGCGCCGTAGAGGACGGTATTGCCGATGATCGTGTTCGCCTTGCTGTCCAGCGGCGAGGAGACCATCGGGCGCACCGTGATGATCGCGCCGGACAGGCCCTTGCCGACATAATCATTGGCGTCGCCGAACACCTCCAGCGTGAGCCCCTTGCACGCGAAGGCGCCGAGCGACTGGCCGGCCGAGCCACGCAGGCGGACATGGACGTGCCCGTCCGCCAGCTTGGCCATGCCGAATCTGCTGGTGATCTCCGCCGAGAAGCGGGTGCCCACCGCGCGGTGGGTGTTGCGCACCGAATAAGTGAGCTGCATCTTCTCCCCGCGATCGAACACCGCCTTGGCATCGCGGATCATCTGCGCGTCGAGACTGTCGGGCACCTCGTTGCGATGGCCCTCGACCGAGAAGCGGCGGTGATGATCGGGCGCGTCGACCTTGGCGAGGATCGGGTTGAGATCGAGATCGTCGAGATGCTCGGCCCCGCGGCTGACCTGGCGGAGCAGCTCGGTGCGGCCGATGATCTCGTCGAG
>CAXTTS010000335.1:0-2255 GCA_964247265.1 uncultured Sphingomonadaceae bacterium
CGCCATCGCCATGCGGTTGGGCCGGGGCGGAGCCAACGTGATCATCGCTTCCAAGAGCGACGAGCCGCACCCGAAGCTGCCCGGCACGATCCACGACGCCGCCGCGCCGGTTTTCGTCGCCGCGCTGACCAACATGAAAGGGTGGCTCGCCAAGGCCGCCGATCGCGAGGCGGCGCTGATGGAGGCACGGCTCGCGCCGGACATGCGGCCGCTACCCGCCCAGTATCAGATCGCATCGGACACCGCGAAAAACGCGCTCGCCCGGCTGACCGGCACCGAGGCGCCGGCGATGCCCGACACCGAGGCGTCGTTCGCGGATCTAGCCGTGCGCTGCGACAAGACGATCGCCTATCTCGGGAGCTTCCCGCAACAGGCGCTCGACGAAGCCGCGACCCGTGAGGTCGAGATGCGCTTCCCCAACGGCATGGGCTATCGCTGGACGGGCACCGCCTTCCTGACCGGCTTCGCGCTGCCCAACTTCTTCTTCCACGTGACGACGGCCTACGCGATCCTGCGCGCCAACGGCGTGGCGCTGGGCAAGCCGGACTTCCTCGCGCATCTGGGACTGCCGAACCTCAAGGCTGAGACCTAGACGGCCGATTCCGGTTCATGGTGTCAGCGGCCCTCTCGCCGCCTGCCTTCGCGCCACCATTCGCCTGTCGATCACCGCTGACGTGAAAAGAAGCGGCCGGCTCGCCCTCACGCTCGATGGGATAGGGCGGCCGATAGCGATTCGGCTTGCCGCCACACACGACCACCTCGCCGCCCTTGCCGTCTGCACAGGGCAGCCTGATGATATTGCGAAGCGGCCCCAGCGACGGCACCGGCGCATCTGCGGCCTGTAGAAGAGCGACCAGCACCAGCATCGCTCACCTCACTCCCAGCCGCGCGCCAGGAACCGCTCCGCCATCGCGCAATGCAGCGCCACGCCGGTGGCCATGACGCCCTCCTCGATCGTCATTTTCGTATTGTGCAGCGGCGGGTTGGTACGGAAATCGCTGCCCTCCGGCGCAACGCCGATGAATGCCATCGCGCCCGGCACGTCGCGCAGCACATAGGCGAAGTCCTCGCCGCCCATCATCGGCGCGGCCATGGTCTGATAACCGGCACCGACCGACGCCGCCACGTCCTCGAACAGCGCCACCGCCCGCGGGTCGTTCTGCGTCACCGGATAGCCCTGGTCGATCCAGGCCCTGGCGGTCGCCCCGTGCGCCGCGGCGATGCCGGTCACGATCCGATCGAACGCAGCGTGCATGGTCGCGCGCGTCCCCTCGGACAGCGTCCGCAGCGTGCCGAGCAGCTCGGCCGTGTCGCCGATGATGTTGTGCGCGCCGGTCCCCGCCTTCATCGTCGTGATCGTCAGCACCGCCGGGTCCGCCACCGGCACGCGCCGCGCGATGAAGCTTTGCAGCGCCAGCACGATCTCGCAGGCGATCGGCAGAGGGTCGATATTGTCGTGCGGCATCGCCGCGTGCCCGCCCCGGCCGGTGATGACGGCATGCACCGTCTCCGCACTCGCCAGCAGCGCGCCCGCGCGGCTCACCACCGTCCCCGCCGGCATGTTGGGCGAGATATGCAGCGCGAACGCCGCCTCGGGCGCGGCATGGGCGAGCAGCCCGTCCTCGATCATGAACCTGGCGCCGTGATGCCCTTCCTCGCCGGGCTGGAACATGAATACCACCGTCCCCGGCAGTTCGTCACGACGCGCCGACAGCGCCTTGGCCGCCCCCACCAGCATCGCGGTGTGCGCGTCGTGGCCGCAGGCGTGCATGGCGCCGGGGACGCGGCTGGCAAAGGGCAAACCCGTCTCTTCCTCCATCGGCAGCGCATCCATGTCGCCGCGCAACAGCACCGTGCGCCCGTTCGATCCGGCATGGGCCGACCCGCCGCGCAGGATCGCGACGAAGCCGGTGGTCGAAGTCGAATCGATGATCTCCAGCGGCAACCCGGCCAGCGCCGCCTTCGCCTTCTCCGTCGTGCGCGGGCAGTGCAGGCCCACTTCCGGATCGGCATGGATCGCACGGCGCAGCGCCACCACATCGGCCAGCGTGTCGGCGCCGATGCTGGTCCAGTCGGTCGCGGTGTCGAGGTCGAGGGTCATGAGCTGTCTACCGCCTGGGTGGAAAGAGGATAAGGAACATCAACGCCCGTCGATCCTGTGCCGGAGCGGATCGAAGCTGTGCAACGGCAGCGGCAGCGGTTGCGATCATGCTTCGTGCGTCTGCGGTCACATAACGCTGCAAGCTGTCGTAATC
>CAXTTS010000336.1:0-2244 GCA_964247265.1 uncultured Sphingomonadaceae bacterium
CAGCGCACCCTTGTTACGATGCCCGCTACGGCAAACGCCGTGCTGGCGAGATGGAACAGCTGAATGGGTGATTTACTGCGGCCGCTCGTTCTAGGCTTTGCGCTGGCGAGGCTGGTCTCGCTCCAGTTGGTGGCTTCGCCGGCCCGCGGCGTTTAGCGGACGCAGATATATGTTCGACGGAGCCGGAACGGGCGACCGCGCGGGCGCCGTAACGCTGGCCCGACCCGGCAAAGGTGAACCTGCCATCTGCGGGATCGTCCCAAGGATTGAACTTGAACTCCAGTCCATCTTCGGGGGACATCGATGGTAACCTGCCGGTGCGCAGCCATGCTACGAAGGCGCGTTGCCGGTCGTCGTCGGATACGTGAATCATGCCGCCTCGCCTCACAGGACAGCGAGAACATCTGAGCGATATCGTCCAAGTCAAGCGACAAGGCTGCAGTCGAGAACAGCTGCGACGAAGGCAGACCGGTCACGACTTCTATGTCCTTGATTTATACGAGATGGCGCGCCCGACAGGATTCGAACCTGTGGCCTGAAGCTTAGAAGGCTCCTGCTCTATCCAACTGAGCTACGGGCGCGCATCACGATGCCGTTCGGCAGGCCGCTACGAATAACGGCCAGTTGCAGGATAAGGGCGCGGATGCGCGCCGACAAGCGCCGCGATCCTATGTCTTGGGCGGCGGCGGCGGCGCGGGCTGGCCGGGCAATGCGGGCAGGGCAGGATCGATGCACGCCCAGCTTGGCGCGGCAGCCGCCCAGATCGTGCTTTGCGGTCGGCCGATCTCCGGATCGTCGAGCGTACCTGCGCGCACCACCACCACATGCGGACGGCTTTCGGCGGTGCCGTAGATCTGCGTGCCGCAGGCGGGGCAGAAATGGCGGTGCATCACGTTGCCGCTGTCGGCAACCGAGACATGATCGCTGAGCGCGCCCTCCACGCGAAAGCCGTCGCTGGCGAACAGGGCGTTCACCGTTGCGCTGCCGGCGCCGAGATACTGGCACAGGCGGCACCAGCAGGTCCGCGTCGCGATCGGCGGCCCGTCCACCGCGAAGCGCACGGCGCCGCACAGGCAGCCACCGGTGATCGCCGCCGTCATGCCGTGACGCCCTCAACGAGGCCCTCGAACAGCCGGCGCCCGTCGTTGCGGCCATGCGCCGCCTCGATCATCCGCTCGGGATGGGGCATCAGGCCGAGCACGTTGCCGGCCTCGTTCAATATGCCGGCGATGTGGCGGGCCGAGCCGTTGACCGGCGCCGCATAGCGAAACGCCACCCGGCCCTCGCCCTCCAGCCGATCGAGCGTATCCGGGTCGGCCGTGTAATTGCCGTCATGATGCGCCACCGGAAAGGTCACGGCCTCGCCCGGCGCGTATTGGCGAGTGAAGGCGCTGTCGGCATTCTCCACCGTCAGCGCCACGTCGCGACAGACGAAATGGATTTCGGCATTGCGCATCAGCGCGCCCGGCAGCAGGCCAGCTTCCGTCAATATCTGAAAGCCGTTGCACACGCCCAGCACCTTCGCGCCGCGCGCTGCCGCATCGGCGACCGCGCGCATCACCGGGCTGCGCGCCGCCATCGCGCCGGAACGCAGATAATCGCCGTAGGAGAAGCCGCCCGGCACGCCGATCAGGTCGATGCCATCCGGCAGCTCGGTCTCGCGGTGCCAGATCATCGCGGGCGCGGCACCCGTCACGTCGCGGATCGCCACCGCCAGATCGCGATCGCAATTCGAGCCGGGGAAGACGATGACCGCGCTCTTCATGTCAGGCATCCCGCTCGATACGGTAATTCTCGATCACCGTATTGGCCAGCAGCTTGCGGCACATCGCATCGATGTCGTCGTCGCCGGTGCCATCGGCCAGGTCCAGCTCGATCAGCTTGCCCGCGCGCACATCGGCGACGCCGCCGAAGCCGAGCCCCTCCAGCGCATGGTGGATCGCCTTGCCCTGCGGATCGAGGACGCCGTTCTTCAGGGTGACGTAGACGCGCGCCTTCATGGACTCTGCCCGCTGGTTAATGTGGCGCGGCTTATGCGCCGGGCGGGGGCGGGGGGCAAGCCGGGCGTCGCCAGCGCAGCGCGAGGCACAGGATCAGCATCGGCGCCAGCCACACGACCCGGCTCTGATAGCGATCGTGAACGTCGGAGAGCGCGCCGGCCAGCGCCGCGTTGGTGACGAGCGCCGCGCCGATCCCGGCCGAGGCGGCCAGCGCGATCCTGTCCCGTCGTCGCCACGCCAGCGC
>CAXTTS010000337.1:0-2204 GCA_964247265.1 uncultured Sphingomonadaceae bacterium
CGCCAGCGAAGCGGGCGGCGCGGATCACCTCGCGCTCGATCCGGCGGGCGAGTGGCGGCCGCAGGGCCGGCCCGGCGGCGCGGCGATCGATCCAGTCGAGCAGCGCGGTGACGCCGGGGTCGATCTCCGGCCAGATCGTCAGCAGCTCCGCATGGCGGCGGCCACTGCCGAGCACCAGCCCCTCGGCCAGCGCGGCAACGGCGCGATCGGGGTCGGGCGGGAGGCGCAGCTGCGGCAGCAGATCGACCAGCGCGGCGCCATCGCCGCCGCCACCGATCGCCATCCCGCCATTCCACATCAAGGCATCGAACGCGGCCTGCGCCATCGCCGCCGCCGGCGGGGCGGTGCGCGCGAGCATTGCCAGCGTATCGCGCAACATCGCCGCGCCATCGTGGGTGAGCGAGCCCGGCATGGTCCAATATTGCGCGAGCAAACGGGGTTCGATGGCGAAGCGGGTGCCGGCACGCGCCATGCGCCACCACAGATCCCAATCCTCGTTGGTGACGAGGCCGGTGTCGAAGCCACCCAGCGCGCGCAGCAAGGCGGTGCGGCTGAGGATCGCGTGCATCGCGGTCGGCGGGCGCTGGCGGCATAGGCCCACGGGATCGCGATCGAGGCGGGGCGCCGCGCAGCGCGCGAGAAGACTGCCACCGGCGCTGCGACGGACATAGCCGCACGCGACCGCACCGGCAGCGCGATCGCCACCGAACCGCGCCCGCATCCGCGCCAGATAATCGGTTGCTATCGTGTCGTCGGCATCGAGGAACAGCGTGAGGTCGCCCCTCGCCTCCGCCAGCCCGGCGTTGCGCGCGGCGGCGGCGCCCCGGTTGGGCTGACGCAGCAGGCGGATGCGCGGATCGGCGGCGGCGTGCCGTGCAACGATCGCGGCACCGTCGTCCGGCGAACCGTCGTCGACGACGATCGCCTCCCAGGCGGCATCGGTCTGGCCAACGAGGCTGGCAAGTGTGCGCGGAAGCGTGGCGGCGGCGCGAAAGGCGGGGATGACGATGGTCGTCGCCGGCACCGTGCCGCCGGCGCGCGGGCGCACCACCATCCTTATCGCGCAAGGCGCAGGATATGGCCGAGCAGCCCCTCGCCGGCAGCCGCCCAGCGGAAGTGCCGCGCGCGGGCGCCGGCGAGCGCCACCTTGCCCGCGCGCAGCACCGGATCGGTGGCGTAATCGAGGATCGCGCTTGCCCAATCCTCCGGCGCGTCGACGCCGGCATAGAGCACGGCATCGGCGCACACCTCCGGTATGGCGCCCGCCGGCGAGACCACGCTGGGGCAGCCGCACAGCGCCGCCTCGATCGGCGGCAGGCCGAACCCTTCGGTGCGCGACGGGAACAGCAGGCAGAGCGCCTCGGCATAGAGCGTGCGAAGCGCGTCGTCCGCCACCGCACCGACGAACATCGCGCCTGCCGGCGGCCGCAGCCCCGCCGCCACGAGCGCCGCCCGCTCCGCCCCGACCACGACGAGGGTGAGCCCGGCCAGACGGGCATCCGCAAAGGCATCGAACGCGACCTGCACGTTCTTGTAGCTCTTGGTGCTGCCGAAGATCAGCACATAGCTTTTGCGGCTCAGGCCGAAGCGGCTCGCGCCATCAGCGGCGGCGGGTCGATCGAGCAGATGATCCGCGCCGTTCAGCAGCACCGCCGTGCGCTCCAGCGGCGACAGGCGGGTCACGTCCATCAGCCGGCGCGAATATTCCGAAACGGTCAGCACCTGCGCGCTGGTGCGCGCCATCAGCGGCGTCAGCAGCTTGTAGCCGAGCCGCTGGCGCAGCGGATAGCCATTGTCGGAGAACAGGAACTGCACGTCGTGCAGCAGCAGGATCTTGCGACGGTGAGCGATCGGCGCGAGGTTGCACAGGTTCACCAGCACCGCGCCCGCCGAGCGCCGCGGCAGCACGCCCTGTTCCCATGCCTGGGTGTCGGCCCCCTTTTCCCGCACCACGCGGATATGGTCGAGTTGCGGCGCCCATGCGGTATTGTCGGCGAGGATCACGCGGCACGCCGGCCGGTCCGTCGCCGGCAGGGCGGTGAGCGCCACGTCCACCGCGCGGATCAGCCGATCGGCGACGCGGTGGACGCCGTTCAGGCTGCCGGAATAGAATTTGCCGTTGAAGACGACCGGCCGCACCGGCTTATTCCAGTTCCAGGATGCGGCGGGGATCGAGCCGGCCGCGCACCAGATCGAACAAGGCC
>CAXTTS010000338.1:0-2197 GCA_964247265.1 uncultured Sphingomonadaceae bacterium
TTCGTCGACGATCGCACGGCGATGGTCGGCGCGATCAGCCACGATCTGCGCACCCCGCTCACCCGCCTGCGCTTCCGCATCGAGGACGTGCCCGACGACCAGCGCGAGGGCATGCTGGAGGAGGTGGTCGAAATGGAGGCGATGATCAGCTCCGTCCTCGATTTCATCCGCGACGCCTCCACGCCCAATGCGCGCGAGCGGATGGACCTGCGTACCCTGGTGGACGATGTCGCCGAGGATGCGGTGATGATCGGAAGCGACGTCACGGTGGAGCAGGGCGGCTCCGCCACCGTCGAGGTGGATGTGCTCGGCATGCGCCGGGTGCTCGACAATCTGCTGGAGAACGCCGTGAAATATGGCGCCCGCGCCCGCATCCGGCTGCGCACCGAGCCCGATCTGGCGGTGGCCGAGATCTTCGACGATGGCCCCGGCCTGCCCGATGACGAGCTGGAACGCGTGTTCGAGCCATTCTATCGCAGCGAGGCGGCGCTCATCTCCGGCGCGAAGGGCAGCGGTCTCGGTCTCGCCGTATGCCGCTCGATCACCCGCGCTCATGGCGGCGACGTGCGGCTGCTGCGCTCCGAGGAAGGCTTCGTCGCCCAGCTGCGCGTACCGCTCGCCGCCTGATCGGGCGCCTGCACTTGATGCTTTTACCAGTTGTGCGTGCCCGCTTCCGGTCGCAAAACGACTTATACGTTCGACCAACAACGCCGCCGACGACCACAGCCGATCGGCCGCGCAACGAGGAGCAGGCGCGATGACACAGCCGGTGAAGCATCCGCTGACGATGGACGGCCGCGATGCCGCCAACCTGCGGGGCGATCCGATCACCGGCGACCGCTATTATTCGCAGGCGTTCGCCGATCGCGAGTGGGAGCATATGTGGAAGCGGATCTGGCACGTTGCCGGCCGCATCAACGAACTGGAGGAGCCGGGCGATTATGTCGTCCACGATTTCCTCCACGAAAGCGTCATCTGCGTGAAGCAGGACGATGGCGGCATCCGTGCCTTCTACAATGTCTGCGGCCATCGCGGGCAGCGGCTGGTGTGGAACTCGTCCAGTGCTGCGAACGGGTTCGAATGTCCCTATCATGGCTGGCTGTGGGGCACCGACGGCATCCTCAAGGATCTCCAGGATCCGGAGGATTTTCCGCAGGGCAATCCGTGCGGCAAGCTGAAGCTGAAGGAATTGCGCTGCGATACGTGGGGCGGTTTCATCTGGTATTGCATGAGCGACACCGCGCCCGGCCTGATGGAGTTCCTCGACCCCATCCCGGAGATCTACAGGAACTACCCGCTCGATGGCCTGACCCGCGTGGTCAACATGCGGATCTCGCTGAACACCAACTGGAAGTTCGCGACCGACAATTTTTCCGAAAGCTACCACACCCGCACCGCCCACCCGCAGGTGCCGCCGTGGATCGATCAGGATGTCGATAGCTCGCGCCACGAAATGTACCCGCAGGGCCACGGCCGCACCGTGCAGCCGATGCGCCCCTCGCTGACCGACCGGCTGCCCGAAGGCGTGGACCACCCGTTCGATCACATCCTGCGCCAGTGGGACATCGATCCGGCGGGCTATCCCGATTTCGCAACCAAGGCGATGCAGGGCTGGCTCGATCTGAAGACCGCCAAGCGCGCCAACTGGAAGGCCAAGGGCTTCCTCCACTATGAGCATATGAACGACGAGGAACTGACCGACAGCCCGCACACCGTGCTGTTCCCCAACGTCACACTGTCGTTCCTGCCGGACAATTTCATCTTCTTTCGCACCGAGCCGGACCGAGACGATCCGAACAAATGCACCTTCGATCTGTGGTGCATGGCGTGGCCGATCGTCGGACAGGATACCGTCCAGAGCATCATGGCCGGCGAGAAACCGCTGGCCGAGGCGGAGCTGGACGAGCGCGTGTTCGACAATGGCAAGGGCATCCCCGATCTTGAAGGGCAGATCGTTTATCAGGATATGATGCTGGCCGAGGGGCAGCAGCGCGGTATGCGCTCGCAAGGCTATTCGGATGCCTATCTCGCCGCGCAGGAAACGCGGGTGCGCTTCTTCCACGAAGTGCTCAACGACTATCTGGAGGGACGCCGGTGAAGGTGGGGGCCGCCACCTGAGACCCGGCCGCCCCGTCCGCCCGCGCAAACATCCGAAAGGGCGGGAAGGCAGGTTTGCAATGTGCGGGCGTTGGGGTAG
>CAXTTS010000339.1:0-2196 GCA_964247265.1 uncultured Sphingomonadaceae bacterium
CGCTCCGCCGCCCGGGCGTGCGCCTAGCCGAGCCTCTTGCCGCCGTCGAGGCTTCGCGCGGGTTCATCCCGGCGAGCGGCTGTCATCGACGTGCAACCAGCGCGTCATCGCCGCTACCCACATCCCGCCTATGAAGGCACCAGGCAATGGAGGCCGCTATGCGCATGGATGTTATACGGCCGTACCACATGCCAAGCGAGGAGCTTGCGCACGAAGCGGTCCTGTTCGCCCGCGGGCTCGCCTTCGGCCTGACGATCAGCGTTTCGGCATGGGCGCTGCTGGGTGCGACGCTCCTCGTTCTCCGCTAGCGACCCGCCCTGCCTTGCACCGGGCGAGCGTCCCGCCGCGTCTGCCGGGGCTTCCTCCGATCGATCCATGCCGACTGACGGTAGGTAGCCGCGTACCGATCCGGCACGCGTCCACCCACGCCGGCGTTGCAATGCGGATAGCGTTATCGCATGATATCATCCATGGCGGTGAGAGCGGCAGCCAGTTCGGATGCTTCCGCGCCTGACAATCCGGGAGAGGAGGCGGGGGGCGGCCAGGTTGTTTCGGAGGTTGTGCTTGGCTCGCATCATTGAGGTGACGATCGGCAAGGCGAACCCGGACAACATGAACGGCGTCAGCCGCTCGGTCCATTGTCTGGCCGACAATCTGTATGGGGATGGCGTGTCGATCGAGGTTTGGGGCCTGACGCCGACGCCCAAGGAGCCGACGCCACCGCGACGCTATCCGTTGAAGCTGTTCAAGTTCCGGCGTGCGCGCCTTCTTCTCGATCCCGCGCTGAAGCGGGAGGCGAACGGGTTGGCGCCCGGCGACGTGATCCATTTCCACGGCTGCCTGATTCCCGAGTTTCGCGCGCTCGCCAAGATCGCCCAGGCGCGCGGCGCGCGCTGGGTCGTGTCGCCGCGGGGCGGACTGATGGCGCGCGCCCTGTCACGCAACGCGCGCGCCAAGCGCCTCTACATGAAGCTGTTCGAGAGCTGGTTCCTGAACCATGCGGCGATGATCCAGGGGCTCGTCCCGCGCGAGGCGGAGGAGGTGCGTCCGCTGATCGACCATCGCCGCACCATCGTGATTCCGAACGGCGTCAATTTCTCGGACATCGGATCGCAGCTTCCGCCCGTGAGGACGCGCGCCGACCGCGCCGCACCGATCGCCGGGTTCGTGGGTCGGCTCGATACCGAGCAGAAGGGTCTCGACCTGATGCTGCGCGGCTTCGCCGCCGCCAAGGCTCGCGGCGTCGAGACCCGGCTGGAGCTGGTCGGCGACGGCAAGGACCGGCTCGCACTCGAGGCGCTCGCCCGCGAGCTCGACATCGAGGACCGGGTCACGTTCCATGGCGAGCTGCGCGGCGCTGCCAAGTTCGCCCAGCTCGCGACGTTCGACTACTTCATCCACACCTCGCGCTGGGAAGGAATGCCGAACGCGGTGCTGGAGGCGCTGGCCGTCGGGTTGCCGGTCCTGACGTCCGAACAGACGAATATGGGTGACGCGATCCGCACCTGGGAATGCGGGCTGGAACTCGCCGCCAACGAGCCGGAGGCGATCGCCGACGGGCTGGAGCGCTTCGAGCAATTGCATCGCGAGGGTCGCCTGCGCGAGATGGGAGCGAACGCCGAGCGTATGATCGTGACCGACTTCGATTGGCGCAACGTCGCGCGCCGGATCCATGACGAGATCTATGTCCCGGTCGCTGCGTGACGCTCGAACAATTTCTGACCGCGTTCCTAGGGGCGCTGGACCGCGCCGGCGTCGCCCATTGCGTGCTGCGCAATCATGAGGGATTGCCGCGCGTAAATCCCGGGCGCGACATCGATCTGCTGATCGCCGCCGGCGGTTTGGATAGCGCCCTGGCGGCGCTTGCCGTACTGTCCGGGGTGCAACTCGTCCGCCGCTACCGCCGCCCGGGCGCCGCCATGGCGTTCGTGCACGGCATCGATGACGGGCAAGGTGGGCACGCGCTCGAGATCGATCTGGCAACCGGCTTTTCCTGGCACGGCATCGAATATTATGACGCCGCCGCGATGCTGGCGCGTGCGCGCGCCTATCCCGATGCGGCCTCGCTGCTACGGGTTCCGGAAGCGTCCGACGCGCTTGCCGCGCTCATCCTGTCCAGCGTGCTGCGCTACGGCTTCGTGCCCGAAAAATATCGTGACGCGATCGGCGCGGAAGCGCGCGCACGCGGTGCCGGGC
>CAXTTS010000340.1:0-2147 GCA_964247265.1 uncultured Sphingomonadaceae bacterium
GACGTGGCTCATCACGCTGGATACGATCACCTCCGTCAGCTTCCTCGTCGGCGCGGTGGCGTTCTGGCGGTTGTGGGCGCGGCGCTACCCGGAGCCGGACGAGATCACCAAGATCGCGCTCGGCGCGACGATCGCCCTGCTCGCGCCATTGGTGCTGGCCGGCTGCGCGTGGCATTTCGCCAGCACCGGCATCAAGACGCCGGTGGCCTGGCTAATCCTGTTCCACGTCGTCAACAGCATCGGCATCGCCAACGTGTTTCCGGTGGCGCTGGCGCTCTATTCCCGCGCCTCGCCGCCGGCGATGGGATCGACGATGCTGGGCATATTCTACCTGCATTTCTTTGCCGCCAACATGCTGGTGGGCTGGCTGGGGGGCAGGCTGGACGTGATGCCGGCGACGCATTTCTGGCTGATGCACAGCGCGCTGATCGGCGGCGCGGCATTGCTGCTGTTCGCCGCGCGCGCCTTGTTCGGCCACCTGCTCGCGCCGACGAAGGTGGCGGCGTGACGGCTGCGGCGATGCCGGCGAAGACCTTTTTCGGGCAGCCGCGCGGGCTTGCCTATCTGGCGTTCACCGAGGCGTGGGAGCGGTTCAGCTATTATGGCATGACGGCGCTGCTGGCGCTCTACATGATCGGCCAGTTGCTGCTGCCCGGCCATGTCGAGAATATCGCCGGCTTCGCCGCCTTCCGCGTTGGGGTGGAGGGGATCACCGGCCCGCTTTCCAATCAGGCGCTCGCCTCGCAGATATTCGGGCTATATTCGGGCTTCGTCTATTTCACCCCGGTGGTCGGCGGGTGGCTGGCGGATCGCTTCATCGGGCGGCGCGCGGCGGTGGTGTCGGGCGCGCTGCTGATGAGCGGCGGGCATCTGGCGATGGCGTTTGATCGCAGCTTCCTGCTGGCGCTGGTGCTGCTGATCGCCGGCTGTGGCCTGCTGAAGGGCAACATCTCCGCGCAGGTGGGCGAACTCTACCCCAAGGCGGACGAGGCGGGGCGGACGCGCGGCTTCGCCATCTTCAGCATGGCGATCAATTTCGGCGCGGTGACGGGGCCGGTGCTGTGCGGCTTTCTGGCCGATCGCTTCGGCTGGCATGTCGGCTTCGGCGTTGCGGCGGTGCTGATGTTGTGCGGCCTGTTCACCTATCTGGCCGGCGTGCGCCATCTGCCCGCGCACGCCCCGCGCGAGCGATCGGGCGACGCGGCCGCGCCGCTGGGGCGCGACGAGTGGCGCCGGATCGCGGCTTTGATCGCGCTGATGGCGATCACCATCTTCCAGTCGATCGCTTATTATCAGGTCTCCAACGTGGCGCTGGTGTGGATCGACGGGAATGTCGATCTCGGCCTCGGCGGCTTCCGCGTGCCGGTGCCGTGGTTCAGCGCGATCGATCCGCTGTTCAGCATCGTCGGCGTGCCGTTGCTGTTCGCGCTGTGGCGGCGGCAGGCGGCGGGCCGGGGCGAGCCGGGCGACGTCGCCAAGATCGGCTGGGGCGCGGCGATCGCGGCGTTGAGCAACCTGATGCTGGTGGCCGGCGCGTTGCAGGAGGGCGGCGGCCGGGTGAGCCTGATCTGGCCCCTGCTCTATTGCGGCGGGCTGGGCATCGCCTTCCTGTATTACTGGCCGACGCTGCTGGCGCTGGTCGCTGGCGCGGCGCCGAAACGGCTGGTGTCGACGCTGATGGGTGTGGCCTTCCTCACCCTGTTCATCGGCAACAACATCATCGGCTGGATCGGTGGCTGGTACGAACGGATGAGCCACCCCGCTTTCTGGGCCTTGCACGCGGCGATTTCGGCGACGGGCGCGCTGCTGATCCTGCTGTTCGGCCGGCGCCTTTCGGCCGTCCTTGCTGGACAATGACAGGGCGAGAACATATATCGAACCAATGGCGCAGCTGGACACACGCGAGAAGTTGGCCATCCTGGCCGATGCCGCGAAATATGATGCCTCCTGCGCCTCCTCCGGCACGACCAAGCGCAGCAGCGCGGGCGAGACCAAGGGCATCGGATCGACCGAGGGCATGGGTATCTGTCACGCCTACGCACCCGATGGCCGATGCATTTCGCTGCTGAAGATATTGCTGACGAACAGCTGTATCTTCGACTGCCATTATTGCATCAACCGCAAGAGCTCGAACGTGCGGCGGGCGC
>CAXTTS010000341.1:0-969 GCA_964247265.1 uncultured Sphingomonadaceae bacterium
GTCCGGCCCTGCCGGGCGGGCGGCGGCCGACCTGATCGGCGGCATCGAGGCGGCCGCGCCGGACGGCCCGGTAGCGGTGCGGCGCGACGACTTGGCGGCGATCCTGCGCCAGTTGATGGACGGCGTGGCGGTGCGGCCGGCGGCAGGCGGCCATCCGCGCGTGTTCGTCTGGGGGCTGATCGAGGCGCGGCTGCAGCGCGCCGACCTGATGATCCTGGGCGGGCTGAACGAAGGGGTGTGGCCGGGCATTCCGGCGCCCGATCCGTGGCTCGCCCCGCGCATCCGCGCCGATCTGGGGCTGCCGGGCATCGAGCGGCGGATCGGGGTGGCGGCGCAGGATTTCGCGCTGGGGCTCGGCGCGCCCGACGTGCTGGTGACGCGGGCGCGGCGGGGGGCGAGCGGCCCGGCCATCGCATCGCGCCTGTGGCTGCGACTGGCGGCGATGACGAGCGGGCTGACGCGCGCGCCGCGTCTGGCCGGCTGGGCGCGATCGCTCGACCATCCGGCGGCGGTGGTGCCCGCTGACCGGCCCGCGCCGGTGCCGCCGCAGGCGGATCGGCCGAGGCGCATCGCGGTGACGAAGCTCGACCGGCTGAAGGCGGACCCGTTTGCTTTCTATGCGGATGCGATGCTGAAGCTCGGGCGGCTGGATGCGCTGGATGCCGATCCGAGCGCGGCGTGGCGCGGCAATGCGGTGCACGCCGTGTTCGAGGCATGGATGAAGGAGGATGGCTGCGATCCCGCGCGGCTGGAGCCGCGCTCGCAGGCGATGCTGGCAGGGATCGCGGCGCATCCGGTATTGAAGGCGCTGTGGACGCCGCGCCTGATGGAGGCGATCGGATTCACCGCCGAAACGGTCGCGACCAATCTAAGCGAAGGCCGGCGGCCGCTGGTGGCGGAGATATTCGGCGAGGTGCATGCGGGCGCGGTGACGCTGTACTTCCGTCCCTACGCCGGCACAAACCGGAT
>CAXTTS010000341.1:979-2081 GCA_964247265.1 uncultured Sphingomonadaceae bacterium
GTGGACCGGATCGACCGGCTGGCCGACGGAAGCCTGGCCATCATCGACTATAAGACGGGCAAGCCGCCCGGCCGTTCGCAGGTGGCGGCGGGCTATGCGATGCAGCTTGGACTGCTGGGGATGATCGCCGAGGGCGGCGGCTTTAGGGATGCGGCGGGCGAGCCCTATCGCGGCGCGCCCCGCGCGTTCGAATATTGGTCGATGGCGGCGGCCAAGGGGAAGCTCGGCCATATCACCACCCCTGCCGGGCTGAACAAGAAGGGCGAGGGGATAGCGGAGGAGGATTTTACCGGCCATGCCGCGCGCATATTGGCGGAGGCGGTGGCGCGGTGGCTGACCGGCAACGCCCCTTTCACCGCAAAACTGCACCCCGAACATGCGCCTTATGGCGATTACGACCAGCTGATGCGGCTGGAGGAATGGTATGGCCGTGGCGATTGAGGCGACTTTCGGTGGCCGATAAGCCGAAGCCGTTCAGCGCGCTGAAGGATGCGCAACTGCTCGCATCCGATCCGCGCGAGCTGGTGTGGCTTTCTGCCTCCGCCGGCACCGGCAAGACGCATGTGCTGAGCGCGCGGGTGCTGCGGCTGCTGCTGCACGGCACCCCGCCCGATGCGATCCTGTGCCTGACCTTTACCAAGGCCGGCGCGGCCGAGATGGCCGAGCGCATCCACCAGCGGCTGGCCATGTGGGTGCAGTTGCGCTCGCGGGATCTCTCCAAGGAATTGTTCGCGCTGGGCGAGCGGCATGACGAGGCGGCGGTGGACCATGCCCGCACCCTGTTCGCGCGCGTGCTGGATGCGCCGGGCGGAGGCCTGCGCATTCAGACGATCCACAGCTTCTGCCAGATTTTGCTGGCCGCTTTCCCCAGCGAAGCGGGGCTGACGCCGGGCTTTCGCCCGCTCGATCCGCGCGAGGGCGCGGTGCTGGCGCGTCGCACGCTGGCCGAGATGGTGGCGGCGGCGGAAGCCGGGGGGCGGCTGGGCCTGATCGACGACCTGCAGACGCTGAGCCGGCGGCTGGGCGAGGCGGCGGCGGAAAGTTATCTCCAGCGGTGCGCGCGGGCGCCGGAAGCGATGGCGGCGCTGGGCCCCGGCATTGC
>CAXTTS010000342.1:0-2069 GCA_964247265.1 uncultured Sphingomonadaceae bacterium
GCATGGGGCCGCCCGCCGGGCCGGGTCCAGCCCCGCCCGACCACGCGCCCGTCCGCGACGATCACGCAGCCGACCGACGGGTTCACCCCCGTCAGCCCGACCCCGCGCCCGGCCAGGGCGATCGCCGCGCCCATCCAGCGCGCGTCGTCGCCCGCCGGCGTCATCGCCGCCGCCTCACTTGATGCCGAGGTCGTTCGCGAGCTTGGTATATTGCCGCTGCCGCTCCGCCCGATAGGCATCCAGCTTCTTCTGGTCGGCGAGGTTCTGCCGGACGATCTCGGCATCGCTGCGATCGGCCGGCCAGCTCTGCACATAGATCATCTGCGGCTTCGGCGGATCGCGCCGCGAATCGACGTAGAAGCCGGCCAGCGTCAGCGCCGGCATCGCGATCGCCAGGGCGATGCCGATGAAGCGATAGCGATGCTTCTCGCTGAGAAAGGCCTGGAGATCGCGCCAGAAGGCACGCGGGCCGGACGGTTTCGGAAGGGCACCCATGCGGCGGAAGATAGGAGGGCGCGCACGCCCGCGCCAGCCCCGCTCTCTATCCCGCGCGCAACCGGGCGAGCGCGCGATCCCGCCCGATCAGCGGCAGCAAGGCCGCCATGTCCGGCCCGTGATCGCGCCCGGTGAGCGCCAGCCGCAGCGGCAGGAACAGGGCCCGCCCCTTGCGCCCCGTCTCGTCCTTCAGCAGCGTGGTCAGCGCCGGCCACGGATCGGCCGCCCAGTCGATCCCCTCGCTGAGCCGCGCCGCCGTGGCGAGGAAGGCGGCATCGTCGGCCGCTGTCGGCGGGGCGGCGATCGGCCCCTCGATCACCGCCCACCAGTCCGCCACCTCGGCCAGCGTGCTGATATTCGGACGGATCGCCTGCCACGCGGCGGCATCCATCCCCGGCGGCAACCGCCCGGCGACATCCTCATAATGGAGGTGGTGGAGGATGCGGGTGTTCAGCCCCCGCAGCTCCTCCTCGTCGAACCGCGCCGGCGCCCGCCCGAACCGCGCGAAATCGAAGCTGTGGAACAGCGCCTCGCGCGTGGCGACCGGCTCCACCGGATCGCTGGTGCCGATCCGCGCGAGCAGCGCCAGCAGCGCCAGCGGCTCGATCCCCTGCTCGCGAAACGCATCGCAGCCGAGCGAGCCAAGCCGCTTGGACAATTTGCCCTCCGCCCCGGTCAGCAGCGCCTCATGGGCGAAGGCCGGCGGCGTCGCCCCCAGCGCATCGAACATCTGCAGTTGCAGCCCGGTGTTGGTGACATGATCCTCGCCGCGCACGACATGGGTGATGCCCAGATCCACATCGTCGATCGCCGACGGCAGCATGTAGAGCCAGCTGCCGTCCGCCCGCCGGATCACCGGATCGGAGAGCAGGGCCGGATCGAGCCGCTGCTCGCCCCGGATCAGATCATGCCACAGGATCGGCGCATCGTGATCCAGGCGGAAGCGCCAGTGCGGCCGCACCCCCGCCGCCTCCAGCCCGGTACGATCGGCGTCGGAAAGCCCCAGCGCCGCCCGATCATAGACCGGCGGCAGCCCGCGCCCGGCCGCGATCTTGCGCTTCAGGTCCAGCTCCTGCGCCGTCTCATAGGCCGGATACACCCGGCCCGCCGCACGCAGATCCGCGAACCGCGCCTCGTACAACGCGCCGCGATCGGACTGGCGCACCGCATCGTCGGGCACCAGTCCCAGCCAGTCGAGATCGGCGCGGATGGCATCGGCGAAGGCGGCGGTCGATCGCTCCGCATCGGTATCGTCGAGCCGTAGCAGGAAGCGCCCGCCATGATGGCGCGCATACAGCCAGTTGTGCAGCGCCGCCCGGATATTGCCGACATGCAGGCGGCCGGTGGGCGACGGGGCGAAGCGGGTGACGACGGACATGCCGCCGCATAGCATCGCCGCCCGGCGCTGGCACCCACGCTTCGTCCGCTGCTTCGTTCGCTTTCGGCCGCCGCCCCCTTTCGCCGCCCGGCCTGCCTGACTAAGAGGCGCGCGACAGTGATTCCGCCAAGGCCGCCGAACTGATCCGGCCCGGCGCGAGCATGGGGACGCGCGATGAAACTTCTGACGGGCAATT
>CAXTTS010000343.1:0-2060 GCA_964247265.1 uncultured Sphingomonadaceae bacterium
GCCACGCTCGCCGGCGGCGCCGACCGGCCCGGCGTCGTGGGGGAGGTCGCGCCCGGCCTCGCCTTCGTCGCGCCCGGGGAACTGGCGCGGTCCGCCGACGTGCTGATCGATTTCTCGGTGCCCGATGCTTTGCCCGCCACGCTCGCCACCGCGCGCGGCGCTGGCGTGGCGCTGGTGATCGGCACCACCGGCCTCGCGCCCGATCACCACGCGATGATCGACGCCGCCGCACATGACATCGCCATCCTCCAGGCCGCCAACATGTCGCTCGGCGTCAACCTGCTGGCTTATCTCGTGCGGGAAACGGCAGCGCGGCTAGGGGCGGACTGGGACATCGAAATCGTCGAGATGCACCACCGCCACAAGGTCGATGCGCCCTCCGGCACCGCCTTGCTGCTCGGCGAGGCGGCCGCCGCCGGCCGGCAGGTCGCGCTCGATGACTGCGCCGTCCGCAGCCGCGACGGGATCACCGGCGCACGGCCCGAAGGCAGCATCGGCTTCGCCACCCTGCGCGGCGGCTCGGTCGCCGGCGATCACCAGCTGATCTTCGCCACCGAGGGCGAGCGGCTGGAGCTCGGCCACCGCGCCGAGAACCGCACGATCTTCGCGCGCGGCGCGATCAAGGCCGCGCTATGGCTCGCCGGTCGCCCCGCCGGGCGCTATGCCATGACGGACATGCTCGGCCTCGCATGAAGAAGGCCGACGTCTTCGAATTCTACCGCCGGCTGGCCGAGGCAAACCCCTCGCCCGAGACCGAACTCGAATATGTAAATCCCTATACGTTGCTCGTCGCCGTGGCACTCTCCGCGCAGGCCACGGACGTCGGCGTCAACAAGGCTACCCGCGCTTTGTTCGCCGAGGTCGACACACCCGCCGCGATGGTCGCGCTCGGCGAGGCGGCGCTGAAGCAGCACATCAAAACAATCGGCCTGTTCAACACCAAGGCCAAGAACGTCATTGCCTTGTCGGAGCGCCTGATCGCGGATCATGGCGGCGAGGTGCCGGCCGACCGCGACGCGCTGGAGCAGCTTCCCGGCGTCGGCCGCAAGACGGCGAACGTGGTGATGAACGTCGCCTTCGGTGCGGAAACGATCGCGGTCGATACCCACATCTTCCGCGTCGGCAACCGCACCGGCCTGGCGCGCGGCAAGACCCCGCTGATCGTCGAACTGAAGCTGGAAAAGGCCACGCCGGCGCTGTTCCGCCGCCACGCGCATCACTGGCTGATCCTCCACGGCCGCTATGTCTGCAAGGCCCGCCGGCCCGAATGCTGGCATTGCGCCGTGGCCGATCTGTGCGCCTACAAGCCGAAGACGCCGCCACCGCCGACGACGGCACCGCCTGCCACGGCACCGAAAGTCGTCGTCCCGCGTTGATCCGCCAGTGCCGCAGACCATGCGTCCAGTCCGGAGAGAATCGATGCGCCCCTTGCCCCTCCTCGCCGCCGCATTGCTTGCCACCCTTGCCGTCGCCCCCGCCGATGCGCGCGACCGCAAGGCCGAGGCGGCGATGCTCACCCCGATCCCGGGCGCGAAGGTCGAGGATTGCGTCCCTATCGTCCAGATCCGCGAAACCCGCGTCCGCGACGACAGCACGATCGATTTCTACATGACCGGCGGCAAGATCTACCGCAACACGCTGCCCAACAGCTGCCCCCAGCTCGGTTTCGAGGAGGCATTCGGCTACGCCACCTCGCAAAGTCAGCTTTGTTCGGTAGACATCATCACCGTGCTCAATCGCGGCGGCGGCGGCATACGCGGCGCCAGCTGCGGCCTGGGCCAGTTCCAGCCCGTGGCGAGGACCAAATGAAAGGATGCAGGCAGCCCGTCCTCCATTGGGAGCGACGGGCCATGATGCGTGGTGGGCGCAGCAGGGATTGAACCTGCGACCCCACCCGTGTGAAGGGTGTGCTCTACCGCTGAGCTATGCGCCCACGCATGTCGGGCGCTTGCTGCCGGAGGGCAGACCGCAGCCGCTCGGGGCGCCTTAGCGTCCCTCGGAAAGGGCGATTAGGGGCTGGCGATCCGCTTGTCCAGCCCGAACCGAAAGGTCCAGCCCGA
>CAXTTS010000344.1:0-2041 GCA_964247265.1 uncultured Sphingomonadaceae bacterium
CACCACGCCCCACCGTCGAACGCGACGGCATGTTGCTGATGGTCGACGACGATCGCTTTCCGCTCAAAGCCGGCGAGGTGCCGGTCGAGCGCTCGATCCGCTTCCGCACGCTCGGCTGCTATCCGCTGACCGGCGCGGTGGAGAGCGAGGCGGCGACGCTGCCGGCGGTGATCCAGGAGATGCTGCTGACCACCACCAGCGAACGCCAGGGCCGCGCGATCGACAAGGACGAGGGCGGCGCCGGCATGGAGAAGAAGAAGCAGGAAGGCTATTTCTGAGGCGAGCCCGGGGACTCGCGCGATCATTGGCGCGGGTCAGGCCGCCGGAGATCCCAGCCTGAGCCGGTATGATGCCGGTCTGCTGCGCGGAGCGAGCGGGCGGGGCGCGCGTTAAGGCTCCATGCGTTATGCCTTGATCGCGCTTGCGGTGGCTTTGATCGGCTCCTCTTCCGTCTCGTCCGGGGCGACGCTGGCGCAGATGCGCTGGCACCACCGCGTGCTGCTGCTGTTCGCGCCGGATGCGCAGGCGACCGCGCTGGTGCGGCAGCGCGAGGTGATGGCCGCCTGGGGACGGCCGGCGGCGGAGCGCGATCTGGTGGCGGTGACGGTGATCGGTGGCGCGGTGAGCGGTGCCTCCGACGAAGCGGCGGCCCTGCGGCGGCGCTTCAAGCCCGCTTCGTCCGGCTTCACCGCGATCCTGATCGGCAAGGATGGCGGCGAGAAGCTGCGATCGGCGGCGCCACTGACGGCCGAGCGGATGGAAGCGACGATCGATGCGATGCCGATGCGGCGGAACGGCGAGCGTTAGCCGCCGTCCACGACGACCGCCTCAGTGGAAGTCGCGCGATTTCACCCGGATGACATCCTCGGGATCGGCGCCGGTGCAGAAGGCGCGGTGGTAGCTGTCATATACTTTGGGCGCCCAGCCGCGATCGCCGCGATCCGGTGAGCCGCCGTGGGTGGCGCCGTCGCCGGGGCCGGGGCGGTGGGGAAAGTCCATCTCGCCGACCGTGCGCAGCAGCGGCGTATAATCGACGATGCGATCGGCGATGACGTGGATGACGAGCCCCTCGCGCTGCACCCGCCCCCTGATGCCGAT
Organism: uncultured Sphingomonadaceae bacterium; assembly: GCA_964247265.1. Classification (GTDB taxonomy): domain Bacteria; phylum Pseudomonadota; class Alphaproteobacteria; order Sphingomonadales; family Sphingomonadaceae; genus Alterirhizorhabdus. The sequence goes on from CAXTTS010000344.1 coordinate 1,099, forward strand.
CATCGCCGAGGCCAGCACGACGCGGCGCTGCGCCTCGAAGCGATCGGGCCAGAGGATACCGTTGGCGATGCCGGTCTCGTCCTCGATGGTGATGAACAGCACGCCCTTGGCGCTGCCCGGCTTCTGCCGGACGAGGATGATGCCGGCGACCTCGACGAAGCGACCGTCGCGGATCGTTTCCAGCGCCCTGGCCGTCACGATGCCGCGCCGGGCGAGGTCGGCGCGCAGGAAGGCGAGCGGATGGGCGCGCAGGGACAGCTGGACGGCGCGATAATCCTCGACCACCTCGCGCCCCTCGGTCATCGGGCGCAGCGCCACGGCGGGCTCGTTGCCCTGCTCGCGCGCATCGGCGGCGGCGAACAGGGGGAGCGGGGCGGCGGCGAGACCGCGCGTCCGCCACAGCGCCTGGCGGCGGTTGAGGCCGGTGCTCCCCGCCCTGTCCGGCGCGGCGGACGGCATCGATCCGAACGCATCGGCATCGGCCAGCTTCTCGATCGCGGCGGGCGCCACGCCGCTGCGGAACCACAGATCCTCCGGCGAGGCGAAAGGCGTATCGCCGCGCGCCGCGACGATCTTCGCGCCATCGATGTTCGACAGGCCGCGCACCATGCGCAGGCCGATGCGGACGGCGAGATCGTCGCCGCGCCGCGCCTCCAGCGTGCAATCCCAGCGGCTGGCGTTCACGTCCACCGGGCGGATCTCCACGCCATGTTCGCGCGCGTCGCGCACGATCTGGGCGGGGGCGTAAAAGCCCATCGGCTGGGCGTTGAGCAGGGCCGCGCAGAAGATATCCGGATGGTGGCATTTCATCCACGACGAGGCGTAGGCGATCTTGGCAAAGCTGGCGGCGTGGCTTTCGGGGAAGCCGTAGCTGCCGAACCCCTCGAGCTGCTTGAACGTGCGCTCGGCGAAATCGCGCTTGTAGCCGTTCGACACCATGCCC
>CAXTTS010000345.1:0-2034 GCA_964247265.1 uncultured Sphingomonadaceae bacterium
GGCTGGCGGCGGCGGATCGCGCGGCGGCTTTCCTGGCGGCGGGCGCGGACGAACGGGCCGTGTTGCTCGACGATGTCGCGTTGCTGGTGCTGACCAAGGATGGCGATCCGCGCAAACCGCCGGCGGGGCTGCTGAAGGCATCGCCCGATTACCCCGATCACGCCGCGCGCCTGGCCGATGCCTGCACGCTGCTGATCGGGTTGCGCCGCCGCGCCGCTTTGGCCGAGCTGATCGCCGCCGGTCTGCGGGCGGGGCGGGAGTATGCTGATGCGTTCGATACGGCGAAGCGCGCCAGCGGGATGCTCGACTTCGACGACCTGATCCGGCTGGCCGAGCGGCTGCTGCTGACCGACGGCATCGGCGACTGGGTGCGCTACAAGCTGGATCAGGCGACAGACCACATTCTGGTCGACGAGGCGCAGGATACCAATGTGCGGCAATGGTCGATCGTCGCGGCGCTCGCCGCCGAGTTCTTCGCCGGCGAGGGTGCGCGGGGGGTGACGCGGACGATCTTCACCGTCGGTGATTTCAAGCAGGCGATCTACGGCTTCCAGGGCACCGACCCGGAGGCGTTCCGCGCGGCGGGGCGCGCGTTCGCCGAGAAAGCGAGGGGGGTGGAGCGCGAACTGCACGCGCTGTCGCTCGACCGTTCGTTCCGTTCGACGCCGCCGGTGCTGGAGCTGGTCGACCGGCTGCTCGACGAACTGGGGCCGGAGCGTCTGGGGCTGGACGAGCCGCCGAACCCGCATGTCAGCGCGAAGGCGGGGCTGCCGGGGATGGTGAGCCTGTGGCGGCCGGTGGTGGCCGGCCCGCAGGCTGGCGACGACGATGCGGGAAGCGAGGAAGGCTGGATCGACGACGCCACCCGCATCTTCGCCACGCGGCTGGCGCGGCAGATCCGTGCGTGGCTGGATGCGCCGTTCCGCATCGCCGGGCGCGGGCGCGACCTGCGGCCGGAGGATATCCTGATCCTGGTGCGGAGCCGGGGGGCGCTGGCTTCGCTGATCGTGGCGCGGCTGCATGCCGAGGGCGTGCCGGTGGCGGGCGTCGACCGGCTGCGGCTGACGGCGCCGCTGGCGGTGCGCGACCTGCTGGCGGTGATCCGTTTCGCCTTGCAGCCGGGCGACGATCTGAGCCTGGCGAGCCTGCTGGTGTCGCCTTTGTTCGGGCTGACGCAGGACGAGCTGTACCGCATCGGATTCGGCCGTAGTGGCACGCTGTGGGAGGCGCTGCGCGGGGCCGAGGGCTTCGCCGGGGTGCAAGCGGGGCTGGGTGCGATACTGGCGCAGGCCGATCTGACCACGCCCTATCAGCTTCTGGAGACGATCCTCTCCGGCCCGTTGCAGGGGCGGGCGAAGCTGCTCGCGCGGCTGGGGCCGGAGGCGCGCGATCCGATCGAGGAGCTGGTCAACGCCGCTTTGGCGTTCGAGGCGGACGATACGCCATCGCTGCAACGTTTCCTCGACTGGTTCGATCGCGGCGAGGTGGATATCACGCGCGATCCCTCCGCCCCGCTCGATGCGGTGCGGGTGATGACGGTGCATGGCGCCAAGGGATTGCAGGCGCCCGTGGTGATCCTGGCGGATGCGACCGCCGATCCCGATGCCGGGCGGATCACCGATGTCGATTGGACGCTCGATGCGGAGGCGCTGCCGACGCCGGTGATCCGGCCGCGTAAGGACGAGCTGGCGGGCACGATCGCCGACGATCTGGCATCGACCGAGCGGCGCGAGCGGCAGGAGCATTGGCGGTTGCTGTATGTGGCGGCGACCCGCGCCGAGGAGCGGCTGGTGATCGGCGGCGCGCTGGGGCCGCGCGCCAAGGGCGAGCCGCCAGCGGAGAGCTGGTATCGTGCGATCGAGGATGCGCTATCCGGCCTCGGGGCGGAGTGGGAGGCCGACGGGCATTGGCAGGAGGCGCGGCATCATCGCGGCGGGCCGGCGGGATCGGGGCGCACGGCCAAGGCGCGGACGCCGGTGCCGGTGCCGGCCGAGCCCGACTGGCTGCGGCGCGATCCTCCCCGCGAGGAGCGGC
>CAXTTS010000346.1:0-2033 GCA_964247265.1 uncultured Sphingomonadaceae bacterium
GCCGTGTAACTATCATGGCGAGGTGGTAACGCTGAAGGACGGCGATCCGGACAGCGTGGTGCCCGGCCTGTTCGCCGTTGGCGAGGCGGCCTGCGTGTCGGTCCACGGCGCGAACCGGCTGGGGTCGAACTCGCTGATCGATCTGGTCGTGTTCGGCCGCGCCACCGGCTTCCGCATTGCCGAACTGGTGAAGCCGAACAGCAAGCACGGCGTCATCAACACGGCGGCGGACGATTTCGCGCTCAGCCGGCTCGACCATTTTCGCAACGCCAAGGGCGGCACCCCTACCGCGCAGATCCGCCTGAAGATGCAGCACACGATGCAGAAGCATTGCGCCGTGTTCCGCGATACGGCGCTGCTGCGCGAGGGCCAGGGCCTGATCGACAATGTCTATGCCAGCCTGCAGGATGTCGGCATCACCGATCGCTCGATGATCTGGAACACCGATCTGATCGAGACGCTGGAGCTGGACAACATGCTGCCGCAGGCGGTGGTGACGATGCATTCGGCCGCCAACCGCCACGAAAGCCGCGGCGCCCACATGCACGAGGATTATCCCGAGCGCGACGACGCCAACTGGATGAAGCACACGCTGGTGTCGTTCAACAAGGGTGCCGTATCGATCGATTACCGCCCGGTGCACGAATATACGCTCACCGACGAGGCGGAGTATATCAAGCCAAAGGCGCGGGTGTATTGATGACAGTGGCCGGGGCAGCGTCTCTGGCCCGGCCGGTGGAAGCATGACGCCGCTCACCGCTCTCCTCCTCGCCGGCAGTCGTCCCGGCGTCGATCCGCTTGCCGCTGCGTTTAGCGTGCCGTTCAAGGCGCTGGTGCCGGTCGCGGGCGAGGCGATGCTGTCGCGGGTCGCGCGTACGCTGGTGGATCATCCGGCGATCGCGCGGGTGATCGTGCTGGCGCAGGCGCCGGGGGCGCTCACCGACCATCGGGACTGCCAATGGCTCGAAAGCCACCCGAAGATCCTGTTCGAGCCTGCCGGATCGTCCGTCAGCGGCGCGATCGCCGATGCGCTGGATAGCCATCCGCAAAGCTATCCCTTCCTCGTCACCACCGCCGATCATCCGCTGCTGGATGCGGCGATGCTGGATGCGTTCCTCACCCCTGCTCTCGCCACGCGGGCCGATGTCGCGGTCGGCGTCGTCGAGCGGCGGGTGCTGGCGGCTGCCTATCCCGACAACCGGCGGACCTGGCTGCGCTTCCGCGGCGGGGCCTATTCCGGCGCGAACCTGTTCCTGCTGGCCACGCCTGTCGCGCGCGAGGCGGTCGATCTGTGGCGGACGATCGAACAGCAGCGCAAGAAGGGCCGTGCGGTGATCGGCGCGTTCGGGCCGGTGATCCTGCTGGGTGCTGCGCTGCGCCTGTTCACCCTCGCCGGTGCGCTGCGCCGCGCGGGCCGTCGCCTGGGGCTTGCCGCCGCCGCGATCGAAATCCCGATCGCCGAGGCGTGCATCGATGTGGACAAGCCCGCCGATCATGCGCTGGCCGAGGCGATTCTCGCCACCCGCGATCTTGCCACAATTCCGGCCTAACCGGCGCGCATGACCATCACCCGCGCCATCATCCTGAGCGCCGGCCAGGGCTCCCGCCTGCTGCCGGTCACCGCCGATCAGCCCAAATGCCTGATTCCGTTCGCCGGCAAGTCGCTGATCGCGTGGCAGATCGCGGCGCTCGTAGCGAACGGCATCGACGATATCCACGTCGTCACCGGCTTTCGCACCGAGAAGGTGGAGGCGGCGCTGGCGGCGATCGGCGGCGTGACGCTGACAACCCACTTCAATCCCTTCTACAAGGTGGCGGACAATCTCGGCTCGTGCTGGATCGTGCGCGATCTGATGGACCGCGACTTCATCATCCTGAACGGCGACACGCTGATCGATCCCGCGATCGTGGCCCGGCTGATCGCGCAGGCGCCCGCGCCGATCACCGTCACCGTCGACATCAAGCCGGCTTATGATGCCGACGATATGAAGGTGCATCGCGCGGGCGACCAGCTGCTCGCGATCGGCAAGCGG